>JBGUUT010000100.1:0-61344 GCA_045133795.1 Spirochaetota bacterium
TAGTGGGTTGGTTCCGGTGTGAGAAGATACACACGAAGTGCATACTTTAACATTTTTTTTCTCCTTTTTTTTACTTTTGAATTTTAATCAATAAGTTTTTAAAAAAAAAAAAAAAACTGTCAACTTTGTAGTAGAGATAAGGTGCATTTTTTCCCGAGGCGGGAGGGCTTTTATAAAACCATTTCGGGGGGGTAATCGGTTTTGCCGGGCAAACTATTTGGGTTTGGGGGCATTTTGCCGGCATAGCCGGCACGGAACTAAACTTTGGTTCAAAGTTTAAGAAATTCTTTTTTGGGGTAAAATTCAATTCGCCGACAAGTCGGCACAAATATTAATTATTGTTCAAAGAACAACGAAGTTTTAAGGGGTATTTCTCTTTTTTTGTAATCAAAAAGAGAAATACCCCTTTGACCCCAAAGAGAAAAAACATACTCCTAACGGTAGTTCATTCTCTCTTTGTTAAGAAGTCTCAATCTTACCTTGTAGAACAGTGTGTGCCATTAAGCTTTCGCTTGGTATTTCCTACGGAAACATTTCGTTCGCATGTTCCATGCTCACCGTACTACATCGATGTTTACTAAAGTAAACATTTCGTTCGTACACTTCGTGTACTCACCGTACTTGCCAAAATGGAATGTTTTATTTATAAGAAAGCATCTTATAAAAGGAAAGTTTTATGTTTTTAATTACTTGTCTCGGAAATCCGGGAAAAGAATATCAATTTAACCGTCACAACGCCGGTTTTTTATTTGCTGATTTTTTGGTACAGAAAAATAGCTTTGATGATTTTAAGAAAAAAAATAATTACTGTTTTTCTAAGGGCAATCTTTTCGGTGAAAGTGTGGTTATTTTGAAACCGCAAACCTTTATGAATTTAAGCGGACAGGCTGTTACATCAGCTATGTCATTTTTTAAGATTCCTATAGATAAAACACTTGTCGTTTATGATGACATTTCTCTGCCGTTCGGTGCGATTCGTATTCGGCAACGTGGCAGTGCCGGCGGCCATAACGGATTGAAAAATATTGAGAAAGAATTAGGGACTTCAGATTATCAGCGAGTAAAAATTGGAGTAGGTGCTCCGGAAGTTCACGGTAC
The DNA here is from genome assembly GCA_045133795.1 of Spirochaetota bacterium. Taxonomy (GTDB): domain Bacteria; phylum Spirochaetota; class GWE2-31-10; order GWE2-31-10; family GWE2-31-10; genus RGIG8597. The sequence continues at coordinate 1,099 of JBGUUT010000100.1, forward strand.
CCTTGTTAATTTTGTGTTGGGGAACTTTTCTGAAGAGCAACTTAAAACTTTTAATGATGAAACTTTTGTGCAGATTGAAAAGTCTTTGGAATGGATTCTTCACGGTAATACAGCACAGGCAATGAGTCTTTTTAATGGAAAAAATCAGTCAAAAGATTAACAACTTTATTAATTCATTAGATTCGCAAAAGTTAAATAACGGTATTCTTGTTGCCTGTTCCGGCGGACGTGACAGCATGGTACTTCTTGATGTTTTAGTGAAAACGTTGCCCGGAATGCGTATCGGTGTGCTTTATGTCAATCACAATTTGCGAGGCGACGATTCGGTTGCGGAAAAAAGCTTTGTAAAAAAGGTAATTACAGAGAAATACAAACTGCCGCTTTTTTTTCATAGTGTAGATGTTAAAGAATGGCAAAATTGCGGCAGTATAGAAAATAAAGCACGTGAGATTCGATATAATTTCTTTTACGATATTTTGGAACGTGAAAAATACGGCTTTATAGCAACCGCACATCATATGAATGATAAAATAGAAACCTTTTTTCTTAATTTGTTGCGTGGCGGCGGCTTGCAATCTTTGTCATCTATTCCGTCGGTAAATCATAATATTATAAGACCTTTGCTTTGTGTTACACGTTCGCAAATCAATGATTATGTAGAAAAAAATACTGTCGAATATGTTGAAGATAAAACTAACAGTCAACCGCTTTATAAACGAAACAGGATTCGCAATGAAGTTCTTCCGATATTGAAAACTTTATCCGGTAATTTGGAAAAATCATTTGAGGCAATTTTTGAAAATCTTGACAATGATGTTCAATTTTTGGAAGAAGAAACGGAAAGAAGATTAAAAGATGTTTTATTTCATTGCACTTGTAATGTTTGGTGTCTTGATAAGCGGAAGCTTTCATTGCAACCTATGGCGATTCGTTCCAGAATAATAAAGAAAATTTGTTACTGTTTTAATATTCAACCCGGACGGCAATTAACGTCGTTTGTTATGAATGCAAAAAATATTGATATAAAAAAACACGGTATGAATATTCAGTCGAAAGGTTCTTATTTATGGTTTTATCCGAATGAGATTGATTATAATGTCGAGTTTTGCGAGGAAACAGGGCGATATCAACAAGGTGATTTTGCATTTTCACAAAATGTCGGTCAATTGAAAATACGCAGCTTGAAAAATGCGGATGAATTGGAAACGGCAAACGGGAGAATGAAAATTGCAGATATATTAAAAAAACGCGGAGTTCCGGAATATTTGACCTTACACACAAGAGTTTTTGTTACGGAAAACGAAGTTATTGCCGGATATTTTTGTTTTGGTTTTTTCGGTGTTTCAACACAATTTTATGCAATGCAAAATGAGAATGCCAGAATTTTTAATTTGAGTCAGATTAATTAATCGGAGGTTTTTATATGGCACAAAAGCCGATTTTTATGTCACCGCTTTCAGAACTTGTACGTCCGATTACAATGAAAGAATATATCGGTCAGCACAGTGTGGCAGGTGAAAATTCTTTGCTGTTAAAAATGATTGAAAATGATGATTTATCATCTTTTATTTTGTGGGGACCTCCGGGCTGCGGAAAAACAACGCTTGCCAATATTATTGCGAAGCAGACTCAGGGCGTTTTTATTGCTATGAGTGCCGTAACATCGGGAATAAAAGAAGTTAAAGATATTATGAAAGAAGCAGAAGAGAAGTTTAACTTTTTTCATCAGAAAACAATTTTATTTATTGATGAGATTCATCGTTTTAATAAAGCCCAACAAGATGCGTTTTTGTCATACGTTGAAAACGGTTCTATTATTCTTATCGGGGCAACGACGGAAAATCCGTCATTTTCGGTAATTTCTCCGTTGTTATCCAGAATGCGAGTTTTTATTCTTAAACCGTTGGGACATGAAGAGCTTATTAAAATCTTGCAACGCGGACTTGAAAAATCAGCTGAAGCCGTTGGGCAAGATTTGGAATTTCCGCAACAATTGTTGGATGATATTGCGAATATTGCCGGCGGTGATGCAAGGCGTGCGTTGGGAATTATGGAAATGGCTGTAAAATTGTCATACGAAGCCGGCAGCGGAAAGAAAGTTGTTATTACGAAAGAAATTATACAAAAAGTCTTGCAAGGGCGACTTCCGAGTTATGATAAAAACGGAGATTATCATTATGATTATTTGTCGGCACTTCATAAATCTATGCGAAATTCAGATGCCGATGCCGCATTGTATTATGCCGTAAAAATATTAAAAAGCGGCGATGACCCGATGTCAGTAATGCGACGTGTGATTCAATGCAGCAGTGAAGATATAGGATTGGCGGATCCTCAAGCTTTGCAAATTGCTATAGCAGCAAAAGAAGCTTTACAATCTTTGGGAATGCCGGAAGCTACATTGTCTATAATGCAAGCTGTTGTCTATAATGCTTTGGCTCCTAAGTCTAACTCTCTTTATACTGCATTAAATGCTATTACTCGTGATATAGAGGCGTTTCCTGATTTACCGGTGCCGCTTCATATTCGTAATGCTCCGACAAAGTTGATGGAAGAGGCTGGGTACGGAAAAGGCTATAAATATGCTCATGATTATGAAATGCCGATTACCGGAATGCAATGTTTACCGGATGAATTGAAAAATCGGCTTTATTATAAGCCTAAAAATTTTGGTTTTGAACAAACAATGGCGAAGCGACTTGAGAAAATTCGCCAGATAAAAGATTCAATGAATGAGTGAATGTGATTTTTTTTTGCAAATAATAAAGGATTATTATCAATTTTGAAAATAATTCAGATAGGTAATTTTTCTTGTTACATTGACAATAAACAGTATTTGTTATATGAAACACTGTTTTTAATTATTAGATATAGATTATTTAGGAAAAAGTTTTGAGTTATGGATATCAGCCTTATGTAGGCAGAAAGAACGCAAGAAAACATTATATACATATATTTTTTAATGCTCTGCTGGTAGTAGCTTTTTTATCCGCAATTATTTGGGGTGTTGTTTATTGTGTGCGATATGTTCGACATGACAGAGAAGAAAAGCTCGCAATAAAAGAATCTTACAGTGAACTTTATGCCAATAAAAATTATCTTGAATTGATTGAAAAAATGGACGGGGAGTTACGTAATAATCCGTTACAGCCGGAGTTTTTGGTATACAGAGGTTTTTCCTATTATTTGTTAGGTGAAGCGGAGCATGACAGCAGTAAACGCAGTGTTTATTTTTCACTTGCTTTGACAGATTTGCGAAAGGTTTCTGTGGTTTATTCGGCAAATGATTTACTCGGAAATGTTTATTTCTGTATCGGTAAGATTTATTATTATTACGGAAAAGGATATTATAATCAGAGTATTGAATATCTTAATCGTGCCATAAAATGCGGAAATGAACGTATAGATTTGCTTTATGTTTTGGGGTTGGTGTATTCTTACATCGGAGAATATGATAAGGCTAATCAAATTTTGTTACGCTCGCAGGATTTGGAAAAAAACGATTTGGTTCTGCTTTCTATGGGAATAAATTGTTATCGCATGGGAAGTATGGATGAGGCGATGAAGTATTTGCAAGAAACTGCAGATGTTTCGGCTGAAATTAAAAATAAAGAAAAGGCCTTGTTTACTTTGGGAATGATTTCTTTTGAATTAGGAAAGTATGAAAAGGCCTTGCAATATTTTGATAAAACAATTGAGTTAAATGAAAATAATGCGGAAGCATATTTTCAACGTGGAGAGATTTACTATCTTTATTATCACGACAATATTAAAGCCAGAGCTCAATGGCGTAAGACAATAGAGATAGATCCGGGACATTTGAAAGCCGGAAAACGATTGTGAATTTAACAAATAGTTGTTTATGACGTTTGTTATCTATAGATATTTTTATAGAGTTAGAAAGGGGTGGGATTATGGGAAAACTATCTGATTTATTTTCTTTGGATTTGGGAATTGATTTAGGAACAGCAAATACTTTGGTTCATGTAAAAGGACGCGGTATTGTACTTTCAGAGCCGTCAGTTGTTGCGGTAGAACGCGGAACAAAAAAAGTAATTGCATGTGGTTTGGAAGCTAAGAAAATGTTGGGTAGAACACATCGTGAAATTATAGCTATCAGACCTTTACGTGACGGTGTAATTGCAGATTTTGAAACAACAGAAAAGATGATTAAATATTTTATAGAAAAAGTTTCGCCTAAAAATATTTTAAAAACAAAACCTAGAATTGCAATCGGTATTCCTTCATGTATTACGGAAGTAGAAAGACGTGCGGTAAAAGAAGCGGCAGAACAAGCCGGTGCACGTGAAATTTTCCTTATTGAAGAATCAATGGCTGCGGCAATCGGTGCTAATATTGCAATTGATGAACCTGCCGGAAATATGATTTGTGATATCGGTGGTGGTACTTCTGAGATTTCAGTTATTTCGTTGGGCGGTATGGTTATTTCAAATGCTATACGTGTAGGTGGAGATGAGTTTGATGAATCAATTTTGAAATATGTAAAATTGGTTCACAACTTGATGATTGGTGAATCAACAGCAGAAGATATCAAGATTAAAATCGGAAATGTTTATGCTGAAGGTGAAACAAAGAAAATTGAAATCCGCGGTCGAGATGCTATCAGTGGATTGCCGAAAACTCAAGAAATTGATTCAAATGAAGTTCGTGAAGCATTACAAGAACCTGTAAGTCAGATAATTGAAGAAGTAAAGAAAACTTTGGAACAGACTCCGCCGGAATTGGCTTCTGATATTGTAGAACGCGGAATTGTTCTTACCGGTGGCGGTGCATTATTGAAAGGATTATCAAAATTAGTTGCACAGCAAACAGGTGTTCCGGTAATTATTGCAGAAAATCCGCTTCTTTGTGTTGCGTTAGGTGCAGGAAAATTTATCGAAAAAAGACAAAAATAAACTATGTTAGATTTTATTTTTAATCATAAACGCGGACTAACAACTTTTGTCCTGTTGATTGTTTCTGTTATGTTAATAGGATTGACAGAGACTAAAGTTGGTGTTTCTGCAGGTAAAATAGGTTTTTCTTTAATTTATCCGTTTCAATATATTTTTAATTCGACCGGAAAAGGTGTAAATGGAGTTGTAAATGCTGTTGCAGAAAGAAATAAACTGGAACAGCAATTAAACTTGGCGATGATAGAATTGGAACAATATCGAAAGATGTTAATTGACTTTAATGTAATTATTAAAGAAAATTTAGATTTAAAAAAGACTTTAGAGTTACGTGACAGTTTCAATTATAAATCACTTACGGCACAGATTATAGGACGTGATCCGGCGAATATGTTTGATTATCTTGTTATAGATAAAGGTTCTAAGCACGGAATTAAAGAAAATATGGCTGTAATCAGTTATAAAAACGGACGGAAAGCTTTAGTCGGAAAAATCTTTGCGGTAACTCCGTTTGCTTCAAAAGTCATGACGTTGAAAAATCCCGACTTACAAGTCGGAGTTGTAATCGATTACAACGGAACACATTGTGTAATACAAGGTCAACGTTCTCCTAATCAAGATGTTCGATTATTATATGTACCGAAAGAGTTTACTCTCAGTGATGGTGTCAGTCCGTTAGTTTATACTTCCGGAGATTCTTTTTTTTACAGTAAGGGAATTGAAATAGGAACTATAAGTGAAATAGTTTCATCTAAACGTTTTGAGATTTATAATGAAGCTAAAGTTACGATGTCTGAAGATTACAGTAAATTAGAATATGTTTTAGTTTTAATGCTGGATGCAGATAAAGATAATTTTAAAAGCATGGAGAATCCGTTTTGATAAAAAAGTTTTTTGTTGATTTATTTTTGATTCTTGCAGTAGTAATACTTTTATATGTCAGATATATAAATATAACACTTTACGGTGTTCGTCCTGATATATTGCTTGTTTTTATTACTTTAATAGCTTTATTTGAAGGTGATAGCTTACATTCTATATTTTTAGGTTTTTTCGGCGGATTAGTTATGGATTTTATGTCCGGTTCAACTCCGTTAGGATTTAATGCGGGAATCTACCTTTTAATAGGTTATGTTGCTACGGCACCGCATCGTCTTTTTAATGCAGAGTCAATTTTAGCTTCTATCTTATCATTGACTGGAGCTTTTGCTATTTATGTAGTTTTATACCTAGGATTTGGATATTTGTTTTTATCGCCGGAAGAAATGCAGGGATATTTTAATATGTCTGTTGTTTACAAATATATTTATACATTGGCGATATCATTAATATTATTTCCGTTTTTCCGTTCTGTATATCAATTTATTAGTAGTGTGAAGAAACATGATGCATAACTCTTCTGATAATAATTTAGAAAAAGATTTAAGTTTACGTGTACTTATAATAGGTGTTATAGCTTTCACAGTGTTAATGACACTTATGTTTCGAGTAACTTATATTCAGGTTTTTAAAAATCGTAATTACAGTGAACGTTCAAAAAGAACTCGTGAATCTATAACTCGCTTCCCGCCCATTCGCGGTCGTATTTTTTCTTCTGACGGAAAAGTATTAGCAAATAATGTAAAATCCTATGACCTTGTTATTGATCCGAGATTATTAAGCAAAGACAATTTGTTGCGACAACAAGAGCTTCTGTATGTAAGTAAAGTTGTCGGTATTGATTATCCCGATTTGGAACAAATGTTGCAAAAAGTATCTAAAAAACGAGAGAAATTGGTTTTAGCTGAAAATATTCCTTTTAATGACTTTGTAAAAATCAGTGAAAATTTAGATAAGCTTCCCGGTATAGAAATGCCGGAATCATTGATTAGAAATTATCCCGAAAAAAAACGATTGAGCCATGCGATAGGATATATCGGGCATATTGATTATGATGAATTTTCTAAGTTAAAAGAAAAAGGTTATAAATCACAGGACTGGGTCGGAAAAACCGGAATAGAACTTAGTTATGAAGATGTTTTGCGTGGTGAAGAAGGTTTCATTGCTTATGAAATAGATGCAAAAATGAATGTTAATAAAGAAAATATTGCCAGAAGTAAACCTTCGACACCCGGTGATGACTTGATTCTTACTATTGATATGGAATTTCAAAAGAATGTAGAAGATATTTTGGCGGATCGAAAAGGTGGAGTTGTAGTTTTGCGACCTACGACCGGTGAGATTCTTGCAATGGCAAGTTTTCCGAATTTTGACCCTAATATTTATATCTTGCAGACTGAAGAGAATAGTAATAAGAAAAGAGAATTGGCTCTTGATACTCAGGGAACTCCACTTATAAACAGGACTCTTCAATCTGAATATCCTCCGGGGTCTACTTTCAAAATGATTCCGGCTTCGATTGTTTTGGAAGAGGATACAGTTCCTATTTCAAAAACTTTTTATTGTAACAGAGCTTTTCGTTTAGGTAATGAAAGATTTGGGTGTTGGAATTTTCATGCATGGCAAGATTTGAATGAAGCTCTTACTAATTCTTGCGATATTTATTTTTATAATACAAGTATAATGTTCGGTATTGAAAAGCTTACCAGATATTCAATGTCTTTTGGATTGGGACGCAGTACGGGAATTGATATACCTTTTGAGAAAAATGGTTTTATTCCGTCGATAGAGGCGGCAGCAAAACAGGGGGTAAATTGGTACGGTGGTTTGACATTAATCAGTAGCATCGGACAAGGGGAAGTAAAAACAACTTTAGTTCAGTTGGCAGATTACATAAGTGTTATTGCAAATCAAGGAAAATCTTATCGTCCTCATATAGTAAAGGAAATTGTAGATGGCCAATCCGGAGAAGTAAAACAAAGGATAGTTCCGGAATTATTAACTCAAGTTCCGTATTCAAAAAGTACTTTTCAATTTTTGACGCATTCAATGCGTGAAGTAGTAAAAACAGGGACAGCGGCTAAAGCTTTTGCCAGATTGCCTCTTGAGTTTGCGGGGAAAACAGGAACGGCAGAAGTTGGATTTGGTGCAAAGAAACAGACGCATTCTTTGTTTACCGGTTTCGGACCTCTTAATTTTCCGGCAAAAGAGCAAATCGTCGTAGTTGTTCTTATTGAATACGAAAACGGTCATCCGCTTAAATATGCTGGAAATGTCGCTGCGATGGTTGTAAATTCTTGGTTTTATAAAGAAGATTTCCATACTACAGCTAAGAAACTTTGGTATCCGATACGTGATTCTTATAATGATTAGAGGAGGCAGATTTTGGATTGGAAAAAACTGATTCGTAATTTTGATTATTTTATGTTTTTTACTGTAATCGGATTAACAGTGTTCGGGATTATGTTTATATATTCTGCTAATTTGAATAAACAACTTTATTTACGTACGGAATATTTGAAACAAATTCTGTTTGCAATAATATGTATTGTTATGTTTTTTACCGTATTATTTTTAAAACCCAGCCAAATCTCGTCATTTACGTTTTATTTTTATATCGCATGTTTGATAGGATTAATGCTTACGCTTTTTTTTCCAAGTGTAAAGGGACAAAGACGTTTTACCGTAATGGGGATTTCAATTCAGTTTAGTGAATTTTTAAAAATAGCTACGGTGTTGTTTTTATCGAAATTTTATACGGCACATCAAAATGAAATTCAAAGTTTGAAGGTTTTTTGTAAGGCCGGTTTGATAGCATTAATTGCTGTAGGTGCGGTTATTATTCAGCCGGATTTAGGTTCGGCTTTAGTGTTTATTCCGATTTTCTTTGGAATATCTTTTGTCGCCGGTGTCCGAAAACGTTATTTATTGTATACGTTCGGATTATTTGTTGCGGTATCTTTTGTGCCTTTGGTAACGACATTAAACAGCTTGTTTTTTAATAATGAAAGTGAAATTGTTTATTTGATAATGAATTATAAATATATCTTTATAATTGCGTTATTCTTTATTCTTACAATTACACTTTGTATTTTGGCTTATTTCGATATTATTAAAGGAATTGCAGCTAATTTTAAACCTATATTTTATTGGTATGTATTTTTTGCTTCCTTTATATTTGTAGGACTTATGTTTTCTTATCCTGCGAATAAGTTTTTGAAACAATATCAAAAAGACAGACTTTTAATATTTTTCAATCCTTATGCAGATCCGTTGAATACAGGTTACAATATTATTCAATCTATGACAGCTATCGGTAACGGCGGTATAAGCGGAAAAGGATGGCGACAAGGGGAAATGATTCAGAATAAGTTTTTGCCGGAACAAGCTACAGATTTTATTTTTCCGGTAATTGCAGAAGAAGCCGGTTATATGGGTAGTTTGTTGTTGTTGTTTTTATACGGGCTTTATTTTTTCAGAGGAATTTCAATTGCGTATAAAGCTAAAGATTCATGGTCGATTTATGTGTGTATTGGTTTACTGAGTATGATATTGTTTCATATTCTTGAAAATATGGGAATGACAATGGGGATAATGCCGATTACGGGAATTCCATTACCGTTTATTTCGTATGGTGGTTCTTTTCTGATTGCGTGTTATCTTTCTACGGGTTTGATGATGAATATAAAATTAAATAGAATTTCAGCCTATTAGCTGAAGCAATTTTTTTACTAAAAGAGAATCTTACTGTGAATGAAAAACGTTCATGGTAAGATTTTTCTTTAATAGGGGAATGTTTAAAAAAAGGAGAAAAAGATGTTCGAACAGATTGAGAAATATTTAATGGAAATTGAAAAACCGGGGCGTTATATCGGAAATGAAGCGGGGATTCCGGATAAGGATTTTAAAAACAGTGAAGTTCGTATGGTTATTTCATATCCTGATGTTTATGAAGTCGGAATGTCTAATTACGGAATCAAGATTTTATATGATGTGATAAATAAATTGCCGTTTGCTTCATGTGAACGTGTTTTTTCTCCTTGGGAAGATTTTGAAGCTTTATTGAAAAAACTGGATTTGCCGTTATTTTCTTTGGAAACTAAAACGCCGTTGAATGAATTTGATGTTATTGGTGTCAGTATTCAATATGAACTTTTATTTTCTAATTTCTTAGCGTTGTTACATTCCGGAAAAGTTCCGTTGAAACGTGAGGAACGCGGTGAAAATGACCCGATTGTAATTATCGGCGGACCGGCATCGGTAAATCCGATTCCTTATAATCCTTTTATAGATTTGTCATGTGTGGGCGAAGGTGAAGAAGTTTTGGCAGAATTGGCAACAAAACTTAGAGAGCTGAAAAATAAAAAATATTCAAGACGAGAAATATTGCAAGAATTGTCTAAAATTGACGGAATTTATTCTCCGGAATTTACAAAGGAACCAGTCAAACGCCAAGTGTATATGGATTTTGTAAATGATACCGGTCCGGATTCTGTTATTATTCCTAATATTGATATAGTACAAAATAAATTGAATGTAGAAATAATGCGAGGCTGTCCGAATAAATGTCGTTTTTGCCAAGCCGGAGTTATTTATAAGCCGTATAGAGAAAAAAATACTTCTGTCATTATGAAAACAGTGGAGAAAGGTTTGAAATTATCCGGAGTTAATGAAGTGACTTTTACGAGTCTTTCAAGCGGAGATTATTCTCAAATCTTACCGTTAACTGCTTATTTTAACGAAAAATATAAATCTAAAAAGATTTCTGTTGCATTGCCTTCATTGAAGGTTGAGTCTTTTGATACAGAAATTTTAGACCGACTTTCTGAAGTACGAAAAAGCGGATTAACATTTGCAATTGAGTCAGGAAGTCATGAAGGACAATTTTCATTAAATAAACGTGTAGATCTAGAAAAGATTTACCAAATTCTTGATGCTGCTATAGCTAAAGGCTGGCGATTGGTAAAATTTTATTTCATGATTGGACTTCCGGATGAAGGAAATGATGTAGAAAATATCAAAAAATTTGTGGATTCGGTTTTGGAGCGTTATAAAAAATTAAAAATTAATTTAAATGTGGCAACTTTTGTTCCTAAACCGCACACGCCTTACCAAGATGTTCCGCAGTTACCTTATGAAGAAGCTGTTGTCAGAATTAAAGCATTGCGTGATTATTACAGAAAAACTCGTGTAATGGTAAAAGCTCATGAACCGGAAATTTCTTATATCGAGGGGTTTATCAGTCGCGGAGATGAAAAAGTCGGTCTTGCGGTATATGAAGCATTTTTACGTGGAGCGAGATTTGACGGTTGGAATGAAAAGTTTAATTTTCAACGTTATCTTGACGTTTTTAATGAAGCCGGAATTAAAGCGGAAGATTATATGAACGGCGGAAGAAGTGAAACATGGAAAATGATAGATTGTTTGCCGTCAGATAAATTTTTGAAAAAAGAACGTGAACTTTCATTACAACATAAAGAATCTAAATTGTGTAATCAAGGTTGTGATGAAGATTGTAAAATTTGCGGTAACGGAATTTCTAAAAGAAAAGCTGCTGATGATTATGAAAAACAAGAAGATTTTGAGTCGGGACAGGAAATGGCAGGACGATTCAGATATTTTCTTGAGTTTACTAAAAGCGGTTTGTCTCGCTTTTTATCTCATAAAGACTTAATGCGTCATTTTGAAACATTATTTCGTATCGGAGATGTAAGTTTATTGATGTCAGAAGGTTTTAACCCTCATCCTCGTTTCCAATTTTCAAGTGCATTGTCATTAGGAATTGAATCTAATTGTGAAATATTAGAATTTTTTACATCTAAAGAATATTCGATTGAAGAACTTGAAAAACGATTGAAAGTAGTTTCTAATTCACAATTGGTTAGAAGAAATCATGCTGATTTGAAAATTGTTCGTATTCGCAAATGTGAAGGAACAAAAAAAGTTTCTATATTTAATAATTTGGCAATGACTGAATATTTATTAACTTATAATATTGCTTACAAAGAGCAAATAGATAAACATATAAAGATATTTGAACAGGAAAAGGAAAAAATATTTGTCGATGAACGCGGCGAGTATGATTTAAAAACTTTTATTTCTTTAGAAAGTACTGATAACGGAGTGAAAGTTTTTGTAAAACAATTGAATGCATCGCCTAAAATCAAAGTTTTGGTAGAACAAATATTTCCGGATGTTGAATTTTTATCTGTTATCAAAGAGCGAATGTTTAAAGATTTGCAAAAAAATGAATTATTTTATTTGGATTAATAGTAAGGATTAAAAATGAGTACACAATGGAATGTAACTTTTCAATTTATCTCACAAGCATCTGCGAAAGAAATGCAAGAAATTCTTGAAACGTTTTTTTCGGCTGATATTCCGCCGTCTGCACAGATGTTGGAGCAAATTGTAGGAAAAGTTAATGAAGTTCTAGTGCATGAAGATAACGAAATAAGACCGTTGGCAAAAAATAAAAAACCGGGCGGATTAGTCGATTTGTCGGGAGCTCGTTATGTAGTAATATTACCGGATCTTCATGCAAGACGTGAATTTTTGCAGTCTGTACTTATGTGGAAACCTTTTGATAATCGTAATGTTTTAGAATTAATGGATAGTGAAAATTTTGTTCTTCTTTGTCTCGGAGATGGTGTGCATAGTGAAGTATCTACGGTTGACCGATGGAAGAAAGCTGAAGAAGAGTATTTTGGGCATTATAAAAAACATGAAGCAATAGATAGAGAGGTAACAGAATCTTTTCATTTAATGCTGGCTGTAATGCTTCTCAAGATTCGATATCCGCAAAAGTTTCATTTTCTAAAAGGAAATCATGAAAATATTTTGAATGAATTTGGTAACGGAAATTACCCGTTTGCAAAATATGCAAATGAGGGGGCGATGATTTATGAATATTTTCAAAGTAATTACGGAAAGAAAGTTTTAGAAAAATATGCAATGTTTGAAAAATTACTTCCGATTTTTGCTGTCGGAAAAAACTTTATAGCCAGTCATTCTGAGCCGGCGTGTAGATATTCTCGTGATGAAATTATAAATTATCACAATGACGGAATGTTGATTGATGCATTTACATGGACAGAAAATTTTAAAGCAGATGAAGGGACTGCGGAATGGTATTTGGATGAGTTTTTAAATAGAAAGTCTCCTGGTGATTATTATTTTGGTGGTCATCGTCCTATTCGCGGACTTTATAACAGAATTAACAACGATCGTTATGTCCAAATTCATAATCCGTTAATGCGAATTGCTTTTTTTGAAGATATCGAAAAATATCAGCAGATAAATTTAGATGAATGCATTTGTGAAGTTCCGCTTTTTTCAGAGGAAAACTCGCCGGATAAAACTTTGTGTTTTGATATTTAATAAAGTAAGAGGCTTGATTTATGGGAACAGAAATAAAAGGTTATTCAATTCTTGGGAAAATAGCAAAAGGCGGAATGGGGGAAGTTTACAAGGGAATTCATTTGGGGTTAGGAAAAGAAGTTATTCTAAAAAAGCTTTCTCCTAATGCTCCTGCCGGTTTTTATGAACGTTTTAAGCGTGAAGCTTCTATAATGATGGACATTTCTCATCCTAATATTGTTCACATGTATGATTATTTTCAAGACGGTGGTTCTTCGTATATTGTAATGGAATATATTGACGGATATAGTCTGTCAGAGTTAATTCATAGATATAAACAGGTTCCCGTATATCTTGCAGCATATATAATTTTAAAAATTGCAGAAGGTTTAAAGTATGCACATAGTGAAGGAATAATTCATCGTGATATAAAACCAGGAAATGTTTTGCTTTCAGCAAAAGGGGAGATAAAATTAACAGATTTCGGTATTGCATTTCGTCCGGAAAGCCACGAATCTGAAAATGTAACAAAGCAAGGAACTATTTTAGGAACTCCGGCATATATGTCGCCGGAACAAATTAAATCATCTAAAGATGCCGATTGTTGTTCTGATCTTTATTCGCTTGGTGTTTTATTTTATGAAATGCTTACAGCTAAACGCCCTTTTTCAAATGAATTTACTAATGAGAATATAAAAAAAATAATGAAGGGAAAATATGCGAGAATTCGCAAGTATAATAAAGCTGTTCCGTTAAAACTAATTTCCATTATTCGTAAGATGATGCATCATGATTCTCGTAAGCGTTACAAGACTGCTGATGAAATTATTAATATTCTTACAAAGTTTATTTCATTTCGTTTTAAGGATTTTAATGTAATAAGAAAGGATTTGGCATTAATTGTAAACGGAGATGACAGTGAAGTGAAATTTGCAGAAGATGGTATAGGGGTGACCAGTGGGCTTTTTGAACGCTTGGCACAATATCGTTATCCGGATTTATTTATTGCTTTTGAAATTGTTAAGATTAGTTTGATTGCGTTTTTTATATGTTTATTTTTGTTCTTTTCTATAAAGACATATTTTCCGACTCTTTTTTTATCTTGTATGAATTTGGAAGGTAAATATGGAGTTGCAAATATCAAAGTAGAAAACAGAAGAAATTATGATAATAAGATTTTAAACTCTGGAAAAATTGAAATTTCGCTTAAGAATCTTCATAACGGAAAGATTAACAATTATATTTTACAAGGAAAAAAGAAAACTTTAAATAAAAAAAGGATAATTCTTCGTGTCGGTGAATATCATGTAAGAATGAGAAATTATGATAATTTAACGGAAGTCGGTTTTGTTGTAAAACCTTTTGAAGTTCTTGAAAAAAATGAGATTCAATTAAGATTACCGGCTTTTATTTCTAAGCCGATAAATTTTAATATTTTAGTTCGTGATGAGAATACGGGAAAAGAAATTACGTCAGAATCCGATATCAGTTTTAGAGAAGGAAATGGAGAATGGCAAAAATATTCAGAAAATGTGACTTTGTTTAATGGGAAAAAGTATGAATTTAAAGCTAATGCAGAAGGTTACTTATCTTCTTTTCCTTATGAAGTGGATTTTTCTTATTGGATGTACGATTCGAGTTTAGAAATAAGACTTTCAAAAGTTAAAACAGTAGTTTATTTTCAAGTACCGCCGGTTACATTGGATGTAAAAATTAACGGAGAAAAATATTGGAATACAAAATTCGGCGAACAGGAAGTAGAAAAAGTGTTTCTTCCTAAAAAAGGTGAAGGTAAAAAGATTTATTGTTATCCGGGAAATTATCTTTTGGTTTTTAGTAATAAAAAAGAAGGTATTTTGATTGAAAAAAATATTTTAGTTCCTCAAGCAGATAAAGAAGTGCATGTTTCTTTTGAAAAAGACGGCGGGGACGAGCTTTGTGCTGTATTAAAAATAAATAATTTTCAAAAAAAAGATTGACAATATAAAAAGCTTCTGATATAAAGATCACATCTTGCGGGTGTAGTTCAATGGTAGAACACTAGCCTTCCAAGCTTGTTACGTCAGTTCGATTCTGATCACCCGCTGTAAGCCACATATTAGTATGTGGCTTTTTTTGTACAAAAATCCATTGTCTTTTTTAGAAAAAATAGAAATAAAATAATGAGGTCGTTATTCGGAAATCTTTTTATTCGAAAATAATAAAAAAAGTTGACGGTGTTATTTATATTTATTATTTTCCTCTACAATAATTGGAAAAAATAAAATGTAAGCTTTTAAAAGGGGTTTTATATGAGTGAAAAAGAAGCTGATTTGGCAGCAGAAGAAAAAATAGAAGAAAATGTTGCTGAAACTGCTGAAGTTAATTGGGAAGAAGCTTCAAAAGAAGAACTTTTAGAAGAATTAGTAAAACTTAAAAATGCAGAATCAGAAAACGAAAGTTTAAAAAAAGAATTATCAGAAAAAAAAATAGATGCAGAAAAAAACTTTGATCTTTATAAAAGAGCATTAGCTGATGTTGAAAATATCAGAAAAAGAAGTGCAAATGAAAAACAAGAAGTTTTGAAATTTGGTAATTTTAATATTGTGTCTGATTTGTTGGTAATTTTGGATGATTTTGACAGAGCGTTAATGTCAGGAAAACAAGAAAATACTGCGAAAGAATCAATTATAGAAGGTGTTGAAATGATTCAAAAGCAGTTTGAAGATTTATTGTTTAAGAAGTATGGTGTAGAAAAGTTTGGTACAGCAGGAGAAGAATTTAATCCAGAACGTCATCAAGCAGTAATGATGGAAGTCGGAGATTATAAAGAAGAGACTGTCGCTGAAGTTTTCAGAAATGGGTATGCTTTACATGAAAGGGTTATCAGACCGGCTCAGGTAAAAGTAGGAAAGCCTGAATAAAATTGTAAAAAATCATATTAATATATAAGGAGAAACAAGATGAGTAAAATTATAGGTATTGACCTTGGAACAACAAATTCATGTGTAGCGGTAATGGATGGTTCGGAAGCTACCGTTATTGTAAATTCAGAAGGACAAAGAACTACTCCTTCTATAGTTGCGTATACAGCAAAAGGTGAGCGTTTAGTAGGACAATCTGCTAAAAATCAGATGGTAACAAATCCTAAAAATACTATTTTTTCTGTAAAAAGATTTATGGGACGAAGATTTAATGAAGTTGGTGATGAAAACCAATTATTGCCTTATCAAGTTGTTGCCGGTTCAAATGGAGATGTAAGAGTAAAAGTGGATGATAAAGAATTTTCTCCACCAGAAATAAGTGCTGCAATTCTTCAGAAGATGAAAGCAACGGCAGAAGAATTTCTTGGAGAAAAAATTACAGAAGCAGTTATTACTGTTCCTGCATATTTTAATGATGCTCAAAGACAAGCAACAAAAGATGCCGGAAGAATCGCAGGATTGGAAGTAAAAAGAATTATTAATGAACCAACAGCAGCTTCTTTGGCTTTTGGTATGGATAAAAAGAAAGAAGGTAAAATCGCTGTATATGACCTTGGTGGTGGTACATTTGATATTTCTATTCTTGAAATCGGTGACGGTGTATTTGAAGTAAAATCTACTAATGGAGACACTCACTTAGGTGGAGATAATTTTGACCATGTATTGATTGAATGGATGATTTCTGAATTTAAATCTCAATCAGGAATTGATTTGTCTTCAGATACAATGGCATTGCAACGTTTGAAAGAAGCTGCTGAAAAAGCTAAAATTGAATTGTCTAATAAACAAAATGCAGATATCAATTTGCCGTTTATTACTGCAGACAGTACTGGTCCTAAACATTTAGTATTAAACATAACACGTGCTAAATTTGAACAATTAATCGGTGATTTGGTTAGAAAAACAGAAGGTCCTTGTCAGACAGCTTTGAATGATGCGGGATTGAGTGCCAGTGAAATTGATGAAGTAATTCTTGTTGGTGGTTCAACTAGAATTCCTATGGTTCAAGAATTGGTTAGAAAAGTTTTTGGAAAAGAGCCTTCAAAAGGTGTAAATCCGGATGAAGCAGTTGCTGTAGGTGCAGCAGTTCAAGGTGGAATTCTTTCTGGAAATGTAAAAGATATTCTATTGCTTGATGTAACTCCGTTGTCTTTGGGTATTGAAACATTAGGTGGAGTAATGACTGTTTTGATTCCTAAAAATACAACAATTCCAAAAACAGAAAAACAAGTTTTCTCAACTGCTGCAGACAGTCAAACTGCAGTATCTATTCACGTTCTTCAAGGTGAAAGAAAAATGGCAGGACAAAATCGTTCTATCGGAAAATTTGACCTTGTTGGTATTCCTCCTGCTCCACGTGGAGTTCCTCAAATTGAAGTAACTTTTGACATTGATGCTAATGGTATTCTTCATGTAAGTGCTAAAGATTTGGGTACTGGTAAAGAGCAGAAAATCAGAATTGAAGCATCTTCTGGATTGAGTGAAGACGAAATCAAAAAAATGGTTCAGGATGCGGAACTTCATGCGGCTGAAGATGAAAAACAAAAAGAAACTATTGAAGCCAGAAATTTAGCGGATTCAATGATTTATCAAACAGAAAAATCATTAACTGAATTTGGTGATAAAATTGGTGAAGATGATAAAAATGCAATAAATTCAGCAATTGCAGAATTGAAAAAAGTTTTAGAGGATTCTAATTCTGATGCAGCTGTAATTAAAGCTAAAACAGAAGAACTTCAAAAAGCATCTTACAAATTGGCTGAAGAAATGTATAAAAATACAGCTCAAAATCAAGGTGCTGCAGGTGAAGCGAATGCGGAAGCTAACAATACCACAAATCATAATACAACTGCAGAAGATGCAGATTATGAAGTTGTAGATGATGACAAATAAATAATTTGTTTTTTTAAGAAAAAGATTTTATCATTTATTGAAATATCGGAGTTTTTTAGTCTTAGACTAATTTAAGCAATAGTGCTTACTCCGATATTTCCATTAGAAGAGAGAGAATAAATATGGCAAAAAGAGATTGTTATGAGATACTCGGTATTTCAAAAACCGCAAGTGCTGATGAAATAAAAAAAGCATATCGTAAATTGGCAATGCAATATCATCCGGACAGAAATCCGGGAGATAAAGTTGCCGAAGAAAAATTTAAAGAAGCATCTGATGCTTATGCAATTCTTTCTGATGAAAATAAAAGAAAAATGTATGATCAATACGGATATCGCGGAGTTGAAGAAGGCGGCGGAGGAAGTGGTTTCGGCGGTGGTTTTGAGGATATTTTCGGCGGTGGTTTCAGCGGCGGTTTTGAAGATTTGTTTGGTTCGTTTTTTGGAGGAGGAAGTCGTAGAACTTCTCAATCTCAACGTGGAAATGACCTTCTTTATACAATGGAAATAACATTAGAAGATGCTGTTTTGGGAAAGACAACAGAAATTTCTTTTGAAAAAGATTGTAAATGTGAAAAATGTCATGGTTCCGGTTCTCGAAGCGGAAAAGGGAAAAAAACTTGTCCGACATGTCACGGTGCAGGTCAAGTAAGAAGAACGCAAGGGTTCTTTTCTATGGCAACTAATTGTCCGACTTGTTATGGTTCCGGAAGTGTAATTGAGGATCCATGTAGTGGATGTCGCGGTACAGGTATTGGTAAGAAAAAAATTAGTAAGACAATAAAAGTTCCTGCGGGTATTGACAGTGGGAAAAAAATGATACTGCGTGGGGAGGGGGATGAAGGTCCTAACGGAGGTAGTGCCGGGGATTTAATTCTGAAATTTATAGTTAAACCGCATCAGTATTATCAAAGATCGGGAAATGATTTGAAATTGTTTATTCCGATAACTTATATGCAGGCTGTTCTCGGAGATGATATAAATATAAAATTATTAAATGAAAAGAATATTAAAGTAAAAATTCCAGAAAATTGTGAAAATGGAAAAATTTTACGAATAAGAAATGAAGGTGTGGAAATTTTAGGTTCGGCCGGACGAAAAGGGGATTTATACTTACAGTTTATCATTGATGTTCCTGCAAAATCCTCTAAGGAAGAAAAGGCTTTGTTGGAAAAGTTACGAGAGCTTCGCGGAGAAAATAAGCAGCCTCAACCTAAAAAATTATCAGAAATTCCTTTTGATTGATTTTATTAAATGTAATTTTTTTTTCTTTAAAAAAAAGATTGAATTTTTAATGCAGTTATTTATAATAAAGAAAAAAATATAACGGTTCAGGAGGAGCTTGTGTCTAAGTCTAAAAGAAAAAATTATTTAATCGATAAACCGTTCCAATTGGGTTTTATTTTTAAATACCTTTCTGTTATTTTGGTAACAGTAATGTTTTGTTTCGGTTTAACTGCACTTTATTATTATTATGATAATCTTTTTGGTGATAATAAAGTAAATGAGTCTGTTACTATTAAATATCATGCACCTTTGCATATTGAAATTTCAGAGAATGATAAAGGTAAATTTAAAATATCAGATAAAGTAGGTTTTCCTATTTATAATTTGAATATTAAAGAGTTAACTGTTTATAAAGATAAAGACGGAACTTATAAAAATTTGAATAGAGATTTATTAAGATATAATCCTTCTATTTACAGAAATACAGCATATGAATCAGATGCTGTTATTGAGTTAACAAATGAAGATGTTAAGTTGTTGGAAGTAGTTAGAGGACCGTTTGAAAAACAAACTCAAAGATTTTTTATTATAGTACCACCATTGTTAGTTACTTGTTTAATTTTAATGGTTATTATTGCAGTTTATTCTTTGTTCTTCTCTCATAAAATGGCAGGACCTGTATACAGAATGAGAATATCTTTAGATAGAATGCTTACAGGCGATTATGATTTCAAAATTCGTGTAAGAAAAAATGACTTTTTCAGAAATATTGTAGAGAAAATCGAATTGTTGAGAATGAAACAAAAAGGCGAATAAATAGTTTTTTTTTAAGTATGCAAAGCATCGGATTTTATCCGGTGCTTTTTTAATTTTAGAAAAGGGTTATAAATTGACATGTTAGAACTCTTTTGATATAAAATTACATGATTTTATTAAAAAGAAATAAAAGGAGTTAAAATTGTCTGGACACAGTAAATGGGCAAATATACAGCATAAAAAAGGAGCGAATGATAAAAAAAGAGCTTCTATTTTTACAAAGATAATTAGAGAATTAACAGTTGCAGCTAAGGAAGGCGGAACAAATCCCGATGGAAATCCACGACTTAGAATGGCAATAATCAAAGCCAGAGCTGCTAATATGCCGAAAGATACAATGAAAAAGGCAATCGATAAAGGTGCCGGCGGTGCAGATGGGGCAAATTATGAAGAGTTTACATATGAAGGTTATGCTCCGGAAGGTGTTGCTATATTAATGGAGATTATGACAGACAATAGAAACAGAACCTCTTCTGATGTAAAATCTACATTGTCTAAGAATGGCGGTAATTTGGGTGCTAATGGTTGTGTGTCTTATATCTTCCATAAAAAAGGTGTTTTAGTATTTGAAAAATCTGTTATTTCTGAAGATGATGCCATGGCTATTGCGATAGATGCAGGAGCTGAAGATGTAATGTCTGAAGATGACAGTGTTGTTGTATATACTTCGCAAGAAGAGTTTGAAAATGTATTAAAAGCATTTGATGATAAAGGAATTGCACATATATCTGCAGAAGTTACAATGGTGCCTGATACTTATCAAGAAGTATCAGCTGATCGTGTAGATAAAATTCTTGCATTAATAGAAAAATTAGAAGAATTTGATGATGTTCAAGCTGTTTATACAAACTTAAAGATTCCAGAAGATTATCAAGGGTAATTTTTTTATTATTTAATGATTTCTTATTTTTATTAAATAGGTTATAGCCATGATGGATTTTTTTCATTATGGCTATTTGTTTTAATGGATATTGTATTATTTAAAATAAGAGGAATAAATTGATTACTATAGGAATAGACCCCGGAATTGAACGAATAGGTGTGGGTGTTGTAGAGTCAAATAGCGGTAAAATGAGATTGTTGGCTCATGAATTAATCAAAACACCTTCATCTATGACAACAGCTGAAAGACTTTCAATGTTGTATGATAAGTTAACAGATTTTATTAAGGAATATAAAGCTGATAATGCGGCTGTAGAAGAATTGTTTTTTGCAAGAAATACTACAACGGCGATTGTTGTTGCACAAGCACGCGGTGTTATTTTATTAGCATTGCAAAAAGCCGGACTTCCTATTTACGAATATACTCCGTTACAAGTGAAACAATCTCTTTTGGGATATGGACGAGCGGATAAAAAACAGATTCAATATATGATAAAAATGATGCTTGGGGATTCAGCTCCAAAGCAAGATGATGTTGCGGATGCGGTAGCTATTGCAATAACTCATATTAATATGAATAGATTAAATGAAAAATTAAAAATATTATCATAGGATTTTTTTTATGTATGATTATTTCAGAGGAATATTAGACCGGATAGACGGAAATGTTGCAATTATTGATGTAAACGGAATCGGTTATAGGGTGAGTTGTTCGCTTCCGGATATAGGAGCACTTTCCATGCAAAAAGGTAAAGAGGTAAAGCTTTTTTTGCATCTTGTACATAAAGAAGATACTATGTGTTTGTATGGTTTTTTGACAGAAGAAAGTAGAAAAGGTTATGAAGCATTATTAAAAGTGGGCGGAATCGGTCCGCGAACGGCTTTAAATATGTTATCACGTTGTAATATTGCGACTTTAGCACAATCTATAGAAAATGATGATGTCAGTATTTTAAAGAAAATTCCCGGAATCGGAGAAAAAACTGCAAAAAAAATAATTTTAGATTTGAAAGGTAAACTTGCAGATTTAGTTGGAGATAAAATTTCTAAAGACGACCAAGACTTAGTATCTGCAATGATTTCTATGGGATATAATGAAAATGAAGTATTGAAATGTTATGAAAAAGCCAAGCCTTTTAGTGGGGATTTTTCTGCTGATATAAAGAAGTTCCTAAAGATGATGAGTTAGATTTGGAGTATATATGAACGAAG
Organism: Spirochaetota bacterium; assembly: GCA_045133795.1. Classification (GTDB taxonomy): domain Bacteria; phylum Spirochaetota; class GWE2-31-10; order GWE2-31-10; family GWE2-31-10; genus RGIG8597. The sequence continues at coordinate 23,242 of JBGUUT010000100.1, forward strand.
ATAAGCGAGAAGAAGACTTTGACATTGCGTTGAGACCGAGAAGATTGGATGATTTTATCGGTCAGAAAACTTTTGTTGAAAATTTAGGAATATACATTTCAGCAGCGAAGAAAAGAAATGAACCTTTAGATCATATATTACTTTCCGGACCTCCGGGATTAGGAAAGACAACATTGTCAAATATTGTGTCAAAAGAAATGGGAGTAGATTTTAGAGGGACAAGTGCTCCTGTTTTGACAAAAGTCGGAGATTTAGCTGCAATTCTTACAGATATGAAGCGCGGCGATGTTTTTTTTATTGATGAAATTCATCGTTTAAATAAAAGCGTAGAAGAAGTTTTGTATTCTGCTATGGAAGATTTTTCTATTGATATAATAATAGGTCAAGGGCCGGCTGCAAGAACATTGAAAGTTGACATTGAACCTTTTACTTTAGTCGGAGCAACAACTCGTTCCGGATTGTTATCGTCCCCGCTTTTGGCTCGATTCGGGATAAATGAGAAACTTGATTTTTATCAAAATGAAGAGCTTTTTAAAATTATAAAGAGAGCTGCTTCTATTTTAAAAATAGGTATAGATGAAGATGCCGGAATGTTTTTGGCTGGATGTTCACGAGGGACTCCAAGACGTGCAAACAGTATATTACGACGAGTTCGTGATTTTGCACAGGTAAAAGGGAAAACTACGATTACACTTGATGTAGTAAAAGAAGCTTTGGAAAGATTGGGGATTGATAATCTTGGATTGAATAAGAATGACAAGAAATTGTTAGAAGTTGTAATTAAACATTATGGCGGCGGACCTGTAGGCTGCAAGACTTTAGCTATAAGTTTAGGTGAAGAAGTAGATACAATCGAAGATGTTTATGAACCGTATTTAATTCAAATCGGATTTTTGCAAAGAACTCCTCGCGGAAGAGTTGCAACGCAAAAGGCTTATGAGCATTTAGGTTTTGATATTCCGCTAGATTTTCAAGATGAGGAAGCTAATCTTTTTTCATCGTAAAAGTAGAAAATTACATGATATATATATTTAATGAGGAAAAAAACGAGGTAAAAAATGCAAACGGAAGATTATAATTTTGAAGTACCTGAACACTTGATAGCACAACATCCTGCGGCTCACAGAAGTGATTCAAAAATGTTAGTGTATTATCGAGATTCTAAAAAAATAGAAGATAGAATGTTTAAGGATTTACCGGAGATTTTAGATAATAAGTATCATTTGGTTTTTAATAATTCACGAGTAATTTCATCGCGGCTTGCGGTGGTAAAAGAAAGTACCGGGCACAAAGGTGAGCTTTTAATTTTAAAGCTTGAAGACGCAAATCATGCGGTAGCATTAACAGATAAAAGCAAAAAATATAAAAAGGGAGAACGGATTATTCTTCCTTGTGATGATAAAAAATTGGTTTGTGTGGTAGAAGAAGAAATTGATACTTTAAAAAAACGACTTTATTGTGAAGATGCGATATTTACTGTTGAATATTTGAATAAATACGGAACAATTCCGCTTCCGCCTTATATAAAAAAAGATGTTGATGATGACGACAAGATTCGTTACCAAACTATTTACAGTAAACCTTATGGGTCGGCTGCAGCTCCTACGGCAGGATTGCACTTTGATGAAAAAGTTTTCTCAGAATTGCAAGCTAAAGGTGTGAACCATACTTATGTAACTTTGCATGTGGGACTAGGTACATTTCAGCCGATTTACAGTGACACGATAGAAGCACATCAAATTCATCAGGAAGAATATGAGATTAGTGAAAATGAAGCTCGAGAATTGAATGAAGCTTTATCTTCCGGGAAAATTTTACTTCCGGTGGGAACTACATCTCTTCGTACAATAGAAAGTAATTTTGATAACGGAAGTTTTAAATCCGGACATTTTGCAACTCGTCTTTATATAACACCGGGATATGAATTAAAAGCAGCCGGTGCATTGTTTACTAATTTTCATACACCTAAATCGTCTTTAGCGGTTTTAGTGTCAGCTATTACGGGATATGATGAATTCAAGAGAATTTATAATCATGCAATAAAGGAAGAATATAGATTTTTTAGTTATGGTGATTGTATGCTGATTTTATAATTAGGAGAAGACAATGTCATTACAGAATTATTTGAGTTTTTATCACAAACAGCTTCTGGCAGAGACTCTCAGAACAACGGAAAATTATATACATGGTTTTCTTATATTTCATACGGAGCAGGTTTTTGCCGCTACAGATGAGATTTTGTTATTTATAAAAGAGCAATTTGAGAATCATACAATTCTTAGATCTTCGGATGTGATGAAAGAATATTGGCATCCTTATGCACCTTTTTTAGATGATGTTATACAAGGATATTCTAGCTTTTCGGAAGAAGAGATAAATGAATTGTTTGAAAAACTTTGTGTTTTTTATAATCATCGTCCGATTCTTCAGGCATTGATTCGAGGGGTAACACTTAAACGCAATGAAGATATTTTAGAAGATGAAATTTTTCATGAAAAAGAAGCTATTATTGAAGCAATAATTCGTTTGTTTTTGTATTTACACAGAAATGAAAAGCTTGTAATTGTCATTGATAATTTTTATTCTCTTCCGCCGTCATCACAGGAAGTTTTGTTGCGGTTGTCGAGAAAGAAAGGAGCTAATTTTGTTATTATTATAGTTTTTAATAAGGACAAAGACGGCGGAGTACGTGAAGATTCAATTCATTTCAGGAAAAAATTAGAACAAAAAACAAATATTTTATTCTTAGAAAAAAATCAAATTAATTCAAATTCAAAGCATTCGGACATTTCTCTTATCAAGAAGCAAACCGGTATTCAAGCAGATTCATTGTTTAAAAAATTAGATTTGGCGTTTCTTCTTTTGGCATTTGATGATTGTCGACATCTTTGTGAACTTTTAGCACCTATGCAAGACAGCTTACCGTTGAATATGCAATTTCGTTTTCATTTGGCACATGGAAAGACTTTTTTAATGAATTACGAATTTACGCAAGCGGGAACATGTATCAATTTTGCTTTGAAATTGGCAGAGGAACTCGGAGATTATGAGGCCTTAGCGGAAGCTCATTATTGGTTTGGGCTTGCATCTTTTCTAAAAGGAGATTTGGACGATACAAGGAATCACGGTTTTATTTGTGTTCAGACGGGAAAGGATTTACATAATAAAGTAATTGAAATGCGAGGGCGTTTGTTGCTTTTTATTTCTTCTGACGGAGATTTTAATATTCGTGAAGTCAGAGAATTGTGGGAAGAAAATTTTAATCGTTTAACATTGCTTGCTGAAAAATTAAACTGGAGTAATACTCAAATTTATTGTTACACATCAACGCCGTTTGTTTTGTCTACATATTTTTCTCCGTATTATAACAAGTTGTTGAATTGCGGTATTGATATGGCGATAGAAAAAAAATATTTTTATCGCTTGTCGTGGGCATATCAAGGGAAAAGTGTTGCGTATGCAATTCGCGGAAAGTATTCAAGTGTTCTTAAATATTACCTTAAAAGTTTACATTATAAAAAGTTGGTGAAAGATTTCAGAGGCTTGACTTATATTTATAACGGAATAGGGTCTTATTATTGTTTTGTCGGAAATTACAGAGATTCGGTACATTATCACTTTTTGGCATTGAAATATTTACGAAGGAGTCTTGAATATAGAGAAGTAACGGCAACGTTAATGAATCTGGGAATGTGTAGTTTTGTATGTGCTAATGATAAAATGGCTCTTTATTATTTAGAGCGAATGAATAGAATATCAAAGCTTAACAGAATTGAAGGAATCATGGGATATACAAAAGAGCTTCAAGATTTATTTTTGGCTCTTGTTTATGCGTTGAACGGTCGTTATGTAGATGCGTATCATTATTATTGTATTATTAAGGATAAGGATTTTCAAAATGCATCAGCAACGGCAGAATCTCATTATTTCTTTTTGTTACTTAAAACGTTGTTTGCCGTACATGAAAATGTTTTGGATAAAGTAGAAGAATATTTGTCTTCTATCGAAGAAATTTTATTGAACAGTAATCAACAGTATCATTTATTGCGTTTTTATTATCAGGCTTTTTTAATTTATCAGGAGTTAAAATTTACATCAAAAAGTATGGAAATGCTTGCAAAAGGACAGCAGAAGGCTGAAGAATTGCAAAATGTTTTTTTTATTTCTGTATTTGAAAAACTTTCTATAGGACGAAAAATAAATTTATCTTCACGAAAGTGGTTTAGACCGTTGAATATATCTTCATGGATTCAAGCATCTAATTTACAAATAAATATCAATGAATTACGCGGAAGAATCAATGAAATTAATCTTTTAAATAAATTGCGTAGTTATTATGTATTACCAGATTCACATGAACAATTATTACTGCGAGTCATGTGTATTTTAAAAGAAGACCTTTTGTTTACTTCTGTTTATTTGTATAAAAAAGAAAACGGAATGTGGTTTTTTAAGAACGGAACGGATAATTCTTTAGATTTACCGCAAGATAAGCTTGAAGTTTATTTCCGAGAACGTGCCAGAAAAATTCTTCTAAAACGAAAAGGAGAATGTAAACATTTTCCGGGGATGACATCGGTTCTTTTTATTCCGATGAAAGTCGGAGATATGGAATTGGGCTTGATGTTTACCGTAGCTGAAAAATATAGTTTTGAAATAAGCGAAGATTGTATAAAAATATTAAATATCATAGTACAGCAATTGGAATTGGTTTTAGAAAAGAAAATACGCGAAGAAGCTATTGTTGAAAAAAATATACGGCTTGAAAAGGATAATAAAGAATTAAAAATACTTGCAAATACGGATAGGTTGACGGGAGTAAATAATCGTCAGGCGTTACAATTTTTCTTGAAACGTGCATCTGAAGCATTTTTATTAAGAGAAAATCCTGTAGGAATTTCTGCGTTATTTTTGGATCTTGATAATTTTAAATATTACAATGATACATTCGGACATAATCTAGGTGATTTTTTGTTAATTCAGTTTACAAGAGTTCTTATGCGTAATGTTCGTTCGGTTGATGATTTTATTGCACGTTTCGGCGGAGATGAGTTTATTATTATTTTACCAGATACGGCACAAGATGCTGCTGTTCACGTAGCAAAACGAATTCTTGAAGATATTGAAAAAAATAATCATTTTATTCCTGCGATATGTGAGTATTTGGGACGAATTCCGGAAATTGAAGATGAATATAAATTATCTGTATCTATAGGAATTGCGACATATAAAACTGTCAGCGGTATTGAAAATCTTATACCATCGGCAGATAAAGCGTTGTATGAAGCTAAAAGAGGCGGTAAATCACGTTTTGCCGTATTTGAGGAAGACATTTAATTATCATAAAAAATGGAGACTTTAATGAAAAGTAAGTTTATTCGTATATTATTAATATCTATAATGGCGGTGTTTGTTTTTTCATGTAAAAATCAAGCTCAAAAAAGTCAGCGTGATAAAGCAAAGTTTATGAAAGATTATCAAGGAAAAAAGATTGTCGGATATTTCCCGGCAAGATACTCATTGGCACAAGATTATGATGCCGGAACACCTTATTTGACGCATTTATTGTTGTGGTTTTACAATCCGGACGAAGAATATAATTTTTATTGTGATGAAGCTCAAGAACATGAAGTTATGCAACTTATAAAAAAAGCAAAACGTGATAATTGCAAGGTTTTTCTTTCAATCGCTGGCGGAGCTGTTCATGCCGGTTCAGAGTATGCAGACCGTTATCGTTATTTGGTTAGTCCGGAAAATCACGATTTCTTTGCTCAAAAACTTGTAGAGCTAGCAAAACATTATAATGCGGACGGAATAGATTTGGATCTTGAAGGTTCTATGATTTTACCGGGATTTTCTGAATTTATTGTTTTGGCAAAAGAAAAGTTGTCTCAGAATAAAATTGAGCTTTCCGGAGCTTTTAATATTTACGGTGGGAAAAAACTGACAGATGAGGCGGTTCACGCGTTTGATTTTATAAATATTATGGCATATAACGAGTCTGGATTGTTTGAAAAGAAATTGCGTAATCATTCATCTTATTATCATGCACAAAAACATTTAAATTATTGGACAGATACGAGAAAAGTTGCTGCTGAAAAAGTTATTCTCGGTGTGCCTTTTTACGGCTGGTATAATGAATTTGATTTAGCCGGAGAATTGTTGGAAAAACGTTCTATTTCTTTTTCTTACGTAAACAAACACTTTCATAATTTATCGGAAAAAGATAATCTTGTAGAAATTGAAACTGATACACGACGAATAGTTTTTACTTTTAACGGTGTAGATTTGATTGCACAGAAAACACAATTATCTAAAAATTACGGCGGAATAATGATTTGGCATATAGCACAAGATAGCGACGATTTGAAGCTGTTGCGTACGGTTGCAGATAATTTGCAATATAAACCGGAAAACGTTGAAAATAGCGATGTTTCTGATGATTTGACGGGAATTGACGTGACGTCTGATTTACAAGATGTTACGACGGATGTTGAAGTAGAGTTGATTGAGGATAACGGAGAGTTACGCCCTGTAAGAGCAAGTGATTTATTGCCGACCAATTAAGATGGTATAAAATTAGCTTATGTGTTTGAAATTATAATAAAAAGCAAATTTTGAGGAGGTTCTATGAAAAGATTTGTTTTGTGTTTATTTATGTTTTGCGGTGTTTTTGGACTTTTTGCTGAAATTCGTTATGAGCAAAAAGATAATGAGTTTGAATGTATTATAACGTACAAAAATGACAATTTGAATGCGGTAAATATCATTGGTTCTATGACTGATGATTGGGCGGAACCCGGTGTGCCAATGGTAAAAAATGCGGACGGTGTTTGGGAGTATCGTTTTAAAATGACTCGTTCACGAGAGTTTTATAAGTTTTACAATCCTGCAACTGAAGGAGAAACGGCTTACATAGAAGACCCAGAAGCACAGGAAACAATTGACAGTCCTATAGGCGGAAAAAATGCAGTAGCAAAACGACCGCCTAGAAAAGTAAAAAGAGTAGTTACTGTCGTAGAAGAAGTTGTAGAGGAATAAAAACTCTTTTGTCTTTGTACCAACAAAAAAAGAGCAGTCTAACAAGACTGCTCTAAGCAATTAAGCTACCGGGTACATAAGGCGGGAGGGGTAAGTACCCGGCAATAACTATATTCGGGGAAAATCAAAAAAAACTTTAATGAGCAAAAATTATTTTTTAATAAAATGGGAAAACAGTTTGAAAATCGAAAAATAATACATATTGATATGGATGCTTTTTATGTGTCGGTAGAGCTGCTTTCTCATCCGGAATTGATAAATAAACCGGTAGCCGTAGGCAGAGCTCAAGATGAACGCGGTGTAATATCGACAGCTAACTATGAAGCCAGAAAATACGGTGTTCATTCAGCGTTAAGTGTATCAGAAGCGTACCGATTATGTCCGCATTTGATATTGCTACCTCCTAATTTCAGAAAATATGAAGAAATATCAAAAGATATTTACCAAATGTATTGCCAATATACAGATAAAGTAGAACCGATTGCACTTGACGAATGTTATCTTGATGTTACAGGGAAAGGTTCTGCGACTTTAATCGCAAAAGAACTTAAATATAAAATTAGAATGAGACATGATTTAACAGCTTCAGCCGGAGTATCGTGTAACAAACTTATTGCAAAAATTGCGTCGGATTATCGTAAACCGGACGGCTTTTTGTTGGTAAAACCGTGTGATGTTGCAGAATTTATTGCGGATATCGATATAAAAGATATTCAAGGTGTCGGCAGTGAAACAGCTAAGAAAATAGAAAGTTTAAAACTGGGGAAGACTTGTCGTGATTTACAAAGAATAAGTTTGATTGATATGATTCGATTGTTTGGAAGTTACGGCGAGAAGCTGTATTATTTTGTCAGAGGAATTGACGAAAGACCGGTTGAAGCTAATCGAGAAATGAAATCTTTGGGGACGGAAGATACGTTTCCGGAAGATTTGTATATTGAAGATGAAATCTTGGATGAGCTGAAACGACAGATTGAAGAAATTAAACCAAAAGCACAAAGTAAAAAATTGCGTTGGAAAACAGTTACTTTGAAAGTTAAATACAGAACATTTATTCAAGTTACCCGAAGTAAAACATACACGGATTTTATTGATGATTTTGAGCAAACTTTTGATGATATTAAGATTTTACTGAAAGAGGGAAATATTGATATTGAAGCCGGAGTACGTCTTGTAGGGGTAACTATTTCGAATTTTGAGCCTTTGATACATCAATTAGAACTTATTTTTCCATAAGGCTTCCAGTTAATACCTAAGTGTTTCGATAATATAAAAAAATTTAAGCTTAGGTTGAAATCGTGAAAAGAATTAAATTTAAATTAATAAGAATAATCATTGGTATTTTTATTGTTGCGGTATTTTCTGTTCTTGTTTTTGGTGGATTGTACGGACTTAATAGTGCAAATTATTATGACAAACTTACCATGGAAGAGGCATTAGGAAATCAAGAAACATTGGAAAAGTTTGGTTGTCTTAATAAAACAACTCCGGCAGCGTATGGTTTTGAAAACTATGAAGACATAAAGTTTATTTCACCGCTAAATAAAAAGATAATACTTTCGGGTTGGTATATTCGTACCGGAAAAGCTGAATCGAAAGAGGGACGAAAGCTTCTTTTGATTACGGAGGGGCGTTGGGTAAATCGCTTAAAAGCTATTAAATATCTTGAGCTTATCAAGAATACAGGTCTTGATGAATTGTATGATATTTATATAGGAGATATGCGTAATGCCGGAGATTCCAGTGAAGGGAATACCGGAATTGGTTACAATATAGCAGAAGATATTGCTGCATCTTTAATTTATTTAAATCAATCATATAAAAATAACTCTTTTGTAGTTTGGGGATTTTCTCAATCCGGTATGGCAGCGGCGATACTTTCTGATAGAAAAGACTTGCAGAATAAATTAGCGACAAACGGCGTAGTAATAGAAAAGACGATTTTAGACAGCCCTATATCTAACACTCTGAAGATGTTAAAAAAAGAAGCTGAAGTAAAACATATTCCTCAGATTTTTATCTATATGACATATTGTTTTATGAATTTCGATTATGACTTTTATGCTACCAGAATGCGTTTGGGAAAGATTTTGGAAGCAGTGCCTTATCCTTTCTTAATTTTACAATCAAAACAAGACCAATTAACTTTATATTCATTTTTTGAGGAAGAGAGTAAGAAGTTTTCACCAGAAATTAGCGTGAAATTGTTTGATTCCGGAGCTCACGTTTCAAGTTATTTAGTATCGGAAAACAAACAGGCTTACGAAGAAAAAGTAAGGGATTTCTTAATTGATAAATAGTTTATTTATTAAATTACAGTGTATCTAAAAAGATAAAGATTAAAGTTTATAATTAAGTTATTGACAGCGATAAGGTGTTATTATTGCAGATACACTGTAATTTTGTTAAATATCATTAAAAATGTGTTTTACGATGTTTTGTCAAAATTGTGGCAGTAAAAAAATATTTTGGAGAAATTGCAATGTCATTAATAAAATTTCAAAATGTAAGCTTTTCTTTTGGTGCGGATGTTATTTTGGATGATGTAGATTTTCAAATTAATCCCGGTGAAAAAGTCGGAATTGTCGGAAATAACGGAGCCGGAAAAACGACTTTGTTTCGTATGATTACAGGTGAACTTTTTTCTAATTCCGGTGAAGTTGTCATGGGAAAAGATGCGGTAATCGGTTATATGGAACAACATCCGCTGACAAATTGTACTGAAACTTTATTTAATGAAATGGATAAAGCATTTACCGAAATACATTCCATACGTCATGAAATGGAACGTATTGAAGAAGAAATGGGAAAGGAAAATGCTGATTTAGAAAAATTGACGGCATATTACGGCAACTTACAAGAAACTTTTGAAAAGAAAGGCGGTTATCAACTTGAATATAAGATTTCTCGTATATTACTCGGAATAGGTTTTAAAAAAAGTGATTATAATCGAAATATTGCAGAGTTTTCCGGCGGAGAGAAAAATCGTGTTCATTTAGCAAAATTACTTTTAAGTGAACCTGATATTTTACTTTTGGATGAACCGACAAATCATCTGGATATTGACGGAATAAATTGGCTTGAAGGTTTTTTGTCTCAATGGGAAAAAACAATTGTGATTATCAGTCATGACCGGTATTTCTTAGACAAAGTGACAAATCGAACATTGGAACTTGAGAATCATGAAATAAAAAGCTACCGAGGCAATTATTCTGCTTATATTCGTCAAAAGACAGAACAGATTGCTTTGCAGGAAAAAATGTATACTTTGCAAAAGGCTGACATTGAAAAGAAACAGGAATTTATCAGACGAAATATAGCCGGACAAAAAACTAAACAGGCTAAAAGTCGTATTATAGAATTAGAGAAGATGAAGAAAATCGCACCGCCGGCACATAGAGTCCATTATCAGCTTTCTTTTTCTGATGGGCAACGAGGCGGAAATGATGTTTTGCATATTGAAGATTTAAATAAAAGTTTTGATGACAGAAAAATAATATCATCATTGAATTATCTAGTACGTAAAGGTGATAAAGTCGGAATTATAGGGGCAAACGGAAGCGGAAAGACGACACTTTTAAAAATGATAATCGGTAAATTGTCGCAAGACAGCGGAAATATTACACTGGGAAGCCATATAGATGTGGGGTATTTTTCGCAGAATTTAGAAAATCAAAATCCGGAAAATACGATTGTTGAAGAAGTTTGGCAGGCAGACCCTAAAAAAACAATGCAGGAAATGCGAAGCTTTTTGGCTCAATTTTTGTTTTATGATGAAGATGTGTTTGCTCTTATAAAAAATCTTTCCGGAGGTGAAAGAAGCAGAGTTGAATTGGCAAAGTTGATTTTGTCCGGAATTAACTTTTTGATATTGGATGAGCCGACAAATCATCTTGATATTTTTGCAAAGATGGCGTTGGAAGAGTCTTTGTCTGCATTTACGGGAACAATTTTAGTTGTAAGTCATGACCGTTATTTTTTGGATAAAATAACTAATCGAATAATTTATTTAGAAAACGGAAGTCATTTAACATACGAGGGAAATTATTCAGAATTTTGGGTGAATAATAAACAAAAGGAAGAGAACGGTGTTAATAAAACAACAACAGATAACGGCGGAAAACAGAAATATCAGGAACAAAAAAAGGAAAATAGAAAGAAAGAACGTTCTAACAGAAAACGCAATCCACAGATAATAGAAAGTGAAATTGAAAATACGGAAAAACGTATTGCAGAATTGGATGAACTTTTGCAACAGGAAGATGTTTTTTCAAACTTTGAGAAAACACAACAAATAGATGTGGAATACAAAGAACTTTCGGCTAAACTTGAAAAACTTTATGAAGAGTGGGAAGAGTCCGGCAAATAAATAAAATGAAAAGGTTAAACTTTAGGCAAAGTTTTTCAAACTATTTTGGTTTGGGAGGTTCTGCGGAACAAGTCCGTCCCTTAACCCCAAAGAGAAAAAAACATACTCCTTGCGGTAATTCTTTCTCACTTTTTCACATCTAAGAAAAGTCGTTAGACATTTCGAATCCGCGGTGAGTTTGCAACGCAAACGAACGAAGTCTTTCCGTTTCGGAAAGACTGAAGGCAATTTTCTATCCTTTGAAAACGATTTAAGCCAAAGGAAATAAAAAAAATGTAAAACAGCTCAATCCGTGTAAGCAAAAATACACCTCAAGTACATTAAAGATAAGTAGAGATTTTTTTCTCTAATTTATTATTTAAGGAAAAATTATGTACAGAATCAAAACATGGGAAGAACTTACAATCACTGATGATTTTATGTTTTGCAAAGTTATGTCCGATCCGGCTCTGTGCAAGGAACTTTTGGAAATTTTATTGCACATCGAAATTGAGCGTTTGGAGTTTCAGGAGCCGCAAAAAAGTTTCAAACTCACACCAGAATCAAGAGGTATTCGTCTTGATGTCTATGTCAAAGACAGTAACCGCATTTTTGACATTGAATTACAAACTACAAACAAGAAGAATTTGGAACTAAGAATTCGTTACTATCAAGGCGTAATGGATATCGACGAACTGGAAAAAGGCGAGCTATTTTCGAACATGAAAGAAAGTTATATCATTTTTATTTGCATGTTTGATCCGTTTGGTGCAGATATGCCGATTTACACGGTAAAACAGACCTTTGCAGAAAATGAAAATCTTATTTTTGATGATAAAACTCATAAGATATTCTATAATGTTAATGCGTTTGAAAAGCTTTCAAATGATGTTGAAACTAAGGCTCTTTTGGAATACCTTTGTAACCATCAATCGACCAGTAAATTTACACAGTCGCTGGAACATGCCGTTTACAAAAACAAAGGTAATCAACTCTGGAGGAAAGATTATATGACTTTAGCTTATGATTTATCATTAGCAGCACGAGAAATGGCAGAAGAAATGGCACGAGAAATAGCACAAGAAATGGCAGAAGAAATTGTAGAAAATGTTACAGCTGAAGCTCGCAATGAAGGCATTGCAATCGGTGAAGAACGTGGCATTTCATTGGGAATTACGCAAGGTGCTTATCAAAAAGCCGTTGAAACTGCAAAGAATATGCGATTTAGAAACATTCCTATCGATGTAATTGTTGAATGTACCGGCTTGTCGGTAGAAGAAATAGAAAAGCTGTAGTTTAATCGTCTTTATATACAAAGGCTTTCTTTGTGAAGTTTTGATGTTTCATAGAAGACAGCCTTTTTTATTTTATTATAAGCACTGTAATATTTTTGCATACCCGGTCACTTTTGGTCACTGTTTGTATCCTGTAAAGATAGAGGAAATAGAGAAGCTATAAGCAAAAAGAGCGGAGAAGTCCGCTCTTTTTTTGTTTGCAAATTGTGTTTTTCTCTTTAGCTAAAACATATCGTTCGTAAGTCTGTCGAAGCAATCTTACCGTTTATTAAAAAATCATCAGAATCTATTGACCAATCTAATAATTTTTTTTATTCTTTACTATGAGTCTGGGCAGTGATAGGTTTGGACGGGGAGTAGCCACTATCGGTGGTCTTGTTTTCTTCAGGACCATTGTCTCACACTCAGCTTACCGAAAAGGTCAATATTAGTACAGTCGAAAAAGCCCCTAATTTTTTAAGCAACTGAAGATTGTACTTCAAATTATTCTTAATAAATAACGGAAGGTAATCTTCCGGGATTTACAGATTTAAAATCTTTGCTATAGCTTATTTTATTCCTCTTTTTTTATTATCGGATATCATTTTTCTTTCGAATATTTTGTATTTGGTTTCTTGTATCGGCAAAAAAGTTATAAGAAAGCTCATTGTTCAATGAAATGCGTTATGTCTGGTTTTGTATTTTTATGTTTTATGATATATTGTGTTTCATGAATGTTATTGTGTTAGCTGCCGGCAGTGGTAAAAGGTTGGGAGGTGAGCTTCCTAAACAATATTTATTATTAAATGTAAAACCTGTTTTATATTATAGTTTAAAAGTATTTGAAAAAAGTCCGTTGGTAGAATCTATCAGTGTTGTGATTTCGCAAGAAGCTCAATATTTATATGATGAATTTTTGTCGTATTACGGTGCAGAATTTTCAAAGCTTACATCTCCGTTTTTTGGGGGTAAAGAGCGGTGTGATTCTGTATTTAATGCAATGTCTGAAATTGCAAAGAAAATGATTCCGAATGATAATCTTATTGCTATTCATGATAGTGCCAGACCGATTTTGTCTGAAGATTTACTTGTAGAATTGTATAAAACAGCTCAGGAGTTCGGAGGTGCGGTTCCGGCATTGCCTTTGACAGATACGGTAAAAGAAATTGATGAAAATGGTTTTATTGTAGCTAATCCGGTTCGTGAAAGGTTGCAAGCTGTTCAAACTCCGCAAATTTTTGATTTTAAAGAATATTGGCGTGCTATTCAAATTTGTAAAAAAGAAAATATTCCGGTAACTGATGATTCAGAAACTTATTCGCGTTTCGCTGCATACGGACGAGTTAAATTAATACCCGGAGATTTACGCTTATTTAAGATTACTTATAAAGATGATATTGAACGTGCTGAAAAAATAATCAATGAGAGGAACGAATGGAAATTTTAGTAGGGAATGGATATGACTTACATCGCCTTGTAAGTAAAAGAGATTTTATTCTCGGTGGAATAAAGGTTGAATATAATAAAGGTTTTTTAGCCCATTCCGATGGGGACGTGTTATTTCATGCTCTTATAGACAGTTTACTCGGAGCTTTGGCATTAGGGGATATCGGGGGGCATTTTCCTGATAAATCAGCTGAATATAAAGATATAGATTCTGCTGTTTTATTGAAAAAGACTTTGGAGCTTGTAATTCAAAATAATGCACGAATTGGCAATATTGATATAAATGTAATTTGTCAGGCTCCTAAGCTTGCTCCGTATATTTTGGCGATACGTGAAAATATATCTAAATTGACCGGAGTTGCTTTGAATCGAGTTTCAGTAAAGGCTAAGACAAAGGAAAAAGTAGATGCAGTAGGAAAGGGAAAAGCTGTAGAAGTTTTTTGCAGTGTTTTATTATATAAAGACTAAAAGTGTTGAGGAAATTATGAGTAAAAAACATTTATTGTTTATTTTTGTTTTAATATCGATGGTTTCTGTTTTGTTTGCAGATGAAAATCTTGATAAACAGTTAGAAAACGGAGTTTTCAATATAAAGGACTGGAATTTGGCATTTATAAGAGAGTCTAATCCATCGTTAATGCTTGCCAGATTATATCAGAGTTATAACAGAGTTTTTGTAAAGAAGCACGGACGTAATAAAGATTTGGAGCAATTTATAAAGGAAAAAATGCCGTTGGAATCACAAAAAGCTTTGTGGGAAAATCTTTTATGGCAGAATAATTTTAACGAGTATCTTTCTGAATGTATTGCAAATGAAATTACTTCGGAAGAATATGACAATGCTCATTATTTGGCAGATTTGGACTTTATTCTTAATCCTGCAAATGCGGAAAATCCGGAAAAGATTCTTGAGTATGCTGACAGAGCAATGAAATATAAAGATAATTTTCGTTTTACCGGAGTTGTGCATAATGCAGCAAAAAGAGCAAAAATAGAATATCGTGTAATAGAAACTGATTATTTTGACTACTTGTTAAAGAAAGATGTCAATATGATTGATGATATAAAATTTAAAGCTCGTTGGGTTGTAAATAATGACGGTACAGTTTTTAATAAGATGGATTTACGTGTTAAAGAACGCTTGAAACGTCTTCTTTTTCGTACTGTAAATAAAACACTGTTTGCAAATCCGTCTTTAGAGCCATTGAATGTTCCGGTCTTTCCCGGAGCTGCCGGTTATATAACCATGTTTTTTAATACGGATTGTCAGTTTTGTAAAAATGAAATTGAGTATTTATCCAAAAAGCGTTTTGCTCAGAAAAAACAGATTTTACTTGTGAATACTTTATATAAAGATTTTCAGAAGAGCAAAGATGATACAAGGAAGTTAATTGAAGAATATTCAGTCGAATTTCCGACTTTTATAGATAAAGATAATTCTATTGCCGAAAAGCTTGGTTTTTCCGGATTACCAGTATTTTTATATGTTCCTCCGCAAGGCAATGATGCAATTTTGTTTGAGGTAAAAATTCCGGGAAATATAATAGAAAAACTAAATTGGCTTGCAGGAGAATAATATGGCAATCAAAGGAGAAAATAAACAATCTACATCTGTAATTACAGTTATTTACCGACTGTTACCGTTATTACTTTTGTTTTTTATCGGATTAATAAAAACATCAACTCATTCATATCATCAAAAAGTATTCAAAACAGAATTAATTTTGTTTTCTTGTGCAATATTGATAATGTTTGTTTTTCTTTTGTACAAAAAGAAATCGAAATTGTCGTTGTTGCATATCTTTTTTGCTGTTTTTTTGTTTTTGTATGTTTTTCAATATATTGTAACTTTCTTTTCCGGTGAAATCAGTTATGACCGTGAATATTATATAGCTAATTATATATTCTTACTTGTATTTTCCTTTTTTACGGCTTTATTTTTCAATGAAGAATCGGATTTTTTATGGGTAATGAAATTAATTGCTGTATTGATGGTTGTTTTGTTTTGTATTTCAATGCACGATTTTATCAATTATGTTTCTTATCCTAAGACAATTAATACAAAGCTTTACAGAACAGTTTCTTCTAATTTATCAGCTAAAGACAGCGAGCAACTTGATTATTTTTATGAAGCGACTTCGAAAAATTATAAATTAAACGTGCCGTTAAATAAGACAAATAAGAGTATTCTTAAGGTTTTACTTAAAAAAGGGAAGTATTATTCTACCGTAAACTATAAAAGTTTGATGACTTATTTCAGACCGGCACTTTCTTTTGGGAATACAAATTATTTTGCAGCTTATTTAATAGGGCTGTTGCCGTTGGGGATAATGGCGTTCTTTTGTATGTTTGACAGGCGAAAATCTATAAAGGAAAATAAAACAGCGGTGATTTATGGAATTATGGCATTACTTGGTTTTATTCCGCTGGTGTTTACACAAACAACGTCTGCATTTTTAGGTTTATTTATAACTTGTTTGGTTTTAGTAATTCCTGCTATTATTTACGCATCGTCTTTTTCTAAAAGAACAAAAATAATTTTATTGGCAGCCGAAGTTTTTATTTTCTTGATATTACCTTTGGTGGCATGGTTTGTTTTACCGGATTTGATAGGGACATTATTTCCTCGTGTTATAAAAAAATTGAGTGCTCCGGAGTTTGCGATACGTGACAGATTCAACGGTTGGACTCCGGCATTACAGTTATTTTTAGGACATCCTGTTACCGGAGCCGGGCTTGGGACTGTTTATCCGGCATCGTTTAAGTATATTTCAAAATATTTTTATATTTATTCAAACAGTAATTCTTTTAAACATGCTCATAATGAATATGTAGAGCTTTTAGGCGAGGGAGGAATCTTAGCGTTAGGTTTATTTTTGTTTCTTTGCCTTTTTATAATAGTGAATATGATTAGAATATACTTAAGAAAAGATTGCAGTAAAGTAATGCGTTATGCTGCTTTGGGAATTGTTACGGGGATTTGTTCGATATTAGGACAGCAATTTTTTGATTTGTCATTGAGAATGAGCGTAACAATGGCAGCTTTTTTCTGGTTAGTCGGAGCGGGATTCTTTTTAATTTTAAAATGTCCGATAAAAAATGAAAAATTACAGTTTTTATGGCGGGAAAAGCTTGTTTTGCCGAATTTTGTAATAGGTTTTGTGACATTGGCATTAATAGTAATAGGTGGCTTGCTTGCAAAACCTTTGTTTACGGCAGAATATAATTTGATACAATCATTACGTTCAAAAAATCAAAAAGAAATCTTTTTGGAAAGAGCATATAAGGCAATGCCACAAAATCCTTATGTTTTAAATCATCGTTTTTCTTATCATTCAGCAATGATGCAAATGGTTATTAATCAGTTTGAAAAATCAGTACAGGTAAACGGTGATGAAAAAAACGATTATATAAAAACATACATTCAAAATATGTATCAAAAAGCAAATACCGATATTTCTTTACTTTCTCAATCAATTCCCGGTTATCAAGATTTGTGGAGT
This sequence comes from Spirochaetota bacterium, assembly GCA_045133795.1. Classification (GTDB taxonomy): domain Bacteria; phylum Spirochaetota; class GWE2-31-10; order GWE2-31-10; family GWE2-31-10; genus RGIG8597. The sequence goes on from JBGUUT010000100.1 coordinate 40,854, forward strand.
AAACGAGTTTCTTTGAATATTCAATATTTGCGTTTTCTTACAGTAGATTATAATTTTGTTCCGCGAGAAGAAATTATTGCAGCAATTGAATCATTAAAAAATGATATTTTGAATGACTTGGAAAGCAGTTTAAATCAAAATTTTTTAAATATTTCTAACCATGTTTCAAGAATATATTTGCTTGCAGAAATGAAAAATAGTGACAGTATTAATAATGCGATAAAAGAATATCTAGAAGCAAAAATTTTAGTTAATTATGCAAAGGAAAAACGCTTGTTGCAGGAAAATGTGAAAATATCATTTAATGCTGAAGAAAAATCCGGTTTTAAAGAAAGTGATAAAGAGTGGCATTTTTTTATATCTGAAAGTTTAATAAATGAAACAGGTTCCAATATCTTGAATTCAAATAATGTTGGTGATGAATTGGAAAAACTTTATAAAACGGTGACAAGAAAGGTGAATAAATGAATGTAAAATATGCAGTGATTCTTTTTATTTTGAGCTTGTTACTTTGTGGTTGTAAAACATTTAAAAGCGGTATAGGAAAAAATATACTGCTTGGAGACCGTTATGAGGATACTGTAACAGCTGATAATGTTTATAAAAATTCTGATTTAAAATTAACGATTTCTTTTAATGAAAAGTGGACTTTGAAAAATCAATACAGACATTTTGATAATTTCGAAAAAATGTTTGTTAATCAATATAATTCTGAAAACAGTGAAGTTTTGTTTATTGGTTATAATGATGAAGATAAGTGTGGTGTCAGATGTTTTGTATCTGAACTAGGCATGAAGAATCAAGATTATTTTGAAAAATTAAAAGCTCAAGAAAGTGTTACTTTAGGAAAATATAAAACAGATTGTTTTTTAACAGAAGATTTAGCGTTAAAAAATTTTGAGTGTTATCATACTGTAATGGAATTGACCTTAAATGCAAATAATGTTTTTGTATATGATTCAATTTTTTTCAAAGATACTTTGTACAACTTTCGCTTGGATTTTTGGTGTACTAAAAGTGATTATGAAGTACAAAAAGAAGTTTTTAATAATTTTTTTAATAATGTTGAATTGAATCCGGAAGGCGGATATGTACAAAAAAAATTTAATTCAGAAAATGAAAACATGCAAGATATAACTAATTTAGAAGGAGGCGAAGAAAAATGAAAAAAAATTTTTATGTTATATGTTTTTTAGTTTTCACTTTATCACAAGTTTTTTCAACAGAATCATCTTTACGTGGGATGAACGGAATCAGTGATAACGGTAATAATTTTATACCGGATTTTTGGGCTGATACTTTAATGGTAAACCCGGCTTTTGCAACTGAATTAAAAGCAAAATGGGGACTTCATCTTAATAATTCATTGAGATTAGGTATTCATGGTACAGCAAATAATGTTGCCAATAAAGTCGTAACAGATGTTAGTTTTGCAACCGGTGTAGATCCGATGGTATTAATTAACTTTTCTAATTTTGTTTTTGGTATCGGTGGTGCTGCTAATTTTGGATTTTTTTCCAATGATACAAATGGAGACGTAAGTGTTTCACCTTATGTGAATGCCGGTGCGGAAGCTTTATTTGCTTTTAATATTAAAGATTCTTTTAGATTTGGTATTGATGCAAAATTTGTTGCGAATTTGGATGGTAGTTTAATCTTAAGAGGTGTGGTTACTCCGGGTATAATATTTTCATTTGAGAAGAATATGTTATCACTATCAGCTCCTATTCATTTAGCCTATGTTGACGATGAAGATTTAAACGGAAAATTCAGATTTGGTATTATTTTTGTTGATGATTTATTGATAAGCGATAAATTTACGATTCGTATTCCTGCCAGAGCTGATGTAAGACTTTATACGACACCTTCAACATGTCATGTTACAGTGCCGTTTTCTGCCGGAATCTCTCTTATCGGAAAAGTTAATGATCCGTTGTTGTTCTTTGCAGGTTTAGATATCGGAACTTCTTTTGGTAATGCTTCCGTGACTGTTGATGATGATGACAAGGAAACGGTTAAAGCAACAGAAAAAAACTATTTTGGATTTACGCTGGCACCGACTTTGAATGCCGGAGTGGAAGCAAAAGTTCTTTCATGGTTTACACTCAGAACAGGGTTAAGTCATTATTTCTGTCGTAATGAATATCATCACTATGATGAAACTGACTTAACTGATGAGTGGTGGGAAAATAAATTTACTCTTATTGGTGGAATTACTTGGACTGCAGGATGTACTTTTGTTGTAGGAAAAAATGTTAGAATTGATTTGGCTGCAGATTTGCAAAATTTAGAATCTGCTTTCTATTCTAAAAATCATGCAGTTACAGGTTATGACTATGATAACAATTTTAAAGTTTTGTTGACTGCTGCAGTTTCTGTTTTTTCATCTAAAACAGCAGAATAGTTATTGTGATAATAATTTTATTTAATAATTAATTTTTTTAAAGGATTTAACCTTGTTTTTTGTGAGGTTAAATCCTTTTTTAATCTAAATGTGGTAAATCTAAAAGTGTTGTTGTAATTTCTGTTTTGTTAATAGATACTAATAAAACAGCATTTTTTTCTTTTCCTAACGTTGTAAGTGTTTTATACGTAACATTACGAATTTTGCTTTCATTATTTTGGTGTAAATGTCCAGAGATTACGTATTTAACATTGTATTCATCGTTAATATTGAAGAAATAGTATTCATCTTCAGTGTAACTTACGGAAGTCCATTCTTGAACTGTTCCGGTGATAAAATTGTAATGAGTAAAAACTAATAATTGCTTATTTGTTGATAATTCTTTTTCATACCAATCTTTTTGCTTGTTTCCGAATGTTCCGGTGGCTGTATCGAGAAAAATGAGTTTGGTATTTCCTATTTCTAAGGAATAAATAAATTGCCCCAATAACTTTCCAAAGATTTTATTTCCATTATTGTAAACATCGTGATTTCCTAATACCGGATAAATTATTCCGTTATAATCTTTCATATCATCCAGGAAAAGATTAAATTGTTTTTCTAAACCACTTTGTGAAATATCTCCGTTCACAATTAGAAATGCGGCATTGTAATCTTGACGTAACTTATCCAGTCTTTTTCCATATCCAAAACTTTTTTTATAATAATGAGTATCTGAAACAATAAGAAAAGAAAAGTTTTCAGAATCATTTATAGTAGGATTGGGATGTTTTGAATATTTTTTATTATCATCAAAACGAAAATCGATAGTTTCGGAATTTACGATAGAACACAAATCAAGATATTCACAAGAAGTAATAAATAAGAATAAAATAATAGAAAGCTTTTTAATTCTTGAAAAAATGTTCATAAGTACCTCCGATTGCTATCCAAAATTGGTTTGGGTAACCGGCTAATGCTCCGGAGCCGGTAAAACCGATTCCGGCATCAACTTCGATACTCCATATTTTTTTTCTTTGCGGGAAAAAATAATTCATTAATTCTAATTGAAAATTTCCAATTGAAATAAGGTCATCATCAAATACATTTGATAGTTTAATGCCGATATTATAAAAATTAGTAGGGTAGAAATGCGTTTCTAATTTTAGAATAGGTGCTAAACGAATGCTGTAATCATTGTTAGATTTATTTATTTTTTCAATATTATAATCAATAATTTTTATATTACCGCCTCCACCTAACACAAATAAAAGAACTTTTTTTACTGGAAGTTGTATTTGGAATGAAGTAAATAGATTGTGTTCTATAATTTTATATTTGTTGTAGTTCCATAAAGTATATCCTTGACACGCTGAGAAAAACTTACATAAGAAAAAATTATTTCTGATACTGAAACGGTCAAGTATTCTATTATCAGAAATAAGAGCAATTTTTATTTCAGGTGCTATAATTTTTGATAGTTTTACTCTTAGATAATTGGTAAATAATATGCCATTTGATATACCAATATTTGTATTAAAAGTAACAGTGGAAGTTGCACTGAAAGAAGTTGGGGCGAATAAATAGGGTGATATACCAAAATCTACTTCTTCTGAACAAAGTCCTATTTTTATGAAAATAAATAAAATTATTAGTTTATGCTTTTTCATTATTTGTATTACCAGATAAAAATTTTATAACTTTCTTTATATCTTCCCAAGTTTCACGCTTGGTTGTTGAACCAGGGAAGTTGTTACGCAAAATATAAGATGGATGATATGTAGGAATGACAGGTATGTCTTGATAATAATTAAAAGTTCCATGCATTTTTGTGATTCCTATTTCTGTATTTAATAAAAATTTAGTAGCAGGATTGCCTAAGGTTACGATTATTTTAGGACGAATTATATTAATTTGTTCTAATAAAATCCAAGAACAAGCATTTATTTCATCTTTTTCCGGAGGTCTGTCTCTAAAACCTTTTAAATCAATTGTAGGACGACATTTTACAACATTTCCGATATATACTTGATTACGTGGAATTTTCATTCCTTTTTCAATAATTGCAGTTAATAATTCACCTGCAGGTCCTACAAATGGTCGGCCTTGTAAATCTTCCTGTTTGCCTGGACCTTCTCCGATAAACATAACTTGAGCATCTGGATTTCCTTCGCCAAAAACAAAACAATTTCTACATGCACCTAATTTGCATTTCTGACAATCTTTAGTATTCATGTATAGTTTATGAAGTAATTGTTTTTTTTCATCGAAATCCATTATTCATTCCTTTGAGGCGATAAAAAAAGGCTTCCTTTAGGAAGCCTTTCACATAATCTATTTATTTATTTGTCAGAAGCTGCAACGTTTGCAATTACTTCATCTGCATTATCTAAAACCTTAAACTTTTTAGAGTCAAGAGTTAAATCTTTAACGCAGAAAGATTGATTGATATCTAAGTTAGAAACATCAACATCGATGTTTTCAACTAAATCTTCAGGCAAACATTCAACTTTAACAGTTGATTTAAAAGTTTCAAAACTACCAAATTTCTTTAAACCAATAGGAGAACCAACGCATGTTAATGGGATAGAAACAGTAACAGGTTTTCCATTTTTTAATTCATAAAAATCAACATGTAAGAAAATATCTTTCAAGTGATCTTTTTCGTAATCTTTAACCAAAGCTTGGTATGTTTTATCTTCGAACTTAATATCAATAACAGTTGCTCTTGATATTTTTGAAGAAATTTTTTCAAAAGCATCTTTTTTTATTAAGAAATTAACATTTTCTCCTTGACCATACATGTTAGCAGGAATAAAACCTTCTTTTCTATATTTTTTAGAAGCTTCTTTTTTTAATAAATCCCTTTTTTTTGCTTCAAGTACAAAATTTGACATTTTGTGAAACACTCCTTCGTCATTTTCCATTTAATAAAGATCTGGGTCGGCAGGATTCGAACCTGCGGAATGCCAGTACCAAAAACTGGTGGCTTACCACTTGCCGACGACCCAAAAACTTTTTTGAAGCTATCAAGATGTTCATCTCATAGCTGCGTTTCAAATGTAATTAGCTTATATCCTTTTTTTTCTAATATTTCAATACTTTTTTTCATTTTTTTGCAAGAATTAAAAAAACCAATAATTGTTGAGCCAGAACCGGACATTAAAGCACCATCAGCCTCACTTTTTAGAATATCGTTTTTGATAGTTTGGAGTTCACTAAATCTGGTAAAAATACTTTTTTCAAATTTATTATAGAGAGAACTAATGAATAAATTATAATCTCCTGTTTTTATTGCTTTAATCATCATTTTTAGTTTTATTTGATTTTCATATGAGTTGAAGATTAATTTATCTTCGTCTAAGCATTGATATGCAAATGGAGTAGGAATTTTTGTTTCAGGAAAAACCATTAGAGAATAAAAATGAAGTTTAGGATTATTAATGTTTCGTGTTATTTCACCGAAACCTGTGATTTTTTGTGTACCGGCATCTATAAAATATGGGACATCGGCACCTATATGTGCTGCAATTTCTTTTAATTTTTGTGAGGAGAAGCGGGTATTACAGTAACGATTTAATATTTTTAAAATCCCGGCAGCATCGGAAGAGCCTCCGCCTAAGCCTCCGCCTAGTGGAATATTCTTTTTTAATTCAATATTTAATCCTATTTTTTTTATTTTAGTGTAATCAAAAAAGATATCATAAGCTTTATTGATTAAATTGGATTTAGAATCGATGGAATTGGTGGAATCTTGTACTATGCATTCTTGTGATGAATTTTCAGAACAAATCAATTCATCTTTAAGATTAGTTTCGAAGAAAATACTTTCAATTCTGTGAAAATTATTTTTGTATTTTTTGGTAATATCCAGGAAAACATTTATTTTTGCAGGGCAATGAATTGTCATTTTTAATCCTAACTTATAGTTTGTTTTATTTCTATATCAACTTTTGAAATAGTTAATCCGGTAAAACTTTCAATTTTTTCCTTAATAATATTGCGCAATTTCAATAATATATCCGGTGTAGTTTTTTGATAGTCAGCGGCTATGTATAGTTTTATGGAATAACGGAGTTTATCTTCATTTATAAGTTTATTTTTTAAAAGTTTAATATCAGGGGAATATTCTTCTATACAAAAGCTTATCATTTGACTTAGTGCTTCTGGTGAAATTTGAATTTTCCCATCTTCATTGAAATTGGGACGAACAATTGTTTTTTCTATAACTTTTTCTTTTCCCTTTACATTTTTAAAAAGATGAATTGCATTTAACACAAGTGTCGGGTATTTCTTTTTTACTTCGATAATCGGAATTGGGATGACATGTTTTCCTTCTTTTATTCGACTTTTTCGAGCTAATTGAATTTCTTCTTTTGTTGCAATATCTTCAATCTTAATCATTTTATATTTTTTAGGGAGATGAAGCCGTTCTATAATTTTTTTCAGCATATTTTCACTGGTGGATAAAATTAATAGTGAATTGAAATGTTCTTTTTGAAGTGCTTTTCGAACTTCTCTGGCGTGTTTTGTTTCTGTGAATATAGCCCTTTTAATTGCACTTACGTGATATTTTTCTTCCTTTGCAGAATATCCGGCTAGAATTTTTTGGTCTTTTAATAATAGACCGTCATCGATAACATAATGAATGTTATATTTATCTGCAAGTAGAAAAGCTCTAAAACTTTTACCTGTACCGGGTGCACCCACTAAACCATATATTTTTTTGGGACGAATCCCCCAGAATAAATCATTAAAGGAAAAAGCCATTTTTTTCTCCTGTTGAATTCAATTAATTATTAAACTTATAAGGTTTTATTTATTAATGAACAAGTTTTTTTCATTATAAAAGCATTAATTCATTTAAAGTATGGACTAATTTTATCAAAAATTGTATTTTATCTCTATGAAAAGAAGAACATTTTTATTTTTTATTTTTATAATGTTTATGGTTGCATGTGCTTCAGAAGAGGAGAAAACTTCTAATGATTTCGGAGTAAAAAATATAACTCCTTACTTTGTTGGAGATAATGAAGATTCTAGTGAAATGAAGTTTGAATTTCAGGCAAATCTTACAGATAAAACTTATGCTCTGGATTTTTCTCAAAATTGGGAAATAGAGAAAATTTCTTTAGAAAATTATAATTTTTATTCGGGAAAATTGAACAGTAAAATCGTTGAGAAAAATGATAATAAAATTATTAATAATGACTTTATTTATGAAAATAAAAATGATGATTTAAGTAGAATTTCTGCAATCTTTTATAAAAACGGATATTATAAAGTAAAATATTTTATTACGGATTATGAAAATACTCAAGAAAAAGAATTGATTCTTAAAATTGGTGAGGTAGATATCCCGAATTTATATCTTTCTTTAAATATTCCGGATATAGAAAGAGATGTATCGAATGATTATGTCGGGCATTTTGAAATCTCTGCAGGAAATATCGATACGACTCCGGATTATGTTGATATAGAATTGAAAGATCTGAAAAAGTCATGGTTTGATTCTAAAATAAAAATAGATTCTTTAAAACAATTTGTAATAAATAGCGGTGTATCATTTGATATAAAAAATAAAAAAGATGAAGTTTTGTCAAATAATTTTGTTGCTTTCTCAGATTTTATAGAGATACAGAAAAAAGGTGAGAATTTTTTCTTCACTAATGAAGAGATTGATATAACAAATAAACAAATAGAAATTTCCATAAAAAATTATGTTTACGAAAATGAAGAAGAAAGACTTTTTTATGATATGAGAAATCCATTGTATTTTTCTATTTTGAATTTTGGAGAAGAAAATGGAAAGAGTTTTTTTACATCGTTATATAATACTTTTGATATATCAAAAAGTCCTTGTAAATTTCAAAAAACAGATAAGAATGTTATTTCATCTAGTTTGTTTGTAGGGACAGCTGGGGTTTATTTTAAAAAATCAAATTATGCTGTTTGTTTTTCTGCAGATGGAGTTGTATCCGAAATTGTTGATGTTGATAAAAAAAGACCATATCCTGCTTATCCTTATGGATATTTGTTTGGGCGTTTAGGAAAGAATGGTTGTGTTTTTCCGATTGGTAAATATTTTTTGAGTGATTCAAAAAAGATGACTGATTTTTATATTTATGATGCAGTAAATAATTCATTGGAAAAACAGGAATAACTTTTTAGTTTGGTAGATAAAGTTATATGTATTTAGTTGTGATTATAAAAAAGGTAGTATATGAAGTCAAAAAGAATAGCTTATTCCTTGAATGGTGAAGGGTTTGGGCATTACGGAAGAAGTATTGGTATAATAAAATATTTAGCAAATTATTTTTCGGATTTTCAAATAGATGTTTATTGTTATTATAATACTTATTCTATAATTTCTAAAGATTTATCGCTTCCTGCCAATGTTTCAATAAAAAAGAATGTTGGTATGCATATGTGTTATAACAAAAGAGGAACTATTAGTTTTTTGAAGACGATTTTTTTGAGTAAATCTAATTATGCGAACTTTTTTAAAATTTTTAAAGTAACGCTTTGTGCTAAAATATTTAATCCTATTATAACGTTTTTTAATAAGAAATCTTCTTTTGGATATAATTATACAAAAAAATACATTGATGATTTTGATTTTGCAATTGTAGATTATGAACCTTTATTGCCACAGATTGCAGAAATTAGAAAGAAAAAGTTCATTACTGTGGATAGTATAAATTTATTACTTTGTGGGGATTTTTCAGGTTGTGGTTTGAATGGAAAAGATTGGTTTTATAGACAAATTAATAAGTTTCTGACACAAATAGAAGCTCCGTTATCAAATCCTGCAATAATAACAACAATTTATGATTATCCTATAAAAAAGAAATTTAAAGATAGAATAATTAAAGTTGGTCCGTTGGTTCGTAAAGAGATATCAGAATTAGTATCTGAAGTGGTTGTGGATGATTTTATTTTGGTTTACGTAAGAGGGGCTGTTAAGAAAAAATTATTGCCGGTAATAAAAGAAGTTACAGATGTTTCTTTTGTTGTATTTACTGATACTTTGTCAGAAGTGGAAATGGTGCAATATTCTGCAAGTCATATAAAATTTCATGATATTAATCCTGTTGTATTTCCGGATTATTTTAAGCGTTGTCGTGCAATCATATCTGCATCAGGATATACTTCCATATCAGAAGCAATGATATTAAAGAAGCCTTTTTTTGCCGTTAGTATAGGTGGTGTGCTTGCATTTGAACAGCGTTTAAGTTTGAATGCACTTCGTAATAGTGGGTGTGGAGACGGGTGTACTCATAGAAAATTTAATAAGAAGTGCTTGATGTCTTTCTTGGAACATTTAAATCAATATCAGCAAACGTTGGAAGAACGAAATTATCAAGATGATACAACCCATGTTGCTGAATTGATTATAGATATGATTGAAAAAGAGCTGAAAAATTAATTTCAGCTCTTTTTTTAAATATACATATCAATTTTATTTCCGATTCCGGAATTGTTATTGTTTACCACAGTCTGATTAATAACAGCAGAAAGTTGATTAGTTACGTTACTTTTTGCAACAATTGCTTGTGATATGAATTTATTTAACTGTGCACTCATTTGTGCGATTTGATTGTAAGTTGACATTGTAACAGAATTCATTTTTTATTCCTCCCGATTTAAATTTTCGGAAGAAATAAAAAAAATAAAATATTAATCTTTCAAAAATTGCGGCATATTTATTAAATAAATAAATAAACTTGCTAACGATAAAAACGCTATTATTGAAAATAAAATTGGAGCCAAAATTGTGATTAAACTTTGAATAAAATCTGTATTTTTAGAAAGTAACATAAAAGTATCTTTTAAAATAAATAAAAATAACAGTATTAAAGAAAATACACACTGACAAAATGTTTTTATTTTTCCGAAAATACTTGCCGGAAGGGATTTTCCTTTTTTCTTGGCAAACGGTCTTAAAAACAAATGCATAAAACCTTCACGCAATAAAATCAGTATTAACAATATTGGATGCATTAAACCCGTAATTGTAAAAGTAGAAAAAACAATTATAAAAAATAAACAATCAGCTAGAGGGTCTAAATGCTTGCCGATATCAGTTACGATATTCATTTTTCTTGCTAAAAAACCATCAAGAGCATCTGTTATAATTGCTACAATAAAAACTAAAAATGAAATTAAGTTTAAAGTTAGGTTTAGCTTAGGCTCAAATTTGTTTCCTTGAACAATTAAAAAAAGGATAAGAAAAATTCCCCCCAAAGGAATTCTGGAAAAAGATAAAAAATTAGGTACGTTAAAAATGTCTGATTTTTTCATGAGCTGATTATACTAAATACTATTCTAATGTCAAAAAAAATATCAATTTTATTTTAAAGTAAAAAATAATTTGCATTGCATGAAAAAGATTCTAATAATTAAAAGAAAAAAGTCGAAATAATAATGAATTGGTCGTATTAGATTGAGAAAACTTAAGTTATTGCTTTTATCTTTAGTGAAAAGCATATAAGATAGCATAACTATTTTTTAGAGGTTATAAGATGAAATTTTTGCAAAAACGAAGTGTTCGATTAAAATGGAGATTATTGGGGATAATTCTTCCTGTTGCACTTATTCCAATCTCTGTAATTATCTGGTTTATAAACGGTAGGGTTTCTCAATATTTAAGAGATGATAGAAAAGTTTTAAATGATACAATGGTATATCAAATTATGCGTAACATAGATAATGTATATAGTGATATTGTTGCGAAAATACCAGCGTTAATATCGCCGTCAGAAATAAAAGAAAATATTTATAAGAAGTCTTTTGCTAACGGAATGGAAGAAAAAGATATTGATGATGTAGTTAATGGAAATGATAAAAACGGTAAAGGTATAAGAAATATGGCTGATACCTTGTCGTTTGAAGGTACGATTTATATTATTAATAAAAACTTACCGTCTATAAATGGTGGGACTTCATTTAAAAAGTGGGTTACGGGTACTGTTAATGAGGAACCTAAATTTGAAAATGTGGCCTTAAATGAACCGATGTATAAAACTATGAATTCAAATATTTCAGTTTTTGACGGAGGTGCAAAGACAGGAAAAGCAATTCTAGGTAAATTGAAAAAAGAAACTCATAGATTAACAGATCAGTATGTTACTATAATGTATCCGATTCTAAATGAGCAAAGTAGCCCAGATCCGAAGTCATCAGATTATAATCTTTACTTAATGTTGCAATTTATTAACATGGGTGACAGTGGAATGATTGCAAAGACAGTTAAAGATGTTGATAGTATTCAACAAGGAACTATTTATGTTCTTGATTATAAAAATGACATACTTTTCTGTAACTATATAAAAGAGTTTGGTGGTAAAGAAAAAGAATATGAAGATGATCCAGAGTATGGAATTTATGCAAAATATATTAACGATGATGTAAAGATTCTACAGAACGAAAAAGTTAATGAAGCGTTGACATTAGGTGATGACTTAAGAGATGACGGTCATTATCGTTCTTATACATTTAATATAATGCATGAAAAACAAGAATATCAGACTTTAATATTAGATTCAAATTGGGATCGATTAAATTCGGGAATCAAGGTAATATTCTTTTATCCTATGGAAGTTATTCGTAAGCAAGTAAATGGAATTATATTTCAAATCTTGGCAATTGTATTATTTTTTGTTCTTGTGATTATTTTGTTTTCTACAATGTTCAGTAAGACTCTTGTGGTACCTATATCAAAACTTGACTATGCAACATATAAAGTTGCACAAGGATATATTGATATTCAAATCAATACAGAATCAAAAGATGAAATCGGTTCGTTGTTTAAAAATTTTAAACGAATGATTTTAACGATTAATAATGTACTTGCAAATATTCAGCGTTCATCTAATAACTTGCTTGGTTTTAAAATGACATTTGATAAAGCAATTAATAATTTCCAAACAAACCTTGATGGACAGCGTTTATTGATAGGGCAAAGTACTAATGAATTTGATAATTTAAATTCTTCCATCAAAGATGTTTCTAACAGTGTTCACGATTCATTAACGTATATGAAAAAATCTCAAAATCAGGTAGATTTAACAAATCAAGTAATTAATGAGATGGTTAATGAAATTAAAGAAACTGAGAAAATTAGTAATCAAATTAATGATTTTACGGAATTAATTAATGGAATTGCCGAACAAACACGATTGCTTTCGTTAAATGCTGCGATAGAGGCAAGCCGTGCAGGAAGTGCTGGTAAAGGTTTTAACGTTGTTGCGGGCGAAATTAGAAAGTTGGCAATTCAATCAAAACAAGCAGCTGATGAAATCGGTAATTTGATAAAAATGAATGAACGAAGAATTAAGTCCAGTATAAATAAGACAACGGAAGTATTTGAGGCACTTGAAAATATTAATACAAATTTCCAGAACTTAAATACAACGATTATTTTGATTAATCAATCATCAGAAGAGGCTGCTAAACGAGGTTTGGAAATTATGCAGGTTATAAATGAAGTTTCTGACAGTTCCGGAAAGAATAGTTTATATATTGAAGAAATTTCTAAAACAAGAGACCAACTTTCTTCTGAAGTATCAAAAATGCGTGATTTGATTTTAGCTTTTAGAGTAGAAAGCGATGCTATTGAAGTTATTAATGATACAAGTATTGATGAAAAAGCATTAGCTGAAAAAGAAGAAAAAATAAAAGAAAAGAAGCGATTAAAGAAAGAATATAAAGAAATGAAAATTCATGAAAAACAAATGAAAGAGCTTCAAAAAGAAACTATAACAACTTCAGATGAAATTTCCGGTTATAAAGAAAAGAAAGTAAGCTTTTGGGAAAAATTAAAAGAAAAGGCTTTCTTTAGAAAAAAAGCAGCAAAAAAAGAGAAAGTGAAATTTTCAATACCGCAAACTGTAGCTAAAGAGCGTTTTGAAAATGAAGTTCTTGCAAAGATAACAGACCAGGAAGAGATGGGAGCTGTTTTTTCTATGTATGTTTATGATGAATTTACAGAAAATTATCAGGTAAAATCTGAAATGACAGATGAAGAAAAAGTATTACTTGAGAAAATTCTTACGAAAATAGAATTTAAATAAGGATTTTCAATGAAAGTAGTGTTTTTGGGGGAAATTGTAGGTTTGCCGGTGGTGCGAGCCTTGAAGAAAAAAGTAAAATTAATAAAATCTTATTATCAAGCTGATTTTATTTTTTGTAATGCTGATGGAGCTTCAGATGGATATGGAATCTTAGCTGAAACAGCTTCGGAATTAATTAATGCCGGTTTTGATTGTTTAACCGGCGGAGATTTAATTTACAATAAACGAAATATTAAAGATTTTATTAATTATAGTTCATTATTACGACCTTACAATCTTCCTCCGACTTCACCCGGTAGGGGGTATAAAATTTTTACTCTTTCATCTGGAAAAAAAATGGCAGTAGTGTCTTTGTTGGGGCGTAATAATTTTAATAAGATTTTTGCAGGAGATCCGTATCATATAGAGGAAACTTTATTAAATTATTTAGCCAAAGATAATATAAGTTCAATTATTGTAGATTTTCACGGGGGTACAACCAGCGAAATTCAATCTTTACAATGGCTTTTAGCCGGTAAAGTTTCGGCTGTTTTGGGAACTCATGCGAGAGTTCTTACAGCGGATTCTAGAATTTTAAATTCTCATACTGCGATTATTACGGGGATGGGGATTTGTGGTAGCCCTTACAGTATTGCCGGATTTGCACCGGAAATTGAGATTCAAAAGATAAAGACAGGAAGATTTTCCTATTCAAAAATAGAAAAAGAAAATATTGCAATACAAGGGGTTCTTTTAGATATTGATGAAGATTCCGGAATATCAAAGTCTATTGAACCTATAAATAAGGCTTTAGTAGACTTTAATTAATTATCTAAAAAGAAAAAACTGGAAAATCTGGAATAAACGGCGGAGTTTTCTGGATTAAATATGTTGGCTTGTAATAAATAGATTTCTTTTTTAAGAAAAGTTTTTCTCTTGTTAGACCATACGTTTCGTATATCGGAAGCTGTTTTTCCTATATTTATCATAAGAACAGCATCGTATTGCATATTTTTTGCAGCCCACATTATTTCATCTTGACCGGCATTTTTTATTATAATTTTTGCGATTTCAGGATTTTTCTTTTTTAACATATCCATTGTGATGATATCAAAATCTAATTTTTTAGCAGATTTATAAAATGTTTCAGGTATAAGTGTTTCTAGCACTTTTTTGTCTGAATCTGTTGCATTTACAATGTATGGAGAATATAAAAAGACTTCAACTCCATTCGGCATAATTTTTTGAATTTTTTTAACAATATCGTCGAAAACAGCTTGTGATTCAAAAACCGCTAACGGGATATTTTGGCAAAAAATTAAGGATGAAGAAAACAATAAAAAAATAAAAAATAAGATTTTTTTAGAATTATACATAATAGCTTTCCTTGTATTTTACTTATCATATCTTTGTAATTTTAACTATATACAATTTTATGTTATTGCTTTTTTTATTAAAAAAGAGTTAAGTTCGTTTTTAATAAAAAAATGGAGATTATTAAATGAAAAGAAAAATACTTTTTATATTTTTATTTTTAGGTGTTGCTATTTTTTTATCATCAGAGCAATTAAGATTCGAAAATAAGAAATGTTTGTTTTTTGATGAGTTTGAGAATCTAGAAGAATGGATTTACGTAAAACAACCGTTAGTGAGAAATGAAACGAAATATTCAATTGTTAAGCAAGGAGAAAAAACTGCATTGAAATGTGAATCACATAATTCTGCTTCATCTTTGCAATCTAAATATAATTTTAATGTTTATGAATATCCGATTGTAAGATGGCGATGGAAGAGTGATCAGTTATTGAATACGGGAGATATTCGAAAAAAAAAGACAGAGGATGCAACTTTAAGAATTTACGTGAATTTTAGATATAACAAGGAAACTGCCGATGCAGGTTATAAATTTAGATATAATTTTGTTAAAAATACTTATGGGTTGGAAATACCGCAATTTAGTCTTGTTTATGTTATCGAATCAAGGGAACAAGAAGAGGAGATTTATGACAGCCCGTTTGATCCGGGAAACTCGAAGATTATAATAAAAAGAAGCGGAAAAAAAGATGAGAGAAAATGGTTTGAGGAAGAAATCAATATATTGGAAGATTATAGAAAAGCTTTCGGAAAAGAACCGCAAAAAGAGGCTTATATCGGGATAATGTGTGATACAGATAACACTAAAGAATCAACTGTTTCATATCTTGATTATCTGGGTGTGTTTGCGGAATAAGTCAGAAATGAATTGAAATAATTTAATATAAATGCTAATTGTTAGCACTCTCAGAAGAGTGATGTTTATTGATATAATATGTATTTTTAATTCTTTTATTTACTTACAGGTATTTCATGAAAAAAATAATAAAAATTGGTTTTTTTATAATATCGTTATTTAGTTCTGTTTTTACTTTGTGTTCTATAACAGAATATAATGAATATTTGGATTCAGGTTTGGTAGAGAAAAACGGAACTTTTGGATTGAATCCATATTTAACGCCTAATTTTATTTCCGGTTTTATAAGTAGTTCGACTGATGATTATTTTGAACTTGGTGCACGTTTAAAAGTTCATTACTCACCGAAAGAATTAAAAGGTTTGTTTTTTAACGGTGAAATGACAATGAGTAATGTTTCTGTACGTGAAACCGGCGGAGATGCTGCGGCGTGGTGGAATGGGACGATTCCGTGGTGGGGAGAGACGAATTTTGGTTTTGAAAGTCGTTGGTTTGATTTTAAATTAGGCTATCAAAATATGGTTTCTTCTACAGGGATATACAATAATTTGATGTTGGATGATTATTCCGGTGCTTTTTTGGGATATAAGTCAAATTTGGCGATTACTAAGTTTTTTGATTTTCAGGTTATTATGAACTTTGTTCGTATTCATCAAGGTCCTTGGTATACCGGAGATGCTACTTACGAATGGGATTATATATATGATTCTATAAAGTTGCATGAAGATGAATACAGTTCAATAGATTCAAAATATCAAGCAAAATACGGAAAAACTTTATATATGCATAAAATAAATATTCGACCGGCTCCGTGGATTCGTTTTGGTTTGCAGGAATCTGTTTATTTTCTTGGAGAAAATCTAAATCCATATTTTATAAATCCTTTTTTCTTATATTTCGCAACAGGGATGATTGGAGGAGAACTTGAAGATAAATATGGTACTTCAAATAATGTAGGAGCAAATGATATTAAAATAGGGCTAGATTTTTCTGTAGGATTTGACGGTTGGCGACTTTACGGAGAATTGATGATAGATGATGCAAATGGTGAGTATTTGAAATTTCAACAACCGGATCATCCGGATAGAGTAGCATTTATGCTAGGCGGAGAGTTAAGAGGATATTTATTTGATAAATATTTGCCGTTACCACGTAAAGTAAGTAATATAATTAAAAATTTGTATGTAAATTTTGAAATGGCTACTATTTCTCGTTATTGTTTTTCGAGAGATGACAATTATAATTATGAATATGTCAGAGAGGAGTATCCGTTTAAATATTATCCGTCAAATTATGCATTAGTAAAAAATACAGACGGTTCTTTAAAATATCCGGATTATATTGAGTATACCGAAGAAATGAGCCGTAAGATTAATCGTATCGGTAATTTTATTGGTTATAAATACGGTTCTAACTCAGATAGTTTTGATATTGCTATTGGTTGGCGAAATGATTTGTATAATGTAAAGGATTCCAGAGCTGATTATATTACTGATCGTTACTATGAATCATTGAAAGAAAATAAAAGACCGGACAGACTTTTAAAAATGCAATTGCATTATCAACATTATCGCTTAGGGACAGACCGAGATGTTGTATTGCCGTTTTATATGAATGAACATTTTTATTATAATTTGAATCTGTATGATGAACAAGGAAATCCTCTTACCGGAGAAGATGCCGAAGGCGGTACTGATTTAAGAACAGGATTTATCAATGAAGTTTTATTTGCCGGAGATACATTAGATTTTAACATTTATGCAGATTTATTTCATTTTAATCGTGGAATAGTTGGTTTGGAAATGAAACATTCTTTTATATGGGGAACTACATATCCTAATAGTAGTAATGCCAGTACAGAGTTTACTTATAAATTTGATATGGGTATAATTATAGGTTTTTAAAAATGTTACCGGTTCTTTTGGTTGGGGATTTTACTCTGGATTTAGTGTATGAAGACGATAAATTTTATGCATCTGCCGGAGGTTCGGTGTTTAATGTTGCATCTGTTTTATCTAATCATAAAACAGATGTGCGTTTTATTTCACGAGTGGGAAATGATTTGCCAGGAAAAATTCTATTATCTCAATTAAAGAAATTAGGGATTCCTCAGGATACAATTTTACAAGAGGATGATTTTAAAACGTCACTGGCATTTTGTGAATATAATCAGAACGGAAAACCTAGTTATTCGTTTTATAAAGAAAAAAAAGATTTCTTATATTCAGATGAGAAGTTGTGTAATATAAAGTGTAGTTTGTTGCATATAGGTTCTTCTTTTGCATTTTCACAAACAGCTTTTCCTTTCGTTTTGAAGTTCTGTAATATTATGAAAGAGCGTAAAACTCCAATTACTTATGATGTTAATTTAAGAAAGATACCAACAAAAATAGAAAAAGAGCGAATTTCATTATTGATGGAAAAGGCTGATATAATAAAAGGTTCTGACGAAGATTTTGTGTTTTTATATGGAACTTCTGATAAAACTTTTATAATGAATCAAATTTTAGCTGATTTTAATTGTAGGTTAGGTATTATTACGTACGGAAAAGACGGAGTATTTTTATTTTCAAGGTCTGGTTCTTGCTTTGTAGAACAGAAAAAAATCTTAGAAAATGCAAAATCAATCGGAGCAGGCGATTCTTTTATGGCGGGAATTATACTTTTTTATCAGAAAGATTCTTCTCTTACAGATTTAGAGGAATTAGGACGTTTTGCTAATAGTGTTGCTGTTGATTTTCTATCCTCAAACGGATGTGTTTAAATGGATAAAAAAAAGAAAAGAGTTTTATATATAGAAGACGATCAAAGTAGTTATTTGCTGATAAAGCGACTTTTAAAAAATTCAGATGTAACTTTAGTTCAAGCAGAGGATAGTTTAAAAGGCTTGGAGCTTGTAAAAAAGCAAGATTTTGCTTTAATTTTGATTGATATAAATATGTCAGGGCTTAACGGTTATGAAACAGCAACACGCTTGAAAATGTTAAAAAGTAAAATTCCTGTAGTAGCACTTACTGCAAATAAAATGGACCGTGCAAAAGAACGTGCTTTAATGTCCGGGTGTGATGGTTTTATAAACAAGCCTTTTAATCCGTTGATGTTTCCAATTTTAATATCAGAATATATAAATGGGCGTAAAGATAAAATTTCAAGTAATGAACGAATGATGGAAGCTTTGATTTTGAATAATCAATCTGCGGTTTGTCATTTAGAAGAGCAAATCAGAGAATTAAAGCGAGCAAATCAAGAATTAAGAGAATTGGACAAGATGAAATCTCGTTTTATATCATTAGTTTCTCATGAATTGAGAACTCCCTTATCTCCCATTGTTGGATATTTGAGTTTTTTACTTGGTAATACATCCAATTTTACTGAACGTGAGAATAGAATTCTGAATATTATATTTAAAAATTCTAAAAGGCTTGAACGGCTTTTAAATAATTTATTTACCTTGAATTTGTTGGAACGTGATGAAACGTTCCTTTCTTGCGAAAATGTTAAATTTAAAACTTTAATTTCAGGTTTGATGGAAGATTTTCATTTGGTTTTTGAAAAGCGTAATTTGCAGTGTGAATTTATTTGTGAAAATGAAATTCCAGAAATTTATTGTGATGAAGCAAAGATAGAACAAGTATTTTTTGCATTATTGGAAAATGCAACAAAGTATACAAATGATAATGGTAAAATCTCAATTTATCTAAATTATCCGTCTCGTAATATTTTAAAAAAATATGATTTATCTCCTAATGATTATGTGGAAGTAATATTTGAAGATAACGGAATCGGAATCCCGGAAAATCAATTGAATGCAATTTTTGAAAAGTTTGTAGAATTATCAGATATAGACAGACATCATACTTCAAATGAAGATTTTCTCGGTTGCGGTCCCGGAATAGGTTTGTCATTGTGCAAAGGAATCGTGAAAGAACATAAAGGTTTTATATGGGCTGAAAACCGCCGTTCGCATAAAGGCAGTAGATTTTATGTAATACTTCCGCTGGAAATGACAAATTAATCTGAGGAGAGCGGAAGATTAAAAATAAAACCGTGATCTGTTTTTTTAGAAAAAAGATTTTCAGTTAAATCATTCCATTTTTTCCCAAAGAGATATTTAATATTTCCGTTTGCATCATTTACTATTTTTTCGATAAATAATGGAAATAATCCACGCTTACAATTTTCAACTTCTTTGTATGTAAAATAATCTGATTCTATAAAAATCGGACTTGTGGAATCTGTATAATAAAAAATAATATTTTGCTCGTCTTTATCAATTTTAATTCTGATTTCATTATTTGTAGTTTTTTTCATTTCTTTAAAAGAAAAGGAAAAAAGATTGTTTAGTAAGTGGTAAAATCTTTCTCTTACGAATTTTATTTCAATATTTTCAGGAATTTGAGCTATAACTCGAATTTCTTTATCATTAATATCGTAGGTTTTTTGTTTTAAAAATCGATTCCATTCGGATTGAATATGAATATTTTCAAAATAAAGATTATCTTCTTCTGAAAAATAATTATCAATATTGGAAAGTAAGTCTTCAATTTTAAAACTGGAATATAAAATATTTTGTAGATACGATCTTATTTCAGTGTTAATAGTTTCATCAATTTGAAGAATAGAAGAAAAACCGATTACAATATTTAGAGGATTACGAATATCTTGTATTATTTGCGGAATAGCTTTTCCGAAAATCTTTTCTTTATCTTTTTTTGTATCCATATTTTCTCCTGATGAGGCAAATTAAAATTAACGATATGGGAGACAAATCATATTGGCTTTTACTCCAAGTTCTTCAATTTTTTCTTTTGCCATTTCTTCTGT
>JBGUUT010000101.1:0-30812 GCA_045133795.1 Spirochaetota bacterium
TTGGAGTTATTTTTTATACGATTGGGTGGTTTGTAACTTTTAAAGTAAGTGCAGCAAAGTTTGAAAAAGTAGATTTGTAAAATGGATATTGTATTAAATCAATCGATAGAAAAACCTATTTATTCTCAAATATACTCTCAAATAAGTTCTCAGATTTTAAACGGGACTTTAAAAGCAGGAACGCAATTACCTTCAATACGAGCTATTGCAAATGAACTAAGAATCAGTGTTATTCCTGTAAAAATGGCATGGGAAGAACTTGACCGTAACGGATTTATAAAAACAATTACGGGAAAAGGAACTTTTGTAGCTCAAATTTCTTCTTTGGAACTACAGAAAAAAGCGAATTTGCAAATAGAAGAACTTGCGAAGGAAGTAATTAAAAAAGCCAAAGATATTGATGTTTCCATAGATGATTTATTCGAATGTTGCAAAAAGTTGGATGTAAATACTTCGACTTAGTACAGTAAGTAATACCACATGAAGCACCTCTGTTTATACGTACGACAGTCATGCATTTAAATACCCAGCTTACAAGTTTAATTTTACTTATTCTGAATCTGTAGCATAATAAGCCCAAGACTCGCCGGAAACGAGCGGTACAACCACAAAGCAAATATCATCAAAATAAAAAGATATATCTGCTAGAAATGAGAATGACAAATCATTACCGGAAAAGAATATCGGACGACCTGTTTCCCAAACACTTCCGTCTGACAAAGTTATTTGCTGTACCGCCGAAACCATACGGTCTTTTAACAACAATGCACATTGACGATTTTTTAATTCTTCCGGCAAATAAACTTTCATCAAATATTTTGTATTTTTCATCAAACGACTTCCGGAATACAACGGCATATCATCACGATTCATCACTGAAATACGAAGAATATTCGCACCGACATCTATTTGATTTGAATAAAAACGTCCGTTTACCAAATAAAACAAATCATCTTTACCGTCTTTTGTAATTTTATAACGAATCTCACGTTGTCCGGTCATTGATACATAATTCTTAGGAAGTACTATTTTATTTACTACAGACTGTCCTTTTACTAAACTGCCGGAACTTTTCCCGGACGAAGCAAATGTTTGAGAAAATTCAAATTTTACTTCTTCTGCTTTATCATTTTCTATATCAGGTAATAATTGAACAATTTTACCGATTGTACTTTCCGGCAGATTTGACTTTTTCCCTGCAAACAGCCATTTTTCTACAGCCTGTCCGCAATAAGAAAAATCTTCACTTCTTTTAGTTATTTTATGAGTTTCTTTCACGCTGCGATAAAATAATTCTTGACGTAACGAATTATCCGCCAACAATTCAAGATTATTACGAAAAAAAGCCGTTATTGCTGCAATTTTTTTTGCCATTGCCAATTCCGGTAATTTAGAAGCTACATACAAATATAACAATGAAGAATCTACATCATAATTTTCATCAAAAGAAAAACGGCGAATTAAATTTTTCTCTCCAAAGAAACTATTTAGAAAATACGGATAGAAAAAACCGAAATCTTCATAATCTTCACGAGGAAGTCGCCTTTCTTGAAGATATTTCAGCAACGCTTCTTCAAAAACATAAGCCGCACAATTTTCAGTCAGAAATCCGCTGTTCATAGCAAGAGCTCCGGAATCGGTAGATAAAAAACAATTAACTTCTTGCAATGTGTCATTTTCCGGTAAAACAACAGGGATTTCCGTTGTTCTGTTTTCGATTAATCTGCCGGATACAGTAAAGGACTCATAATACGGAGAAATCACATCTACATATTGTCCGGGCATCCAAAAAACTGCACTTTCTCCTTCCGCTGTAATTTCAGTTACCAAAAGATTTCTTGAATACTTACCGTTATATTCCAAAGGTAAATCAAATCGAATCTGCAAATCTTCTTTCGGTTCTAAAACCACCGTTTGCCCTATTAAATCCTCACAAATAGCCTCTTCCGGGAAAACACTCTGTAATTTTATTACTCGCTGTTTTGACTCAAGATTTTTTATCGATATTTCTCCGAATACAGATGATGAATCATCGGTAACCTCACTAAGTTTGCAATAAAACTTAAAACCATTCTTAGTCGTATTCTTTTTCGAGGTTAAAAAAATTACCGATTCCGATTTTCCAAAAATATCGTAAAAAATTTCATTATGAGAATTTATAAAACGGCAAAATAAACCGGAATAATTTCCGGATTTTTCGTCTGTACACAAAACCGCAACAGCAACACTCGGCTCTTTCAGCAAATCCGCCGGTAATTCTATTTTATTAATACCTTTTACTACAGAAAATGCACGAGCGTATTTTACATGTTCCTTATAAAAAATTAAAAATGCATTATCCCACTCTTCTTCAGAAAAAAAGAAAAAACTTTTATCTGTAATTTCATAATTTCTAATCTTTTTATTCCCGTTACGAGATGACAAAACCGGAATATTAAAATTTTCTTTTATCGATTCTCCGTTTTTCATGATTGCTTCAACATTTCCGGACAAAACTCCGTCATTTTTCGCCGGCTGCAAATCAAATATTTTTCCGTTATTGGCAAAATATAATCTTTCAGCATTTTCTCCGCATCGTGAAAATGACAACAACAAGCTTTCTATAGAATTAATTTTTCTGCAATCAAGCTGCATTTCCGAAGTTATTTCCATTTTTTTCGGAATTATGGTTTTAATTTTTTCTGAACCTTTTACTTCTACATTTTGTGCTCCAAAATTAACAAGAGCCGTACAAACAAAATTATCATCTGCATAAATATCAACAAAAAGTGGTTTATCATTCAAAAACAACTTTTGTCTAAATACATTATTATCAATTAAAACCTCTTCTACTTTTTCCACATTCTGTCCGTCTCGATAAATCAAACGAACCTTTTGAGCTTCTTCAAATATTTTTCCTTCCAAAAATAAAGAATCTCCGTCATTTTCTGTCTTAAGTTCATATTTTACAGAACGCTTATATTCCGGCAATGCAAAAGTATGAATCGTACGGTAACTTCCGAATCTAAACTGTATAAAAGCTTCATTCGGATGTTTTATACGCAAACTTCCGTCTTTAGCTGTACTCTGCGGTTTTGTAATATGCCCGTCTTTATAAAAACAAATCTTAGTATTTTTTATAGGATTACCGTTTTTTCGGAAAAACAAAATTAATTCTTCTTCTGTCGGAAAAATAAGCAAAGAAAAATGCTCAGTAACAAAAAAAAGTTTTTGATTAGCAAGTGATTGTGAAAATAAAGAAATACATGAAAACAGCAAAACAGAGATTAATATTTTTTTTGTCATAAAAAGCTAAAACCACAACAGATATAAAATTACTATTTATAAAAATAAAAAAGGGAGATTTTTCAATCTCCCTTGTCGATCGCAACGGGGCTCGAACCCGCGATCTTCGGCTTGACAGGCCGACGCGATAACCAACTTCGCTATGCAATCTCTGATGGTCTCTTTATACACTATAATACTTTTTGTGTCAACATTTTTTCTCACTTTTTTTATTTTTTTTCTAAAAAAATAATTGAGACTTTTTTCTCAGTTTTTATACCAAGATTCTAATAGAGTAAACCAATTACCAACACCAGCATTATCTTTATTCCAAGATAAGTTTCCGTAACACTCATTTCCGGAAGAGGACACTTTATTCCACATCATATAATCCCAAGAACAACCATTTAGAGTAAAATTCGGATAAAAAATAGACAATCCCATTTTGCCGGGAATAAATCTGGTATAAAAATCACGCCCGAACGAATCTAAAATCAATTCATCTATAGCTTCACAAACTTCACGTGATATTTCTTTTAATTCTTCATCTTTCTCGCCCAACAAAAAAACAAAATCATATAAATCGAAATACGGATAATATTTCCACTCCGTAGAATACATTGACGAAAAATAATGTGTTATATCGCTCTGATTTAATCTCGATTTTCCGCGTACACTTTCCGCAAGCTCTTTCTTAGTCGTTAATACATTGCAAAGAATATCAAATTTTTGCTTAACATTATCAACCTTCGATAAATCACAAGCTATCAAAGATTGCTTTGATTTTAAAGAATGTTGTACATCTGAAGTTTTGGTGTATTCATCTTGAGATTTTACTACAAGATTTGCAAAGTCTTTAGGAGTAATATCGGGAATAAAATTATTATAAATACGACTGTAGTCCAACCCCATTCCCCAAACTTCCGGAGCTGACGCTGTCACATATTTTGTAGAAAAACCTCCATTTCCTACTCTGATTTGATACAAAAATTCCATACTCCCCATATAACAAAGATCCAATCCTAAAAAATCAACCGAACAGTTTTCTTCGAGATTAGTGGTCAAATCTACGGCACAAATCCACTGTTTTTTATCTCCGTCATATAAAATATTTTTTTGAATGATATTAGAATAAAAAGCAGAACCAACACCATTTCCGTGACCGCCTAAAAACAAGCCGTAATATTTTGCAGGATAATTTTTTTTACAATAAAAAATGAAGTTCTTTAATACATCTGTATCTGCGGAATTTATTGATTTTTCTGTACCTTGATAAATTTCATCTAAGCTGATACGAACTAATTTACCTTTTTCAACTCTAAAAATACACGTTCCGGAAAATGTTTCCTCAAAAATCGTACAACTTTGATTTTCTGCAACATCAATCAAAATTAAAACATTACAATTTCCGCTGTACCCTTTTACTATTTCTTCTATATCATCACACAAAACAGAAGCAAGGTCGTTGTCTCCGGCACAATAATGCATCATTGTCCAATCTGTATTTTTTTCATATACAGGTTTTCCTTCATTTTTGCATACAAAATCAGTAGAACAACCTATCAATAGTAAAAAAGAAATAAATAATAAAATAACTAGGCTTTTTTTCATAAAGACAAAATATTCTATAAATTATGAAAAGAACAATTTTTTACTTCCATTCAAGGTAACGAGCACATTTTTCTTGTTGATAAAATGCAAGTTTATCACTTAAACTTAAAGCATCCTCCGCCGCATCCAATCCCGGACAACGCTTTTTTTCCAAAATCCACTCGGCATCATCCTCTACCAAAAACGGCCAAAACGGAAATGCTCTACATTGCAACGGACGAGCTTCATAAATAGAACACCCTTCTTTTTCCCAAAAAATGCAATCATAATTCTTTTTTTCTTTCAGTCCGACATAAACCTTAGAATCACGATATATTTCACGGCAATATTTTTTTATAAATTCTTCTCGTGAAATATTCAACAAAGTTGCTGCCTTATCTGCATCTTCTTCCGTAAGCATTACCATTCCCGGCTCTATACGGCAACATTTAGAACATCTTTGACATGAGAATTTTCTTTTTTCTAATTTTTCTATAACTTGGGATTCAGAGAGAGCCATTCTTTCGCCTCACATAATTTGAAAAGAGTAAAAAAAAAGAGTCTTAATTAAGACTCTTGGGGAGAAAGGGATTTGAACCCCTGTAGACATAGTCAACAGATTTACAGTCTGTCGCCTTTAACCACTCGGCCATCTCCCCGTTTGCTAAAAACAAAGCACATCTTTCGATGTACTTTGTTTTTTTAAAGCCGGCTAAAGGAATTGAACCCTCAACCTGCTGATTACAAGTCAGCTGCTCTACCGATTGAGCTAAGCCGGCAAACGTTTCATTTGATGTTTGTGTTATACACCACATTCAAAATTAAGTCAACAACTTTTTTCATTTTTTTTTATTTTTTTTCGCACTAAAAACTGATGTAGTATTTAGGCGGAAATTTCTTAAATAAATCCTGTATCACAGTATCAAGTTCTTCTCCGGTAGGAAACTGCGATGTAGTATTTAAAACAATACTGTAACCTTTCGAATTTTCTACCACTACAGGAACAAATAATCCGGCATTAAGTACATCTTTCACTTTCTTTTTAGGAATATAATTATTTTTAACTTTTAAAGAACACGTTCCTATATCACCTAAAGTATTCTTGGTTTCATTATCTTCCGAATACAAACTAAACATATCGGTAAAAGTAACATCTCCCATTTCAATATCATAAAAAGCTTGAGACACTATATTTTGTACCATTTTCTTTTCTGCAGCGGTTTTCTTTTGTGTCGAAAAGAAAACGTGAGAAACTTTTGTAGCCGATAAAAGATTTTTCTTTGCAAAATATTTCATCTTCAACAGAAAGAAAGTTGATTTATTCAAAAAATCTTCCATATCAGCATAAGGGTCTGTAGTATCAAAATACGCTTGAACTCTACTCTCATCATTTAAATCAATTCCGATTTTATTAAAATAATATTCAGTATAATACAAAACTTCAGATTGCTTAACTGTAATCTTTTCATCCAAACAAGCATTCGTAAATAATAAATCCAAAACCATAGAATTTAAAACATTTAAAATATTTTCGGCATTCCACTCTTTTATAGATTGATAACCGGCCATATATGTTTTTAATTCCAACGCCGTCACTCCGTATTCTCCGACTTCAACAACAACTGCATCATCAGAAAGATCTCCCAATGTAGTATGTAAAGTTTGTGCCGACATTCCGACTGCTGTACAAATAAATAATATTGCCCAAAATAAAATTGTCTTTTTCATTCTTAAAAAATCCTTTATCAAAATTTAGTATTTAGTTTTCGACAGATTAGCTACAAAAAAACAAACAGAAACTGCTTTTTTACATCTTTCATTGAAAACAATTTAATTTTATGCTAACTCTTACTCGATTTTCAAGCGAAAAACAAATATAAAAAGTTATATTCACAAATCTTAATAGAAAAAACCGTATTACATATCTTAATATCAATTACTTAATCTTTTCAGGAAGGAAAAATGCATAACTTCATTATGTTTGGTGATTTGAAAACAGAGCCGGGAACACCGTATTTACTCGGAGCAGAATTAAACCAAAACGGTTGTAATTTTGCTATTTTTTCTAAAAATGCAACGGCGGTTTCATTACTACTTTTTAAAAAACCTCAAGATTCAAAACCTTCACATATTCTGGATTTAGACCCGAAAATTAATAAAACCGGTGACATTTGGCATATTTTTATTGCAGGAATAAAAGAAGGTCAATGTTACGGTTATACTATAGACGGACCTTATTGGCCTGATAATGAAGGACATCGTTTCAATAAAAATAAATTACTTTTAGATCCGTATGCAAAAGCTATTTCCGGTCAATATGATTGGTCAAAACCAGAAGCATTTGCATATCAAGTCGGCAGTCCATTGGGAGACTTATCTTTCAGTGAAGAAAATAACTTCGGCGTTACTGCAAAATCTGTAGTTGTTGACGGACAAAATTTCGATTGGGAAGGAGATATGTCGTTATCTACCCCGATGAAAGATTCCATCATCTACGAAATGCACACAAGAGCATTTACTATTGATAATAAAAACGGAAAACATACACCGGGAACTTACTTGGCAATAATTGATCAAATCCCATACCTTAAAGAATTAGGTATTACAACTGTAGAATTAATGCCGGTACATCATTTTAATAATAAAGAAAACTTTAAGAAAAATCCGATAACCAATGAACCGCTCTACAATTTTTGGGGATATTCGTCTTTAGGCTTTTTTGCTCCGGACAGTTGGTATGCAAAAGATGAAAACGGACTTAATGCAGTTTATGAATTCAAAGAAATGGTTAAGGCATTACATAAAGCCGGAATCAGTGTAATTCTCGACGTTGTTTACAATCACACAGGAGAAGGTAACGAATACGGTCCGACAGTTTGTTTTAAAGGAATTGATAATTCAATTTATTATATGACAGAACAAGGCAGATATTACAAAAACTATTCCGGTTGCGGAAACACACTTAATTGTAATCATCCGGTTGTAAAAAGATTAATACTCGACAGTTTGAGATATTGGGTTGTAGATATGCACGTTGACGGTTTCCGTTTCGATTTAGCCGCAATTTTAGGACGTGACGAAAACGGTAACTGGGTACCGAACTATTCTATTCTTAACGAAATCAGTAACGACCCTATTTTAAGTTCTGCACAAATTATCGCTGAAGGTTGGGATGCGGCCGGATTATACAAAGTCGGAGATTTCCCGTCAGGCTGGGCTGAATGGAACGGAAAATTCAGAGATGCTATTCGCGGTTTTGTAAAAGGCGACAGTAACCTTACCGGAGAATTGGCACAACGTCTTTCCGGAAGTGCGGATTTATTTTCATTACGAGACAGACACCCTTATCACAGTATAAACTTCATTACCGCACATGACGGCTTCACATTAAACGATATTGTGTCATACAACTCAAAACATAATATTGAAAACGGCGAAGGTAACTGTGACGGAAATAATAACAACATAAGCTGGAATTGCGGTCACGAAGGTGTCACAACGGATAAAAATATTCTCGATTTGCGAGAACAACAAATGAGAAATTTATTTACCCTATTGATGATAAGTCAGGGAACCCCAATGTTTTTATACGGAGATGAAGTAAAATTCTCTAAAAACGGAAATAATAATACATACTGTCATGACAATAAACTCAATTGGTTTGATTGGTCTTTGTGCAGCAAAAATAAAAACTTCTTTAATTTCTGTAAGAACATGATTGAATTCCGTAAAACTCACCCTGTTTTAAGAAGAACAAGTTTTTTTACCGGAACAAATTCTGAAGGTTGTTTATCTTCTGACATTAGCTGGCATGGCTTTGAACTGGGCAAACCGGATTGGAGTGAAAACAGTCACTGTATAGCTTTTATGTTAAACGGTAATAAGGCTGCAAGCGGTGCAGATTTAAATGATAACAATATTTATGTTGCAATCAACGCACATTGGGAAAATCAAAATTTCCATCTACCTTCACCGACAGAGAAAAAGTATTGGCATTTGGCAGTAGATACTTCTACAGCTACCGGATTCAAAGCTCCGGGAAAAGAAACTCGTGTTAAAACTTCAATAATCACGGTGCCGGCAAGAAGTATTGTTATATTAATTGATAAATAAAGGTTTTTTATATGACTGAGAATAAAAATAATGTTATTTCCGATTTTTTTGTAATAGAGGGACTTGACGGTGCCGGCACGACTACACAAGCAAAAAAGTTAGCAGCTGAATTACCGAACAGTATTTTTACATGGGAACCGACAGACAGTGAAATCGGTAAATTACTCAGACAGATTCTCAGTCATAAACTATCAATCGATAAAATTACTCTAGCACATTTATTTGCAGCCGACAGAAGTAATCATTTATACGGTAAAAACGGAATCATTGAACAATGCAAAACTCACAAAGTTTTTTGCGACCGCTATATACTTTCTTCTTTCGCATACCAAAGTATTGATATAAATGAAGAAATTATTATTAACCTAAATAAAATGTTCCCTATTCCTCAAAAAACTTTTTTTATCGACACTCCGGTAGACATTTGTATGCAACGTCTGGAAAAACGAACAAATCGTGAAATCTACGAACACCACGAACTACAGTTAAAAATTCGTGAAAAGTACGAAAAAGGAATTAATGTCTTTAAAAATCTTGGATGGAATATTCAAATTATCGACGGTACTAAAAGCATCGATGAAATTTTCCGAGAAATTACCGAAAATCTTTAAACACAAAAGTAAACTTTCCCTTTAATAAAAAACTATTATTCCGAAAATTTTAAGAAGAATCATTTTTTATTACGAGGGAAAATATGGAAAATAAGATTTTTTATTTCAGTGTTACCGGAAAGAGTTTTTGGACAGCTCTTACTTTAGCAAATGAATTAACAAATTGTGATATTACGGCTATGAAAGATTACGATACCACCGAACCGATCAGAGCACAAAAAATCGGTTTTGTTTTTCCGGTATATCACGGCGGCATTCCGGATTCGGTAAAACGTTTTTTATCTGAAATAAAAATTGACGGTACCCCTTACTTATTTTCAGTTCACACTTACAATAATAATGACGGAATAACCGAATTGCAGATTCGCGAAAAAATGCTTGCTTGCGACACTCCGATAAATGCCGTTTTTCCGTTAAAAATGACACAACGTTACAGTCACAGTTCTTATATTGACATATTCGGTGAAAGTGCAGTTTTGAAAATGTTGCAAAAAACTCAAGCTAAAATCGGAAAAATCGCAGAAATTATCTCTTGCGAAAAAAATCATCTAAAAAGAACTTTCAGATTATCTACAAAACACAAACGCATTGCAAAAAAACAAAACCGAGTAAAAGAAAAACTAATCATACGCTGATTTTTTTCTACAGATTAATTTTTCCCCACAAAAATTCGCTTATCGTAAAAAACTTATTTTCATAGAAAGCTGTCTTTCTTACAAGACGGCTTTTTTTATTGCCAAAGTTACAAATAATATATAAGTAAAAATGTAAAATTTTAAGATGTATTGACAAATCGGGGGGGGTGTTAATGTTTGCCTTATTTACAACAAATCCAATAAAGTTGTAAATAAAAAAATAAAGTATCGGAGGAAAAAATAATGATACACAAAGTTATTAATTTTTTAGTAATGCTGATATTATTGACCGCAACAGCATGCCAATTCAGAATCAATGACGGTGAAAATAAGCTCATGCTTTTACCGGTGACTTACAATCTTGAAAACTTAAACAGTGAATATGATGATTATAATTTGACGGCACCACCGAATTATGACCAAGGACTCAGCGTTGTTTATTCAACAAAATATAATGAGCACAATGAAGAACGTGGATTTGATGTCTATGAAGGTTCGATAGTTTTTGAAATAAATCGCTACGGAAATGATAATAATTCTTACGGAAATTGTTCTTTAAAAACAAGCCGAGGTAATGCGATTACATATTTAAACACAATCTATAATGAACGCGGTCCTATTTGGATTTCTGATTATTACAGAGATTTTGATACTTTCAAAGACGATTTCAGCCATTTTTATTTTGTTTCTACCGACCGCCCTACCTCAAATACGGATTCTGTCAATGACTATAATATTCTGGGTTTTTATCTTGATGAAAATCGCAAATGTCAACAAGTGAATTTTGCAGGAAACACGGACGAGCACAATGAGCTCTACCCTTGCATAGATTATGCTCGCCAGACAATATATTTTTGTAATGATAAAGACGGTACTTATAATATTTACAGTTGGACTTATAATGCAGATGATAAAAGAAAATTAGTCGATATTTTGCAAACTGAAGATATTTTTACCAATGCAACCAAACTCACAATTAACAGTAATAAAAATGATGAATGTCCTTATATTTTCGGTGATTTTTTGTACTTTGTATCCGACCGTGACGGCGGAAAAGGCGGTTACGACATTTATTATTGCAAAATAAATGATAACGGAACTTACGGCGAAGTAACATCAATCGGTGAAAATATAAATACCGAATATAACGAATACAGAGTTTCCGGATATTCCTTGGGAGCCGACAAAAGCACTCCGGATTTGATAATTTATTCTTCTGACAGAAAATACGACAGGGCAAAGGGCGGTTATGATTTATATCTGAGCGTATTAAAAGAAGTAGAAATTAAAGAAAATGAATTATTTTAGTTTAGGAGAGTTAATTAATGAAAAGATTTATATTAAATACAATTTTTATATTATTAGCCGTTCCGTGTATTATGGCTGAAACATTTTATTTAGATTCCGGTGAAACTATAGAAGGCACTCTCGTAGAAGATACATCATCCGACAACATGAAAATTATTCCCAATGAAATCGTTTTACCTAAAGACAAAATTTATAAATCTAAAAGAGAACGTTATGATGCAAACAAAAACTGGAAACGCCATTTTTTTGAAATCAGTATAGGCGGTGGTTTCGGAATAAATTATAACAGCGGTGACGGTTATGTTTCCGGTTTTTCATTAGGCGGACACGTCGCAACAGGTTTTACCTACAATTACGCAATTACTGAATATTTTGCACTGGGACACGGAGTGCGTTTTAAAGTGGATTTTGCAGAAACATCAAATACTTTTGAATCTTGGTTAGACGGATGTATCGAAGAAAATAAAAGCGGTGTCAAAAATAACGAATGGTATGACTGGTGTGGCTTTACTTTTTCAGTTGTAGACCAATTTATGTTCGGAAACCTAAAGAAAAAACAATTCGCTGCAGTAGTTGACTTGCTGTACGGTCGAACAATCGGCGGCGGATTGGGGATTTACTATCGCGGTTTTGTTTGGAAAATTGTTTACAGTTACGATATTCCGTCGTTATTCTTCTGTCCAAACGCCTTACATTGTGTGTCATTAGATTTCGGTTATAAAATCGGAGCAGGTAAAAAGAAATGAAAATAACCGTTTTAAGGTTGCAGTTATTAATTCAGCTGTAAAATAAAAAAAGGTGCGAAAAAAACGCACCTTTTTTGTTCTAATTTATCAAATCTTAGAAATTCTTAATGATTTCTTCGCCGAATTCAGAACATTTTACTTCAGTCGCACCTTCCATTGCACGAGCCAAATCGTAAGTAACACGTTTTGACATAATTGCTGCTTCAAAACCTTTGATTATCAAATCAGCGGCTTCGTTCCAACCGATATGTTCCAACATCATTACAGCTGATAAAATTATAGACCCCGGATTTACTTTATCCATTCCTGTATATTTTGGTGCTGTTCCGTGAGTTGCTTCAAAAATAGCAATTTTATCTGCAATATTAGCTCCCGGTGCAATTCCGATACCGCCTACTTGTGCAGCCAATGCATCACTTATATAGTCACCGTTAAGGTTAGGAGTTACAACAACTTGGTATTCATCCGGACGCAACAAAATCTGCTGGAACATTGCATCTGCAATTCTGTCTTTAATCAAGATTTTGCCTGCTGGAAGTTTACCGTCATAGTTATCATACAATTCAGCTTCAGTAATTGTAATATCACCGAATTCATCTTTAGCTACTTGGTATCCCCATTCTTTAAATGCACCTTCGGTAAATTTCATAATATTTCCCTTGTGAACAAGAGTTACGATAGTGCGTTTATTGTCAATTGCATATTGAATAGCTTTGCGAACAATGTTTTTACTAGCTTCAGGAGAAATAGGTTTGATACCGATTCCGGCAGTATCTGTGATTTTACATCCCATTTCAGTGTTTAAAAAGTTAATTACTTTTTTCACTTCTTCAGTTCCGGCTTTCCATTCGATACCTGAATAAACGTCTTCAGTGTTTTCTCTGAAAATTACCATATCTACAAGTTCCGGACGTTTTACGGGAGCACCTACACCTTTGAAATATCTTACAGGACGAACACAAGCGTACAAATCAAGAATCTGACGCAAAGCAACATTTAAGCTTCTGATACCGCCGCCTACAGGTGTAGTAAGAGGTCCTTTGATACCTACAAAATATTTTTTAAATGCTTCGAGAGTTTCGTCCGGAAGCCAATTACCTGTTGCGTTAAAAGCTTTTTCTCCTGCCAAAACCTCAGTCCATGCTATTTCACGTTTCCCGCCGTAAGATTTTGCAACAGCTGCATCTACGACTTTAATCATAGTTTTTGTAATATCGCTGCCGATTCCGTCACCTTCGATAAAAGGTAATATCGGCATATCGGGAACATTCATTTTTCCGTTGTCGTCAAATGTGATTCCCTGTCCTTTTGTAATCTGGCTAAATGGTTGAATTGCCATAAATCATCCTCCGCAAAAAATAAATAAGTAGATTGTAGAAATCTAATTCTGTCGTTTTATATCACAAAAACGTATTGTAGTCAGCAAAACTATCTTTAAAGCCAAAAGTTTTTTTATTTTCCCCGACTTAAAACCTTGATTAATTCGTTTTTAACATCCTCGAAAAAAAAGAGATTCCGAAACAAGTTCGGAAAGACCGAAGCAATTCGCAAGTTTAAAGCTAAAAATATAGCCGGTTTTATCGGACAGAAATCCTCACATCTATTATTAAATATTTTTGTCGTAATAAAAAAACTTTTTATATTGGGGTTAAGCTTTATGTGAGCCCATTATAAACGCAAATAATTCCTTACATAAAGCCTGATAATGCACAATATTTTGCATTAGATAAAAAAGTATCAATTCTAATTTTTCATAAGGATAAAAAATGAAAATAATAAATGTTTGCACAATATTTGTTTTATTACTGACAACTACAGCCTGCAATCAGCTGGAATACAAACAAACAATTAAAAAAATAAAACCTCAAACTTATACCGTAGTTTTTGATGCTAACGGAGGCAAAGGTTCAATGCCGAATCAAAACTTTACTTGTGATGTAACAAGCAATTTAACTGCTAACATATTTACAAAAGCAAGCCATACATTCAGCGGATGGTCTGTAAATCCCCACGCTACAACAGCAGATTACGGAGATTGCCAATCTGTAAAAAATTTAACAAGCGAAAAAAGTTTAACACTCTACGCTCTATGGACTAAAAGCGGTAAGATGGCACCCGTTATTTTTACTCCGTCCAACAGAAAGATAGACTACACAGATAAAGTTTCCCTATCATGTTCAACTAAAAACGCCGTTATTTATTATACAACAGACGGCAGTACGCCGACTGAACACAGTAATAAATATACAGAGCCGATTACAATCAACTCGGACACTACACTTAAAGCCGTTGCGGTAAAAAGCGGAATGAATAACAGTGCCATTTCGACAGCAAACTACAAAATCAAAACTTATACCGTGACTTTCGAGGATGAATCAGAAAACTTGCCGGTAAAATTTCCCGGATTGAAAAAGAACGACACGCTCAAAGAAGAAGATTTTCCCATACTCACAAAAAGCGGTTATACTTTTGTCGGTTGGTATAATGAAGATGAAAAATTTACGTCTCGCTCCTTAATATCAAAAGATATTGTTTTAACAGCCGGCTGGATTCCCAATATTTACAATGTCATTTTTAACGCTAACGGCGGTAAAGGCTCAATGGCAATTCAAAAATTTATTTATGATGTTACGGATGATTTAACCGTAAATGCGTTTACAAAAACAAATTATACATTCAGCGGATGGTCTGCAAATCCTCAAGCAACGACTGCTGACTATGTGAATAAACAAGCTGTCAAAAATTTAGCAAACACTCCCAACATTACCCTCTATGCTATTTGGACAGAAAAAACGACAGTAACGCCCGTAATTTTTACTCCGCCTCAAGGGGAAATAGACTACGCCGACAAAGTTACACTTTCATGTTTTCCCAAAACTGCCGTTATTTATTACACGACAGACGGCAGCACACCGACTGAACACAGTAATAAATATACAGAACCGATTACAATCAACTCGAACACAACACTCAAAGCCGTTGCGGTAAAAAGCGGAATGAAAAACAGTGCAATTTCGACAGTTAATTACACAATCAAAACTTATACCGTAACTTTTGAAGATAAATTCGGAAACTCGCCGGCTGCGATTACCGGATTAAAGAAAAATGATACAATCAAAAAAGAAGTACTTCCGATTTTAACGAAAGACGGCTATACATTTGCCGGCTGGTATAACAAAGATAAAAAATTCACTTCCCAAAGCTTGATTTCTGAAAATATCAAATTAACAGCCAAATGGCTTGTAAATACTTACAATGTAATTTTCGATTCCAGCGGCGGTAAAGGTTCTATGGCAAATCAAAAATTTACTTATGACGTAACAAGCGATTTAGCAACAAATACATTTACAATGCCCAATTATACATTCTGCGGTTGGACCAAAAATCCCCAAATAACAACTGCAAATTATGCAAATAAACAATCGGTTAAAAACTTAACTACCGATGAAAACATCACGCTATATGCTATATGGAAACGCAAACTGGATATTTCTAAAAAAATTTCTTTTATTACCGCCAGAAATATGATTTTAAACTTAGAACCTTCAAAAGAACCATATACAATAAAAATTACCGGTCAAGTCAATTCTAACGACCTCTCAATTATTACGAAAGCCCTAAAAATCAACAATAAAACTAAAGTAATATTGGATTTCTCTGACTCAAAAGGATTAGAATCTGTCGAAAAAAATACATTTAAAAACTGCACTAACTTAGTAGGTATATCACTGGGAAAATATATCAAAACAATCGAGGACGGAGCATTTGCCGATTGTACAAATCTGCAAAGTGTTACTTCCGGAAGTCGTTTAAAAGAAATCGGAAAACAGGCATTTTTTAACTGCAAAGATTTAACAAACGTTACTTTAGGAAAATCTCTGAAAACAATCGAATCTCAAGCTTTTAAAAATTGTTACAACTTAACAAACATCACTTGGGGCAATAAATTAAAGATTGTCGGTACTCAAGCTTTCGGGAATTGTTACAACCTAACAAATATCGCTCTAGGAGATTCTCTGGAAATAATCAATAGACTGGCATTTCTTAACTGCAAAAGTTTAACAAGTGTTACTTGGGGAAATAAATTAATGATAATCGGCAACAATGCTTTTGAAAATTGTTACAGCCTGATAAATATTACTTTGGGAAACGCACTGCGGATAATTCATTCTCAGGCATTCAAAAATTGTTATAACCTAAACTTTATAGCATCAAACAAAAATAACGTTTATTCCGTATCCGATGACAATAAAATCCTATTTAACAAGAGTAAAACAAAATTGATAGCATATCCTTCTGCCAACGAAAATATAACTATTCCGAACCACGTGACAACTATAGAAAAGTATGCCTTTTCAAATTGTTCCGGATTATCAAACTTGATAATTCCCGACAGTGTATTAACCATACGAGACTACGCTTTTGAAAATTGTGTCAAATTGTCAAACTTGACAATTCCCGACAGCGTAATTTCCATAGGAGACTATGCGTTTTCATATTGTACCGGATTGTCGAGCGTTACAATTCCCGATGGAGTGATTTCTATAAGCGATACTGCATTCTACCAGTGTTATAATTTGAAAATGAAATAACAACGTATCAAAATAAGGCTGTCCAAAAAATCAGACAGCCTTTGTTTTAATAATCTAATCCTAATTGTCCATATTACATAAAATACAATCATTTATTAGTTCCCACTTAGACCTTTTTTACAATCGGTTTTTCATTCTATTGTTAAATTTTTTTGTTTAAATAAAAAAACATCTTATATTGAGATTAAGTTTTATGTGAAGATGCCACAAAAACAATTAATCATTTACATAAAACTCAAACTTCATCTTAATTGTGCACAAATTAAGGCTTTAAATTTTATTTATCAGGAGATAAAAAATGATGAAACGAATAAATATCGTCACTCTATTGATTTTATTTTTTACAGTCGCAGCCTGTACTCAGGTTGAATCTGACTTAACAACCAAAGATATTCCGGCTAAAACTTATACCGTGACATTCGAAGATGAATCCGGCAAACTTCTGTCAAAAATTTCAGAATTGAAAAAAAATGATACTCTAAAAGAAGAACAATTCCCGCAGTTAACAAAAATCGGTTATACATTTGCCGGCTGGTATAATGATAATGGAAAGTTTACTTCTCAAAGTTTGATTTCAGAAAATATCATACTGACAGCTAAATGGACTCCAAACACTTACGGTGTTATTTTTGATGCCAACGGCGGCAACGGCTCTATGGCAAATCAAACGTTTACTTATGATGTCACAAGCGACTTAACAGCTAACACATTTACAAAAACAAACTACACATTTTATGGTTGGGCGACAGAAGCAAATAAGAATTCTCCGGATTACACTAATAAACAATCTGTTAAAAATTTAACAACCGGAAATGAAATCACACTATATGCCGTATGGATACAAAATGCTACAGCTGCTAATGTTGCAAATATAATTACAAATTTTGCCGCCTCAGAAGAACCATACACAATAAAAGTAACAGGCGAAATCACCGATGATACAATTTCTGCGATTCGAACAGCTTTAAGAACAAACAACAGCATTAAAATAATATTAGATTTGTCTGCTGCAACCGGTCTAAAATCAATCAAAGAATTTGCATTTGAAAATTGTTCCAATCTAATTGGTATAATATTGGGAGATTCTTTTGAAGAAATAAAAGGATGGGCTTTTAAAAATTGTACTAATTTAACAAATATTACTTTTGGAAAAAACCTAGAAACAATCGGAAGAAGTGCTTTTAAATACTGCAACAACTTGACGAATATAACTTTCGGAGACAGCATTGAAATAATTGGAGAGAGAGCTTTTGCAGGATGTAATAATTTGGCAAGTATAATCATCGGAAATAAAGTTGAAACAATAGGAGAGGAAGCTTTTGCAGGATGTAATAATTTGACAAGTGTAATTGTCGGAAACAACGTTAAAATAATTGAAAAGAAAACTTTTACACACTGTACCAATTTAATAAATATCACTTTAGGCGATAATATTGAAACAATCGGCGAAAAAGCTTTTGAATATTGCTCCAATTTAACAAGTATTGCTTTCACAGATAATGTTGAAACGATTGATTTTGACGCATTTGCACACTGTACCAAGTTAACAGACATCACTTTTGGAGATAGCATAGAAACAATCAATGGAGGTGCTTTTAAATATTGTACCAACCTAACAAATATCATTCTCGGAGATAATATTAAAACAATAGATCATGAAGCATTTGCATATTGTACTAATTTGACAAATATCACTCTCGGGAAAGATATAGAAACAATTAAAGAAGATGCTTTTAGAAGTTGTTGTAATCTTAATTTTATTGTATCGGCTAAAAATGATTTTTACTCAGCTTCTGATGACAAAAAGATTTTACTCAGTAAAGACAAGA
This sequence comes from Spirochaetota bacterium, assembly GCA_045133795.1. GTDB lineage: Bacteria > Spirochaetota > GWE2-31-10 > GWE2-31-10 > GWE2-31-10 > RGIG8597. Next base: position 18,689 of record JBGUUT010000101.1, read on the forward strand.
CAATATTAGTTGCATATCCGTCTGCAAGCGGGAGTGTGACGATTCCGGAAAGTGTAACAATTATAGGAAAATCTGCATTTTCATATTGTTCAGAATTATTAAGTGTAACACTTCCCGACGGAATAACAGTCATAGATGATTTTGCATTTGCGTTTTGTTTCAAATTATCAAACATAACAAATATCGAGAATGCAGATTATGTAAGCAATACAGCATTTTTTCCAGGGTTCTAATTTAGATATCTGAACTATTGCCGAAAAAAAGGAGCCGAAATGAAGTGTCTCAGAATCGGCGGACACTTTTCTTCGCTCCTTTTTTATAATTATTGTCTACACTAATTTTCGAGAATAATTAAAAATATTTCCTTTCACCTGTTTATGGGCTTGCAGGTCTTTCCAAATTGCAATATCAGAAAACCTCAAGTCTGCCGTTAAATGGTCAAAGCGAATTTCCCTATTCGACAAAGCTTCCGTCGAAAGAGAAAACGCTTCTTTACTAAAGAAATATGAAACGCCGTCCAGTAATCTGCATTCTATTTTGGTTCCGATATTATCGCTGAAAATCGCACCGTCCACAAACTGCTCATCTGCCACTCTCGAAATAAAAAGCGGTAATCTGGCATAAACCAAAGCCTCCAATTGTCCGGAAACTGTATTATCTAAAGCTTCCAGTACAAACTCATCAGCTTCTGCCGTTGCATATACAGACTGACAGCCTAATTCCTGCAATAGTTGTGCAGATTTTCTGTTCAACACTGAAAGCCACATTCCGCCATAAATTTTACATTGCGAATTCTTTGATAATATCTCAAGCATTGAAAGACTGTCAGCTTGAAAATTGTAAATCCCCAATGAACAAAAATGTTCAATTAACGGGATATACGCTTTTTCTTCTGTCTCATAAATTACCGGCGGAAATGAAATTATTACCTCATAATTTTTTGCAATTTCCGCAATCGCTTCAGTTTCTTTATTCGTAATTTGCGGTGTCACGCAAATATTGACAATTTTCAAGCCGGGGAAATTTTCTTCATTTATATAATTCAATTGATTAGGCAAAATCACGACTTTGTCCGGGGAATCCGTAAGTTTATATTTACGCTGTGACGGAATATATTTGTAATCAACAAACGCTTTTACATCTTCCGAAAGTTCCGGCAAAGTCCCTTGTTTTTTTTCCAACAATTTAATTTTTGCAATCACGCTGTCAACAGCGTTTTTTATTTCTCGAGCAGCTGTTTCACGATTTTTATCGTCAACGATTACTTTGATTCCTTCATTTTCCAACGCAGCCGCAAGTTCTTCCAAAGTTCCGACTTTGCCTTTTTTAGGTAACTGAATTTTCATTGTTACAATATCTTCAATATCATCAACTTTGATTTTAATCTGAGCCTTTGTTTTATCAGATGTAATTTCTGCCGTTTTTTGAGAATAAAAAGCCTCAAAATCAAACGCTGTTTCCAGTTGAATATTCTTATTGTAATTACTCCAGTTTTCATTTTTTCCGACAAGATTTTCATGACCGAAAAAATGTCCCTCGCCTGTTTCACGAGCTGAATACGTCGCCAGTCGCTGACGAAACTCTTCTATTTCCGCTTCCGTATTTTGACAATCCAAAGCTTTGCGATAAATAGAAGTAATTACAGAAACCCAACCCGGACTTTTTAATCGACCTTCAATTTTCAATGTATCTGCACCGCAAGCCGCAAGTTTATCCAAATGTTTTACCAACAACATATCTTTCATAGAAAAATACGGAAACTTTTTGCCGTTGTGTTCCCAAGATAATCTGCACGGAGCCGTACACGCTCCCCGATTCCCGCTTCGTCCGCCAACCCACGATGACATAAAACATCGTCCGGAAACACAAAAACACATAGAACCTTCCACAAAAACTTCCGTTTCTATTCCGCTGCAATCCGAAATCTGTTTGATTTCATCGGAAGTTAATTCTCTCGCCAATACAGCTCGTGTAAAACCTAACTTCCCCGCCAGTTTTGCTCCGTTTGCTGAAGTAATCGCAAGTTGTGTTGACGCATGAATTGCAATTCTTCCTTTATAAGAACGATTTAGTAAAGATATCAATCCTAAATCTTTAACAATCAATGCATCTACGTTTATTTGACACAACATTTCTACAACTTTTGCAGCTTCAGCCAATTCATTATCTTTTAAATCAATATTCAAAGTAACATAAACTTTTTTACCTCTTCGATGAGCTTCGGCACAAAGTTTTTTCAAAACCGGAACATCAAAATTATCTGCCGGCCGACGTGCATTAAATTTTAAATATCCTAAATAAACTGCATCCGCTCCGGCTTCAATAGCAGCCGCAAAACTTTTCAAATTACCGGCCGGCGACATTAATTCCATTTTCTTTGTCATATTTGTTTCACCTTTATCTACAAAAAATAAGACCTTTGCGAAAAAAAAATTTATTCACAAAAGGTCTTACTGTTATAAAAAATATCGAAAGTTTTAACCGCCGATTCTTATATCTTGCCAAACTTCGTTGTACAATTCTATCGCTTCGCCTACGTCGTCTTTTATTTCACACGATAAAACATCATCAATAGAATAAACCGGAGTTTTTTCCATCAATTCTCGAGATTCGATATTCATTGACGGTAATGTCAAATAATCACAAATTTGAGCATAAATATCCGGACGCAAAATAAAATTAATCAATTTGTGTGCTAATTCCGGATTTTTTGCATCTTTAAGAATTACCATATTGTCTATAGAAAGAGTCCCGCCTTCCGGAATAAAAAAGTCTGTAGTTTTCTTTTGATTTTCATCAAGTTCCAAAAATATATTTTCAGCATAACCGTGAACGACAAAAACCTCTCCCTGTGCAAAACTTCGGGCAAAAGACTCTTGGTCAAAACGTAAAATATTTTCTTTCCATTTTTTTACCAATTCTCCGGCAGCAGTAATTTCTTCTTTATTTGTAGAATTTGCATGGTAACCGAGATTAATCAATGCTCCGTCAAGAACTTCACGCATATTATCCATTAAAATCATTTTTCCGGCTAAATCTTTGCGATTATAAATTTCAAATGATTTTGGATAATCTTTTACTTCATTTGTATTTACGGCAATTCCTGTTACACTTACCATATAAGGCACACTGTACTCTTGGTTTTTATCAAAAGTAATACGCTCAAGTATTCTGCTGTCCAAAAGGTCTAAATTCGGAACTTTTGTTTTATCAATCGGTTGCAACATTCCGCTTTTACGCATGATTGAAACATAATCTCCGGACGGAAAAATTATGTCATATCCGGAAGCTCCGGAACGAATCTTTACAAACATTGCCTCGTTTGAATCATACCAATCAAATTTTAATTTGACATTATTTTCTTGTTCAAACTGTCCGAAAACGTGTGTAGGAATATATTCTGCCCAGTTGAACAAATACAAAGTTTCTTTTTTTTCACATGAAATCATAAAAGACAAAAGAATCAGGGGAAATAACAGCTTTTTCATATTTAATCTCCATTAAAAAAATTGCGTCGTTTTATACTACAATGCATTTTTTTTGTCTATCTAAAGAGAATTCTTATATTTTTTCTATACCGAAAGAAAAAAATGCCGATACATTGAAAATGTAAAGCGTCTTCATTTTTTGAGATATTATTCTATAATCAATAAAATGTAATGAAGATTATAAGGAGTTTTTATAATGAAAAAGATGATTTTTTTAGGATTACTTTTTTCCGCAGTATTCGGAGCTTTTGCTCTTGATACAAATTTAATTGAACAAGAAATTTTACGACTTGTTAATAAACAACGTGTGGATAACAGTTTTATTCCGTTACAAATTGACGAACAGTTACAAAACTGTGCAAGAGAACACAGTGCCGATATGTTAGCTAATACAAAGCTTTCACACGTAAGCAAAGGTAAACTTCCTGCAGAACGTGTAAGAATTGCAAGTCCGAAACTATTCTTTGGAGTTTTTGAAAACATCGCTTATTGTAAAGGTGAAAATGAAACAGAAATCGCAGAAACTCTTGTAAATGCGTGGATGAATTCTGAAGGTCACAAGAAAAATATTTTGACAGCAGATGTTAACTTTACCGGTATCGGTGTTTCTGCTCCGAGTGCAGACAATATTTATTATGTAACACAATTAATGACAGATTCTGTTGCTCGTTTGGTTTCTGAAATCCCTACAAATGTTGCTAAAGATGCGAACATTAAATTAAAATGTGAATTCTTGGGGAATTTTGATAAAAACAACCTTGTTGTATTTGCTACATTCCCGGATTCCGAAGCTAAATTTATGTTAGAAGACGGAAAAAGTTATTATGCCGGTTGCGGTGTTCTTACACCTAATTGGGTTGATGACAAAACTTTTGAAGTTACAGTTCCATGTAAATACGGTGTAGGTGAATATAAACTTTACATGGGAAAAAATCAGCAATATTACCCTGATTACGTTACTTTCACTGTAAAATAAGTTCGATTAATTTTATAAATAATATCTAAGCTGTAGAGAAATAGTTCATATCTATTTTGATACAGCTTTTAATTTTTTTAAGAGGTTAAAATGAGAGGAGAAGAAAAAGATAATTCCCGCAGCGGCATAGGTTTCTTTGTAATATTAATTGTTCTGATTATTTTTGGTGTTCTGGTTCTCAAAATGTGTAAACCGGCTAAAAACAAAGCTAAAATTTCACAAGAAAATACATTATCCGAACTTCCGGAAAACGTGAAAACTGAAAATCCGCCGGAAATTACAAAAGAAACACAAGTATCTTCAGAAGAATTTATTACCGGAAAAATTTATTTCTGCAGAGTTTCGGAAGACGGAACACAAAAAATGCTTACTGCATTCAGAAAAATTTCTTCAACAAATTCATTAGAATCTGCACTGACAGCTTTACTTGCCGGACCGACAAATGCAGAAGAATCTCATGATATAGTTACTAACATTCCGGAAAATACAACACTCAGAAGCATCAAAATTGACAATGACATTGCATTTCTTGATTTTTCTGCTGAATTTGAATTTAATTCTTTCGGCAGAGATTCTACGCTGTTACAATTAAAGCAAGTTGTTTTTACCGCAACGGAATATTCAAATATAAAGAAAGTTCAATTCTTAATTGACGGCGAAATCCACACATATCTAGGCGGAGACGGAATTGTTATAGGAAAACCATTATCTCGCAACGATTTTTCTTGACAACCTAGGTAAAAAACTGATATAAGACAAACATCTTATGGCGATGTAGCTCAGTTGGTCAGAGCATCCGGCTCATATCCGGGGGGTCATTGGTTCAAATCCGATCATCGCCATTATTAAAACTCCCTTTTTACAGGGAGTTTTTTTTATTATTTGAATATTCTCAATTTTTAATACTGCGTTTATCAAAATAAATATTTGTAAAAAAACAGAACTAAGCCGGCGGAGGTACAAAATGCAATTTATAAAAGGACAAAATCAGCAATTGGAAAATTACCTCTGTTCACACCCTTACAGTTCTTTATGGCATACTGCGGATTGGCTTGCATTTCAAACAAAAAACGGAAATCCGGGAATTTATTTCGGCATTGTTGATAACAATGAAATTATCGCAGCCGGGATTTTGCAATTACGCCATCGTTCCGTTTTCAAATTCGGATATATTCAAGGCGGTATTCTTTATACTGAAAATAGACTCAATTCCGAGCTTTATACCGTAATCATTAACGGACTGAAAGAAATTGCAGCAGAAAATAATCTAATACATTGTTTTGTCGACTGGGTAATTCCTCATAATGACAGCGATGCGGATTTTTTACATTCAAATTCTCACCATAATTTTAATGTAAAAGCAATAATTCCGACTTTCACAAATATTCTTGATATTACAAAAACTGAAGATGAATTACTCGCTCAAATGAAACCCAAAGGGCGATATAATATTAAACTGGCAGAAAAAAAAGGTGTTACTATTCGTGAAGGAAAAACTGAAGAAATTCCGGAGTTTTATCACCTTTTAGAAATTACTACTGCACGTGACGGTTTTCGTGCAAACGGTTTGGAATATTACAAATCCTTTCTTAATTCTCTGCCGTTTGCTCACTTTATGGTAGCCGAACATGAAAATGAAATAATTGCCGGCGGAATATTTACATACAGCGGAAAACAAGCTTTGTACTATTACGGAGCTTCTGCCGGACACAAACGCAATTTAATGGCTCCATATTTATTACAATGGGAAGCTTTGCGATACGGTAAAGCAAACGGCTGTACTTACTACGATTTCATGGGAATCGCCGACCCGGAAAATCCAAACGACTCTTTAAACGGCGTTACCGATTTCAAATTAAAATTCGGCAACGGAACAACAAAATTTCTGCCGGCATACGATATTATTTTTAATCCGCTAAAATATCGCCTGTATCAGCTTGCGTTAAAAATTAAACGGCATTAAAAAAGACTTTAAATATTCTCATCTCTGTATCGCATATATTTAAAATAAAAAAGGAGTGTTATCACAATTTAATCTGTACGCCTTGAGCCTTCCTTTACCTTTGACTTGTAAATTCAACTCTTCATCAAATCTTATCGTTTGTTTTGTTAATTGCCATGTTTTTTCACTGAATGTAATAGAGTTTGACTGTCCGAATTTTTCCAAACGACTTGCAACATTTACGGTATCGCCCCAGACATCATAAATCGTTTTAGTTTTCCCGATTACTCCGGCGATTGCACTTCCGGAATTTACACCGACACGCATTTTAAATTGAATTTCTGATGTTTGATTAAACTCATTTATGTCTTCAAATATTCCGCGTGCAAATTCCATAATCTTTAGAGCATGATTTTCGTCCGGTTTAGGCAAGCCGCAAACTGCCATATACGCATCACCGATAGTTTTTATTTTTTCCACACCGTAACAAGTTGCTCGGACATCAAATCTGGAAAATAAATCATTCAAAGCACATATAAGCTTATCTGCCGGATACGCTGACGCAATTTCCGTAAAACCGATAATATCTGCAAACATTACAGAAACTTCATCAAAATAATCTGCAACAATACCGTCGGTTTCCTGCATTTTAGTAACAACCGCACGAGGTAAAATATTAAGCAAAAGTTCTTCCGTGTGATTTTTTTCTTTTTCCAACTTTTCCGTCATTTCCAAATCTTCTATCGCATCCACAAGCCAGTTATACGCAAAAGTAATTGTTGAAAGTCTGTCCGGATTCAGCAGCGGAGAATTTCCCATAAAATTATCTTTCATATCAATTGCTGCTATAAAAATACTGTCAAGTTTCTCATTACGAAAAACCGGATTTCCGACAAGAGTCACAATATTTTTTCCTTCCCACAAATTTAAAAGCGGAAGAAAATTCTTAAACTGTAAATTGGTTCTGTGACAAATAAACGGCATACAATATTTTTTGAAAAAGTTTGTAATAACCACTAATTCGTTTTCTGAAATCTTTATTTGAGAATATTTCAAAATTGGTTTGTCATCTTCCAATTTTATATAAATATTGCAGTCGAAATTGAAAAAGCTACGCATTGTATCAAGCATTTTGCAATAAAAATCTTCCAGCTTAGAATATTTTTTCTTCATTGAATTTTGCCATGATAACAAAAAGTAATTATCCTCTGTTTTTTCCTGCAAAAGAATTTCTATATTTTCGCTGTAAAACATATTTAAAATATCATCTAACGAAAAATCCACATCTTTCAACTGCAAATCTATTTTCGGATATTCATAATCTTCATTGGCTTGTACTGCCAAAATTATCGGTAAAATATTTTTGAGATTTCTTGTTTTACAAAAATCGATACACCATTCCAACAACTCATCAGCTTCATTGTGTAATGAAAATTTTCTGAACAACGGAACAGCCATTTCCGTAAAAAGCGGCAATAAAATAAAATGTTGCCCGGCAATAAAATCCAAATGTTTTCTTGCACGAAGTAAATTCTCTATAGCCTCATCCGTATCTTTTTCTGCCAAAAGACCTTTAACAAAAAAATAGAAAAACAAACAATCGTCCCATAACTCAAAATCTGTTCTTTGACCGTCTTCCAGCAAATGAGACAAAATTAATTCTGCTTTTGTTACGTAACTATATGCATAAAGCGGCTTTGTACAGAGGTAGCAAAACGCCGCCATTCCGTAAAGTTTCGCAATATTGCAAATTGCCAATCCCAATTTGTTACTATTTTCCAACATTTTCAAAACCGGATTAAGATAATTTAAAGCTTCATGATAATTACGAACAAGCATTGCATTATATGCCATGTTGTATAAAGTTTCTGCAATATAATCGACTTCATTTTCTGAAGTAAATAAAAAATAATGCTTCAGATTACTTTTACGATAACGTGATTTTAATTGCTTTTTGTAACAAAGCGACAATGCTCTACAATAAACTCGATGAGCTTCTTGAGTGTCTTCATTTTCCATCAATATGCAAGCTTCATTAAGGACTTTTTCCCATTCATTCGTTTGTAAAAAAGTATTACGACATTCATTCAATATAGCTTTTGCTTTTCTAAAATTATAATAATGAATTATCAAATCCTTATACCGAAAAGCTATTTGCAAAAATGCTTTGTTATCAATTTTTGCACCGAGAGAAAGTGCTTTATAAAAATAATCAAAATGCTTTCTTTCATCCTCTACCTCTTGCAAAAAGGCCATATCATTTTCAATATTCTGTGCATAAATATAACAAAGGTTATTTAGGTAATTTTCTTCTTCCAAATCTTTTATAAAATCAAAATCTACCTGTATTGCTCTGTTAGTATAAATCTTATTTACATGCCAACCGTGACACGCATGAATATAATCAAGTAACTTCGATTTTATAATCTTCTGTTTATCGTTAAACTTTTCAGCAAGACTCAGAGACTTTTCAATATATCTGTACACTTCAGAAGATTTTTCATCCCAATAGATACATATTAACGCCGACAGATAATAATACTCATAGCGAAAAATATCATCATCTGCGGTATTATTTAAATTATGCTCGATATTTGTTGTATAAAGCATTGCTTTTTCTCTATTTTCCGAATAGAGAAAAACATACGCCGAAACAGTATAAAACTGCAACAAATCTTTATGACTCGCTTCTATTTCACCGAATGCAATCCAATCTTGAATCATCGTAATATAAAAAATTGCCTGTTTAAATGTCGCCGTCAAAAGCATATCATTAATCAATGACGTATAATGAGAAATCTCGGAAACTTCAAATTTTAAAGTTCCTACAGGTTCGGGATGCCTGTCCGAAAAATTAGAATATTCCGCATTAAAAACGACTTTCTTTTCTTCAATTATTTGTTGCAACTGTTGCCAATGAAACTGTAAATATTCATATTGAATCTGAGTATCATCAAACGTTCCCACAAAAATTATGTTTTCAAGTTCAAAATCCCTAATCATCATATTCAAAGTTTTAAGAAAAGATGATGACGAAAATTGCATTTGATGAAACACAAAAAACAATGAATGTTCTTGAGATATAAACAAAAAGATTTTTATAATATCTGTTATCAAACGTAGCTCTTCATAATCTTTTTCATGCAAAAGCATATTTTCTTTACGAATAAATTGTCCGCATTCAAGATATGAAACAAAAAGTTGTTTATGCAAAAAATAAATATCGCATTTATCTATAAAACTGTCGGCTGAATACTTTTCCGCATAGAACTTCTCATAAAGAAACTTAATCCAATCCATAAAAGGCTCATAAGCTTTCTGTATTTTTGTTTCATCAAAAACATGATATAAAAATTCACTGCCTTCAAATACCGGAAAAAAACTTTGTATATTCAAATCTGATATATTAATTTTATCGTAATACTTAATAAAAAAGAAATTCGAATCAGTACTCGTCAGATATTTTTGTAATAAATCAATAATTTTATTCTTCATAGACATTCCCAAATTCTCCGACACGTTCGGCGACTTTTTTTAATGTAATCTTCTTTATTTCGTACATTAAACACAATTTGCCGCCCACCTTATATTTCATAATTCCAACCAAACCAGATATTAAAATAACATATAACGTAATTATTTTATTTTTAAATACAATATTCTTTATAACAAAGTTTCTATTATATTGACAAATACTTAGACAAGATTTTATAAGAACGCAGGACTTTTTATATGATTATATCTAATATTTTTTCCAATAAATGTTTTAGAGAAGCATTTAAATCTACAATTCCGGTACTGCTCGGATACATGGCAATCGGAATTGCTTTCGGCTTATTATTGACAAACGCCGGTTATCATTGGTTACTTGCACTTTTTATGAGTATCGTAATCTATGCCGGAGCCGGACAATATATTGCCGTATCTATGTTTGCTCAAAACGCAGGATTTGCCGAAATTGCACTTGTTACATTACTTGTAAATGCCCGGCATATGGTTTACGGATTGTCACTGCTGGACAAATTCCGTGATACAAAACCGATAACTCCATATTTAATCTTCGCACTTACAGATGAAACATATTCTCTGCAGACGACAGTCACTGTCCCCGACAATGTAAAAAAGCGAGATTTTTATTTTTATATAAGCTTACTCGACCATATTTATTGGATTGCCGGCGGAGTTTTGGGGGCTTGGTTCGGAAGCTTTTTTACATCATTTGATTGTACCGGACTGTCATTTGCATTAACAGCATTATTTATGGTCTTACTTATAGAACAATGGAAACAATGTCGTTCAAAGTTACCGTTTGCAATTGCAATAATAGTTTCAATTTTAGTTTTAATATTTATCGGGAAAGAAAATATGCTCATATTTTCAATAATAATTTCTATCATTATATTGATTTTACTACGCAAGAGGTTACCGTCATGACTCCAATGCCTTTGTCACGTGTTTTCATAGCTATTTTTATAATAGCGGCAATTACCTTTTTTACGAGAGTATTTCCGTTTTTATTTTTCAGTCATCGCAAACCGCCGAAAGTTCTCGACTTTGTACAACAATATATTCCGCCGATGGTAATGGTAATATTGGTGATTTACAGTATAAAAGACACAAAATGGACTTCTGCTCCGTTTGGATTACCGGAAATAATTTCGTTACTTTTTGTAACAGCCATACATTTGTGGAAAAATAATCCGCTGATTTCTATATTCGGCGGAACGATTTTGTATATGTTTTTTATACAAACCGGGATTATTGAGAAGTTATTTTGATAATAAAAAAACTCGCAGACATAAACGCTTTTTTTCTTTATTTTGGTAAACAACTGTTTGTAAGAGTCTTGATGTCATATAAAATCGTTTTGGGGGCAATTTGCAAGCAAAGCTTGCCTTAAATAAGTGCAAGGTCGGATTTAAACAGCCTGTTAGTTTTCGTCTCTATAAATATCGAGAAAGTTTCTCAATAATTATTTCTTCAAAATTTCTTCTTCCGTCAATAACTGTAAGAACTGTTACTTTGTCCTTAGAGATTTTATATATTATTCTATAATTACCTTGTATCAATTCTCTATATTGAGTAATACCTTGTCTTTCAAGTTCAGGAACAATTCTTCCACTTCTAGGATATTGTTGTAAAGACATTATATTTTCTTCAAATTCTGAAATTGTTGTTTCTATATAATTTTGTGAATACAAAAAATAATATTCTATTATTTCATTCAAATCATCTTGAGCAAATGGAGAGACTTCAACTTCGTTTATTTCATTTTCCACAATTATACTTCCTTCTTAAATTTGCAAAGACTTCAGAAGCAGGTTTGCATTCTCCATTTTGTATTGATTTTTCAGAAGCTTGAATAATTCTTAATAAGTTGAATGCATTTTTCATTTCCTGATATGATTCTACATCAATTAATACTGCTCTTGATTCTCCGTTCTGTGTAATAATTAGAGGTTCTTTTCGGTCATTTACAAAATTCATCATATCGGCAGCATTTGTTTTTACATAGGAAATAGGTTTAATACATTCCTGAATATTAGTTATCATAATCAGTCCTCCAGTCCTTTTATGATACTATATAAAGACTGACAAAACAAGTAAAAAGCTAGACAAGCTTGAAATGAGAAAGTCAATATCGGTACAGTCAAAAAAGACCCTAATTTTTTAAGCAACTGAAGACTGAACTTCAAATCTTTCTCTGTAAATACTTGG
>JBGUUT010000102.1:0-17059 GCA_045133795.1 Spirochaetota bacterium
GTGACAGAAAGAAAGTCTTCTGAAGGAAACTTGTTGGCTGATTTGATGGATGCTACAGCTGATGCAATTACTATTAAGGATGTAACCGGCGATGTGGAAATTTCAGCTCTTGAAATGGTAAAAGCACAAAACAAAATGTGTGCAGCTATTGTTTTCTTAGCTCAGGGAACTCCTTTTATCAACGGTGGACAAGAGTTTATGAGAACTAAAAACGGTGACCACAACAGTTACATGTCTTCAGATGCTGTTAATGCAATCGATATGAGCTTTGTAGAAACAAACAAAGACGTATATAATGTTTACAAAGGTTTAATTGCATTGCGTAAAGCAAACTCTACGACTTTTGGTGCTAATAAAGCTGCTACAGCTGAAAAAGTTGCTGATGGTGTAATTAAATATACTGCCGGTGATTTTGTAGTTTATTTCAATGCGACAAAAAAATATTTTAAAATTGACGCTACCGATTATACAAAAGTTGTTGATGTAACAAGCGGTGCAGTTGTTGAAAGCACAACTCTTCCGACTGTTGTTGGAGCTAAAAGCTTTGTTATCTTGAAAAAATAATAAAGTACTATAACTAACAAGGGACTTAAGTTCCTTGTTTACATAGGAATAAAACGTTTTAGACAAACAAAGGCAAAATAAACAAGCCCCTTGTTAGCATAGGATGTTCTATGTGAGACCTTCACATAAGGCGTCCTAAGGTGTTAGTCAAATACCAAAGAAACAAGAAAACGAAAAATGTGTGTTCGTTTTCAGATTTTCAATCGGGCGGTTACTGATTTTTTCGGTGACCGCCTAACTTGTCTAAAAAACGACGAATACACGAAGTGTACGAATGAAGTATTTAACGCGGTTAAATACCGAGTAAAAAAAATCAAAGGAGTAAATCTTGAAACAATTTAAAATTTTTCTTTCATTGATAACTGTAGTTTTGTTCATGTTCAGTTGTACTGAACCACCTACAGATACAGAAGAAACAAAAATAATTATTGAACCTACAGGAATAACATTAGATAAAACATCACTCTCCCTATCCATTGGAGAAAATGAAACTTTAATGGCTACAATTACTCCGGCAGATGCAGATAACAAAACAGTTAACTGGTTTTCCAATGATGAAACTGTTGCTACGGTAAAAGACGGAATCGTTACCGGTGTAGCTTACGGAAAAACAACAATCTCTGCTTATACAAGTAACAATAAGCTTGTAAGTTGTACTATAGAAATAACAGATATTAATTGGTTAAACTCCACAGAATGGACAACTGCCGGAAATTATGAAACCAATTTCTGGGACAATGCCAGTGTATATTTTGTAATTACTGACCGTTTCTACAACGGTAATGAAGCAAACGACACATCTTACGGACGTGAAAAAGGTGACCCAACAGTAAAACTTGATTGCGGTAAATTTTACGGCGGAGATATTGCCGGACTTACAGCTAAGCTTGATTACTTAAAAAACTTAGGAATCAATGCAATCTGGCTTACAGCACCTTATGAACAAATTCACGGTTTCTGTTCCGGTGCCAGTGGTTTTGCTCATTATCCGTACCATGGTTACTATGCTATGGACTATACAAACATGGACGCAAACATGGGTACAAAAGAAGAGTTTAAAACTTTTGTTGATACTGCTCATGCAAAAGGAATTCGTGTCGTAATGGATGTAGTTATGAATCATCCGGGATACAATACCATCGAAGATGCAAAACGTTTATATCCGGGAATATTAACAGACGAATTCAACGATAGTGTTGAAATAACAGCAACTAATTTTCATGATTACATAAATTATGAAGATTGTACTACTGATGATAACGGCTGGGATGACTGGTGGGGCGGAAACTGGCTTCGTGCCGGATTATGTAAACATTACACAACAGGCAGCGGTGAATTGACCGGTTCATGCGGAGGCTCTTTGCCTGATTTTAAAACAGAAAGCAAAGAAATTGTTAATCTTCCTGTATTCCTTAAAAAGAAACATACACCGGAAATGGCAGAATTTTATCCTACAGAAGGATATAATGTTGTTGCATTAGAAGAAAAAGCAAACTACCGTGTAAGAGATTACTTGATTTACTGGCTTTCAAGCTGGGTAAAAGAATTCGGTATCGATGGTTTCCGTTGTGATACTGCTAAGCACGTAGAAAAAAGTACATGGAAAGAATTGAAAGATGCTTGTGTTGCAGCTTATAACGAATGGAAAACAGCAAATCCTAGCGACCCTATGGCTGCAGAAAATCTTGATTTCTGGATGGTTGGAGAATGTTTTACACATGGAGTAACTAAAGATACATATTATACTGAAGGTGGTTTTAATTCCATGATTAACTTTAATTTCCGTTCCGCTGTAAGTTCAGCACTAAAGAATATCAGCACAATAGAAAAAACTTATTCAACTTATGTAAGTGAAATCAATAATGACCCGGAGTTTAACGTATTAAGCTATATCAGTTCTCATGATACAGGGACTCAGGACGGAAAAGGTGTTTTCTATTCTGCGTATACTGCAGGAAACAAAATAGCACAAATGAAGACGGCAGGTTCGTTACTTGCAATGTGTCCCGGTGCAATCCAAATTTATTATGGCGATGAAGCCGGAAGAGCAGATTCAAATATTAATACCGGAGAAGACAATGACCAGAAAAATCGTTCTCAAATGCCATGGGCAGAAGGTGAAGCCGGATATAATCCGGATTTGTCTTATACTTTTGACAAAGACATCCACTCTCACTGGAGCAAAGTTCTTAACTTCCGTGCAAAACACATAGCTATTGCTGCCGGAGCTCACAAGCAAATGGCTAAAAAACCATACGCTTTTGCTCGTGAAAGAGGTGATGATAAGGTTATCGTAATTTTAGGACTTCTAAACGGCGATATAACAGTTGACGTTTCTTCAATCGGTGCTGCAAAGGTAAAAGATTTCTATACTGATGCAGTTGTAGATGTAACAGACGGAAAGGCAACTTTCACTGTGACAGAGGCTAACAACGGTACTTTGTTAATCGAAGCAGCTGAATAATTTTTAGAATGGAGGCAAAAAAACTTTCGATTAAGAAAGTTTTGTGCCTCCTTTTTTTGTTTGTCGGGGACAGACCCTGATTCTAAAGCAGAATAAATGTCTGTCCCTTATTCCCCCGGAGAATATTCTTTTTCCGTGACATCCTCCCACACCTCATAAAAAGGATAATCCGCTGCTCGCTTAGCAAGCCCGGCTCTAATGACATTTTGCTCGATATACACAAAAACTCGCACTAAATCCGTCAAATCTTCAATGATTCTGCTGAAAAATCTGTCCTTCCAAGCACTTCCCTCTGAATTGAAAGTTCTGTTTACCCATTGCGTAAAACGTTGTTTTATGTATTTCATGATTTCTGACAAATTTTCATTCTCGCCGGGCTTGATTTCCATATGAAAGTGCGTGTCGAGAATACAGATATTTTTGATTTTCATTTTGAATTTCTTTGTGGCGGCGTGAATTAACGCCAGCAGGTATTTTTTGATTCTGTCGTTCATTATAATCTGTACGAATCTGTGAAATTTGTTGCTTACATGATAATCTTTAATTGTCGCGGTTTTCGCATGATTTCCCCCTTCTTTTACACAACAGTTAGAATGGGGAAAATCTGTTTGACTCATTTTTTTACAGAAGATATACAAAAGGTGGTTTGGGGACAGACCCTGATTCTAAAGCAGAATCAAGGTCTGTCCCTTGCGAAAAACACAAAAAGGAAATCCAATAAGCGTTATAACCAGAAAGCTTTCCGTGGATAAGTAAAATATTATCCTAAAAGTACAGTCACAAAATACACGGGAATAAAAAAGGCAAAGCCTTTTACAGCTTTGCCAACAATCACTCTATTAAATATCTTATTTAGATTCCAAAGTAAGAGTCTTTGTAGGAGCGTCACAAACTTCTGCCGGTCCGTAGTACTGAATAGCACCAGGGAACAAGTAAGAAGTATTTGCAGCCCATTCATCTCTGTATTTAACATATTCTTTGTACGGAGCACCTTCCAATTCTACAAGAGCTTTGCGAATTACAGGTTTCTTTTCTCCGTGACGTTGTTCCATATTAAACATCATTGATGTTGGGATTCCGCCAGGTACCCATTCTGTTGCAGGTTTTGCAAGATTTTTAACTGATGACATATAACCAGTCAATCCGCTTGCAATCAACAAGAATGCTACATATCCTAATGAGTAACAGTAATCTGCATCAAAGTTTGAAGGTGCAGCACATCTTCCTTCATAACCGAAGAAGTGATTTAATCCGGCAAATTTACCTTTGTATTTACCTTCTGCTTTCAATGTTTCAAGCTTAGCACCAACCATTTCGATTAACAATTTTTCAGTTTCGATTCTTGATACCTGAACGTTTCCGTGTGGGTCACGGTCCATACACAACTGAGCTTTGATAGCTGCAGGTAAAGAAGTAAAAGCACTTGCTGATGCAGCTGTAAGATTTTTAGCAATCCAATCAGCTTGGTCTGCAGCAGCAACTGTTGCAAATTCATCTGCTTTTTTTGCAAGAAGGTCGTTCAATTCTGCAATTAAAACTTTCATTTCAGGAATAAATTCGATTAATCCTTCCGGTACAAGAATAACACCGAAGTTGTCACCTTTTTCTGCACGTTTAACAACAACGTTAACGATTTCATCAACAACTTGTGTTAAAGTTTTTTGTTCTTTTTCAACTTCTTCAGAAATAATTGCCCAGTTAGGTTGAGTCTGCAATGCACATTCAAGACAAATGTGAGAAGCAGAACGTCCCATCAATTTGATGAAGTGGTAATATTTTTTTGCAGAGTTTGCATCACGTTCAATATTTCCGATTAATTCAGAATAAACTTTTGTAGCAGTATCAAAACCGAAAGATGTTTCGATATGTTCATTTTTCAAGTCTCCGTCAATTGTTTTAGGACAACCGATAACTTGAATTGCTTCACCTTTGCTCTTGTAGTATTCCGCCATCAAAGCAGCATTTGTATTAGAGTCATCACCACCGATAATAACTACGGCTGTGATTCCTAATTTTTTACAAACTTCAAGAGATTTATCAAACTGTTCGTTTGTTTCCAATTTTGTTCTACCGGAACCGATAATATCAAATCCTCCGGTATTTCTGTAAGAATCGATAAGTTCAGATGTAATTTCTACATATTCGCCTTCGATAATTCCGGAAGGACCGCCTAAGAAACCATAAAGTTTAGATTCTTTATTTCCGTTTTTTACACCGTCAAACAATCCGGCAATTACATTGTGTCCACCCGGAGCCTGTCCGCCGGAAAGGATTACACCAACGTTTATTTTATCATTTGCCTTAGCATTTGTTCCTTTTTCAAAAGAAGCTACAGGCATTCCGTAAGTTCCTTTTAATAAAGCTTTTAAAGCTTCTTGGTCGCTTACTGATTCTGTTGGATTACCAAGTTTTACTACAATATCAGCTACATTACCTTTTACAGCTTCAGGTAATTTCGGTTGGTAGCTGAATCTAGCTTTTTGCAAAGCAGAAATTTTTTCCATCTTTGTTACTCCTAAAATAAAATTACGTTTTCTATCAAAAAACCGGCTGTTAATTACCGGCTAAAAAACTACGGCATAATAAATAAAAATGCTTTAATCGTCAATGAAAGTTACTTTTAATCACGTATTACTTATCTCAATCCCATTATAAAAATCAAAATAATCATACAAGGAATCACATAAGTAACATAACCACGCAGCCATCTCGGCATTTTAAATCCGGAACCGATATTTGTTTCTTCATAGTATTTATCAAATCCCCAGCCCCATTTTGTGACACAAAAAAATAAAATCACCAAAGCTCCGAGCGGTAACAAAAGATTACTTACCAAAAAATCTTCCAAATCTAAAATCGTACTGCCCGACCCTCTAGGCTGAATATTTTTCCACACATTAAATCCCAATACGCACGGAATCGAAGTTATCAAAACAATTATTGCATTAAAAAAAGAAGCTTTCTTTCTCGAAAAATGCCATTTATCCATCCAACAAACCAAAATATTTTCAAATACGGCTATAACCGTAGAAAATGAAGCAAACGTCATAAACAAGAAAAATAAACTTCCCCAAATCATACCACCGGGCATTGCACTGAAAACATTAGGTAAAGTAATAAAAATCAATTCCGGACCGGCACCCGGATCAACGCCAAACGCAAAACATGCCGGGAAAATAATCAAACCGGAAACTACAGCCACAAAGGTATCAAGTACGGCAATCTGAATTGATTCTCCCCACAATGTGTAATCTTTGTTCATATAACTACCAAAAATCTCCATCGAACCTATACCGATACTCAACGTAAAAAATGACTGATTCAAAGCTGCAATCATTACATTAAAAATCCCCGCCTCTTTTGCCTTTGCAAAATCCGGAACCAAATAAAACTTCAATCCTTCCGCTCCGCCTTTGAGCATTATACTGTTTACAGCCAAAATTGCGATTAAACCCAAAAGACACAACATCATTGGTTTACTGATTTTTTCTACTCCGGCTTGCAACCCCAACGAACAAATCAAAAAACCGCCGATTACCGTTACAGCCATCCAAAACATCATCGGAATCGGTTGTTCCAGCATTCCGGAAAAAACATTTGTTACCTGAGTCGGATTTACATTTACAAACTCGCCTCGCAAAAATTTAAAGAAATAGCACAACATCCAACCGGAAACAGTTGTATAAAACATCATCAACAAATAATTACCGGCCAATGCAAACTTTCCGTGAATATGCCACTTACTGCCCGGCTTTTCCAATTCCTGATAACAATTTATGATACTTTTACGGCTGGCTCGTCCTATCGCAAATTCCATTGTCAAAACAGGTACTCCTACAGCCAATAAAAAAAACAAATAGAACAAAATAAAAATTCCGCCGCCGTTTTGTCCGGTTACATACGGAAATTTCCAAACATTTCCTATTCCTACGGCACACCCTACCGAAATCAAAATTAAGCCACGTCTCGATTTAAAATTTTCTCGATTACTCATCCCCTTCTCCTGTTAAAAATTCATCTTCTGCATAATATTCTTCATCATTCTCATAAAATTCCCCGTTCCAGCCGCCGTCATCATACCATTCTTGGTCGTCATACCAATTCTCATCCCAAGAATCCGTCCATTCCGGTAAATCAAACTCCTCAATAGTAAAATCAACTCTGTTTGCAAAATCTTTTTGCGGTCTTATTTCCCAACACGCTTTATTTTGCAACGGTCCGCTTGCCTGAGAAACTTTTTCCAACAAGCCTTGCCATGTTGCATTTCCCGAAGCCGTACATTCTTTTAATGCTTTAAAAAAACTTTGTGTAAAAACTCCGCCTTCACCCCGGTTTCCTGCCGAACAACTTGCAGCTATCACCGTAGCATGACGTTTCTCATTAAACAATTTACGATAATTTCCGTAAACTACCGAGCGATTTGCACGTGAAACTGATTCATTTTCTGACAAAACATTGCCTGTCTGGTCATAAAAATCTGCAAGCACCAACAGTAAACCGGGACGTTTTTTTGCCAAAACGCCGGCAACTTCTTCCAATTCCAATGAAGTTCCGTGTTGCAACAACATTCCGGGATAACGAGATTTTTGTTCTGATTGATTTAAATTATCTTCTGCAATTTTTTCGCTTTTCCCGGCAAAAAAGAAAAGCACCGTATCTTGTTCGTCCGGCTTTACATCATC
Organism: Spirochaetota bacterium; assembly: GCA_045133795.1. Classification (GTDB taxonomy): domain Bacteria; phylum Spirochaetota; class GWE2-31-10; order GWE2-31-10; family GWE2-31-10; genus RGIG8597. The sequence continues at coordinate 7,711 of JBGUUT010000102.1, forward strand.
AATTGCCGCCAAAACTGCCTCACGACTCCACTCTTCCATCGAAGAAGAAAGTCCGACAGCCAATACTCGCTCTTTTGTTATCATTCTTCCGTAATTATGAATTTTATTCATTTCATTTTGCCAAGCAAATAAGCTTTCTACGCAATTCATATCCGCCAATTCATTATCAATTACATAAACTGCATAAAAATTTCCTTTTGAAAAAAGTGAAACATTCGCAAGTAAAACAGCCAGAAGCACAACTATTATTTTCTTCATTATAATTGCTCCTACAAACTTTTTCTCATTTAACTCATTACTAATACAAGTATTATGAGATTTTTTCAAGTTTCATGGTATTTTTCTTCATTTTGTGTTACTTGAAGTATTTAAAACAGTAAAGGATTTGCAATGAAAAACTTAAAAGATACAGTAAACATTATTCGTGAAGAATCTCTTGTATGGCAAAAGGAAATTTTACCGCCGAATGTCTTTGATTCTTACTTGCAAAGTATTCGACGAGTACGCCGCCCGACATTTCGGGTAAATACATTAAAAGCTTCAAAACAAGAAATAATGACTACATTACGTCAAATGGGAATCTCTGTTTCTGAATTCGCAGCTATTCCCGGATGTTTCATTGCAAACCAAGCAACAGACAGAGAGCTTCTGAAACTTGAAATTACACAAGCCGGCAAAATTTACCTGCAAAGTATTTCGAGTCAAATGCCTCCGCTGATATTAGAACCGAAACCCGGCGAAACAATCCTTGACATTGCGGCGGCACCCGGAAGTAAAACATCGCAAATTTGTGCTTTCATGCAAAATCAAGGAGTTATCGATGCCGTTGAACCGGATTTTATCAGAGTACAACGCCTTGAGCACAATCTAAAATTGCTCGGTGCGACAATCGTCAATGTTCATCAATCCAGAGGCGAATCGTTTTGTAACGGAGTAGAAAATAAATACGACCGCGTACTTGTCGACGCTCCTTGCTCCGGGGAAGGTCGTTTTTGCGTTTATGACAAAAGCTCCTACGCCGCCTATCGTGCAGATGATGTTAATAAGTTTCACAAAATTCAGGCTAAATTATTAAAAGCAGCAATGAATGCCGTAAAACCAGGCGGAACTGTTTTATATTCCACATGTACTTTAAATCGCTTTGAAAACGAAGAGGTTTTGCAAGATGCTTTAAGTAATTTCAATTGTAAAATCGTTCCTTTGCCAAAAAATCTTACAACATTAACGGAAGCACTGACACCGATTTCTTCAACTCCGACTTATCCTAAACTGCGAAAAGATATTTCTAATGCCATAAGAATCGTTCCGTCCACACGTGTAGAAGGATTTTTCTTGGCTAAAATTATAAAGGATAACGTATGAAAACAGGAATTTTCTTTGCTGCGAAACCGGAAGCTGCGGCACTTTTGGGAAGTGGCTTTTTCGGTTGGAAAAAAGACGGAAACGGATTTTACAAAAGTGAAAAGACAGACACTTTGCTTTGTATAAGCGGTGTCGGTGCAGAAAAAGCAGTACAAGCTTTTTCCGCTATGGCTCAAAACTGTGATAAAATTTTTATATTGGGAACTTGTGCCGCATTGACACCGCAGCTGCCGGTTTTTACGTTTTGCCTGCCGACTTTGGGCGTTACTTCCGAAAAAAATGCTGAAGTTTTTATGCCGGACAATGCTCTTTGCGAAAAACTGGAAAAAGCACTTTCTGCATTAAAAATTGATTACAAAACAAATATGCGACTTGTAACAGCCGAGAAATTAATAGCCTCAAAAGAATACGCAGAGAAATTAAAATGTGAAACCGACGCACTTATCGCCGATATGGAAAGTGCTGCAATCTTGCAAATTTCTGCACAATATTCAGTTCCCGTTGCAATACTTCGGGCGGTTTCAGACAATCCGGCAGCCGGGATTTCTCCTCTTGATGTCAGCTCTGATTCATCACCGAACAAGTGGCTTGAAAATACCGCAAAAATCTCAACACAATTTCCGGCTATCGTAAAACTTTTAGTTTCGTGATTTTTTACAGAGAATAAACTTCCACCGGCTGTGATTTCCCTTTCAAAGACAGAGATTGAGATTTTTTAAAATCGGCTTTTATTGCTTCATTTTCAATCTTTCGGAAAACATCTGCTGCAACCAAAACACATGCCGAATCATCGGAACGAGTTTTACTTTGCAATCGGCTGGCTACATTTACAACGTCTCCCAAACATGTAAATTCCTTACGATTTTCACTGCCGATATTTCCGGTAATAAATTGTCCTTGTGAAACTCCTATTCCTATATTAAAAATGGCAAAATTATTCATATTCCATAAATCGTTCATCGAATTAGTCATTCTTTGTATTTCTTTTGCAGCCTTTACCGCAGACTCGCAAACGGCAACTTTATCTTCGTCAGTTTTACCGAGCCCAAATACCGCCATTACACAACTGCCGACAAACTTATTTATAACTCCGCCGTTTTTAGAAATAATGTCATCCATTTTCTCAAAGAAAACATTTAATTGGGAAATTATATTTTTAGGGTCATGTGAATCTAATATCTCACTGAAATTATTAATATCGCAAAATAAAATTACACCGCTGTCATCTTTCGTTATGTCTTCGCTCTTTGTTTCCAAAATATAATCTCTGATTTCCGGAGAAACATATTTCCCGAAAACTAATTTTATATGAGACGTCTCGTAATTTTTTATTACAACCTGGCGAATCAATTTTTTAGCTTTCTTCGACAACATACCGCAAACTATACCTATTACTATAAAGAACAATATATTCAGCCATATTCCGTATTTGAAAATCAGGTCATAACTGTAAATTTCCGGATACATCTCTCCGTCTCTGTATGCAATATACAAACACTCTATCAAATAAAAAAGCGACCCCATCACGCTGGAATAAACTTCAAATCCAAATGATAATCTAAACAGTGACAATAAATTAATTACCACAAACATCAAATATATAGGTCCGGATAAAATCCGCAACCCTCCGAAAATTAAAAATAAGACATAAAAAACGAACGCTATTATTAAATTTTCCACGATAATGTTTACTATTCGAAAAACATGCAATGTTTCCGGCTTCTTTGATAAAACTTTGTAACTTATTAAATAATAAACAATAGACAGCACACATATCACAGAAAGTAACCAATAACCGGAGAACAGACTTTTTCCGGAGTCTTCCGACATAAAAAGAAAGTATATCGGCGTAAATATAAAAATCATTACCGCTGCGATTGCTATACAAAGCTTTATTATAGAAAGCTCATTGCTCCATTTTTCATGCTCTATTCTTTCATTAATACTATCTTCAATTTGCAAACTTTCTAATTTCAATTCTTTCATATTCATATTCTTTCCTCCATATCAACATAATACAGAGGTTGTTTAAAAATCTTCGGGTCATCCGTTAAAAGCGTTAGTTTGAAATCTTTATTCGCAGTAATCGCACGTGAAACTATGATTTCCTTACCGTATTTCTTTGTTAAATCTTCTACGTCCATTGTATCAATAATCGTTTTTCCCAAGCATGCAAATTCCATACGGTTTTCACTTCCGACATTCCCCATAATTATATTTCCGGCATGAAGTCCGATACCGATACAGATTTCTTGTTTATTGTCATTTTGCCATTTTTTGTTCATCTTTTTCAATGCTACAGACATTTCTTTAGCTGTTTTCAATGCTTGTAAACTGTAATAATGTTTTTTTTCACGGTCGGACATCTTTGTTTTTTTAGGTAAATTAATATCCGTAAATACAGCCAAAATCGCATCGCCGATAAATTTATTAATATAACCGCCGTTTTTTTCTATAATTGAAGCCATTTGAACAAAATATTCATTCAGCTTAGAAACTGTTTCTTTTGATGTATTATTTTCCATAAGAGTCGTAAAATTTCGTATATCCGAAAACAAAACTACTCCGTAATGCTCTGTAGCCGAAGAATTCTTACTGTGATTTAATACATAATCTAAAATATCACGGGAAACATACTGCCCAAAAGTTTTTTTCATGGAATTAAGCTCTATCGCCGCATCCGAAATTCTATACATCGCATGATTAACATATCGAGTAAACAAAATTATCAGACCGCCGGCTAATGAAAGATAAAGCAATCTTTGCAATATTGTAGCAGCATTAATATCCGGAAATATTTCTTTTGTTTCTGCCGGGATAGAATTAAGCACATAAAAATACAAAATTGCATACTGACCTACGGTTATAACCACGATTGTAATTGTCAATACAATTGAATAACGCATAGAAATTAACGCACAAATCACAATTGAAACCAAAACGACCCATGTGAAAAACAAGTTTTCCGGATGGTCGTTTCGAAAAACATACATAAAATACTGGCACGCTAAAATCCCGGAACTTCCTAAGAACGCATTTAATATTTCAGACATTTCTCTGTACTTTATGTTTCGTTCTACTACACCTGCCAAAATGAACGATAAAATCAAAAGAAAGCCTAAAATCTGAATAACCGCCATATCCGCAACAGTAAAAGTTCCCAAAGGAATTTTGAAAAAAAACGGCGTAACGCACAATATTATAATTATCGATTTTATCTTGTTTATAAAATTTGATGACTTACTTGTGATTCGTGCAATCTCATCTTGAAACCATTGTTTTCTGTCTAATTGTTCCATAATCCCTCAAAATTGATTATTTGCAAAAAAATACCGCAACTTAACAGGTTTTCCCTGTTTTTTTAAATATACCCGTAATACTTTTCGAAAGTCTGCTATAACTAAGAATCTTTGTTTGATTTTATCATCTACATTTTAATATTTTGCCAACATCCCCGTTACTTTCATAACAGACAGAAATCTGACAATTAAATGCCAAGCCGACACTTCCAGAACATCTTCGATACAGTTGTCTTTTTTTCTTATTCTTCCGCAACTGCACCTATCGAATAACAGCTCATTATTGACATCGTTTTAATTCTAAACGCTTTTTTAACGCAGTTTAAAATAAATAGCAAGTTTCCGTTTGTTTTTTATACCTTCTTGACAATTACATAAAGCTATTCTAATTTTCTTTTATTAAAATTTAAGGAGCAATTATGAAATTTCATTTCTTAACTTTATTCCTGATTTTGGGATTGATTTCATGTCAATCCGGCGGACAAACAGTAAACAAAGCCGACGTTCAATCAAAAAAAGAAAATAAGTATGTAAATAAAAAATTGGAAATACAGAAAGTATTTGCCGTAACCGATTTAAATAAAGAATTAGGTTATCAGCAACTGGAAAACGGAAATATAGTATTTGTCTTTTCACCGGAAATTTACGGATTCTCCGGCAATATGAAAGTTTTTATCGAAGGCTCCTTTAACGGTTGGTTGAAAGGTATCGACAATAAATGGATGTTGACACCAACCGGAAGTGACAACATACAAACTTTAGAATTGCCATACAGTGATGTTGCCGCTCCCGGAAACTGCGGCTTCCCGGAATTTAAATTTTACGTAATTCATGAAGAAACTTTAAAAGTTGAAGAACCCGCAGCGACAACAACTCTTCCCGGTTTTAAATCCGGTACAAACCATGTTTTACTCAGAACAAATGACAATCCTGACGAAGTAGTTTTTGCACAGAAAGCTATGCAAGTAAAAAAACCGCTTTCCGATTTTAATATTCGTAACAAAAAACATATGGCTACTCTTTCCAATGTTCGCCAAGTTCCTGCAGCCAAAACTCTCTGGCGTGGTTATCATCCTTATAAGATTTCTCGTGCAAATCTTGACACCGAACGAACTCGTCTGGAACTGGTAAAAAAACTTCTGAAGGCAAACAATATACAATCTATCATCTGCTTGTCCGGAAATGAAACACCGAATAAGCGTGAAAATATTTGTGAATATCAACAAGAAATTATAAATGCCGGTCATCAGCTGTTTATTGACACATCATACAATGCTGTTTATTACAAATCTGATTCTAAAGATTTCCAAGAAATTATTACTAAAATTATTTACTTTATTAATAATTCTCCGGCTCCGTTTTATGTACATTGCCGTTTGGGAAGTGACAGAACCGGAGTTGTATCGGCAACTTTAGCTGCATTATGCGGTGCAGAATGGAAAGAAATTGTCACTGATTATCAAAAAACAAATGAAATGGGTATCGGTGAATATCGAAGCCATCGCCTTTTACAATATTCTTTCGAGAAAATGCTTGGAAAAGAAATCGATAAGATTGAAAACTTACAACAAGAAATAACAAATTGTTTTATCAATTCCGGTCTTTTGACACAGGAAGATATTGATAATGCCGTAAAGAAACTTACAGACAAGGATTGATAATGGCAAAAACCGGACATGCCGATTTACCGCTTCATTACGGAAACGTTCCGTATTGGCTTTCACAACGTATGAAAGAACTCGGTACTCTCATCGTTGAGTCACTTGTTTACAACTTCGGAAAAAAAGAAGTTTTACGCAGACTCAGCGACCCATTGTGGTTCCAATCTTTAGGAGCCGTACTAGGAATGGATTGGCATTCGTCCGGAATCACTACCAGTGTAATGGGTGCATTAAAACGTGGAGTCAATCCGCTTTTTAAAGAGCTTGGAATTTATTTTTGCGGCGGAAGAGGAAAATATTCATTAAAAACTCCGGATGAACTTGTAGAATTCGGAATGCGTACCGGACAAAACGGAGATGAACTTGCACAAAAAAGTCGTCTCTGTGCAAAAGTCGACAACACGGCGATTCAAGACGGATTTCAATTGTACATGCACAACTTTATAGTTACCGATGAAGGTGACTGGGCTGTAATACAACAAGGAATGAATCCGCAGACAAAAACCGCACGACGTTATCATTGGTTTTCCGCAGATTTACAAGCTTATACCGAAACTCCGCATTCCGGTGTTGTCGGACGTAACATGGGACAAATTTTAAACCTTACAGATATTCAGGCTCGCACTACAAAATCTGCCGTAATGGAACTGACAAAAGAGAATCCGGACAAAATTGTTGCAGAATACAAATCTATTGTTTTGCCTAACCATCATGAAGTCATGGCAAGAGATGTTGATTTAAAACGTCTGGGTGCAGTTTTAGCGACAGCTTATGAAACTCAACCGGCAGATTTTGATAATCTTTTACTTACAAAAGGCTTAGGTCCCAGAACTATTCAATCTCTGACACTAATAAGTGAAGTAATTTACGGAACACCGTCACGCTTTTGCGACCCGGCAAGATTTTCATTCGCTCACGGCGGTAAAGACGGTCATCCATTCCCCGTTCCGACAAAAATATACGACCAATCAATTCACGTCCTAAGAGATTGTATTCGCAATTCTCGCTTGGGAATAAACGATAAAAACGAATGTTTACACAGACTACACAAAACCGCCTTGGAAATAGAAGCACACTGTCAGCCGCAAGCCGATTTTGATGCAATAATCGCCCATGAAAAAGCTCATTCTAAAGAATGGGGCGGACGAACGGTAATGGATTAGAAATTCTTTTTTTAGATTTAAAACTTTTTTAAACCTTTGCAGGTTTGGAGCGGTTCTGCCGGCATAGCCGGCGTTAAAATGCAACTTTGGTTCAAAGCTTTTCAAAACCACGTGGGTTTAAAGTTCCTTTTGCCGGCATAGCCGGCATTTAAATGCAACTTTGGTTCAAAGTTTTATAAACCTACTTAGGTTTAAGGCTCTTTTTGTCGGCATAGCCGACATTTAAAATGCAACTTTGGTTCAAAGTTGGTAGAAGTTAGGAGGGGAACACCGGCTCTTTACAGGCCGCAGGTTTTCCCCTCCTATGACCTCCCCATTCCTTGGCAAGTTCTGGCTTTTGGTAGTTCTTTCTCACTTTTTTGCTTTATGAAATGTCGTTAGACATTTCGAATCCGTGTGGCTTTCTCATTTCTCACTTTTCCGTTTTCCCAAAAAAGAGCGTACCGACAGCAGGCTTGTTTCGGGATTTCTTTTTCCCGGGGGGCTTTCTTCGCACTTTTTTATGCCTGCCTAGAATTATAATCCGCATTTTTCAAAAAGCTCTTGTAATTTTTCTTTGTATAACTGCGGGTCTTTATAAAAACTCTCAGCATGGCCGGCACCTTCGACTATTTGCATTTGTGCATTCGGGCAATTTTTATAAATTTCCTCACACATATAAGTCGGTACAAAAGTATCTGCATTTCCGTGAATCAACAAAATCGGCACTTTCGCTTTTTTTACCTCTTCTTTTGCACTGCACTCTTTATAATCATAACCTGCCACTATACGAGCTATTACAGATGTTAAATGCAATAACGGAAAAGCCGGTAAGTGATAAGTATTTTTCAACACCGACTTAAAAACATCCCAAGGTGACGTAAAACCGCAATCAGCGACAACACCGCTTACATTTTTAGGTAAATCCAAACCGGTCAACATTAACGCCGTTGCTGCCCCCATTGATGTTCCGTGCACCAAAATCTTTTGATTTTCTCCGAAGCGTTCATTTAAATATTCTATCCATTTTAAAGAATCGTGACGTTCTAAAACTCCGAAACCGATATATTTCCCCTCGCTTTCTCCGTGAGCTCTGTGGTCTACCAGTAATACCTGAAAATTATTGTCCAAATAATATTTTGCCAAGCTAGAATAATCTCTGACAGAACATCCTGTATAACCGTGCAAACAAATTACCGTCGCCCTTGCATTTTTCACTGGAAATAAATTTCCGCTCAATTTTAAACCGTCATTACTTAAAATCGTTAACGACTCATGAGTTTGTTTCCACAACCATTCTCTGTCAATTTCTATCTGCGGAATATACGCTTCCCAGCTTATCCCTGCCATCTCAACGGTTCTTTCCGTACTTACTTGAGAACGCAATAATGTCCGACGTACAAAATATACAGCTAAAAATAATTCAAATAAAACTATCAGTAAAAAAACAGCAATTATAATTTTTACAGCCATTCATCCATCCTAACTATTTAATCTATTAATATTTGCTTCCTTTCTCGTTCTCCGTTTTTTCGTTGATACATAAAAAGAACAGAACAATTCTTTCCCAATTCAACGCTATCTTCAAAAGGATTTACGCTAAATTCATCATAATCAGAATATGCAAAATCCAATCGTGCATTTGTTACGCCACCGTTTTGTTCCAAGGCATTTCTGTGAGCATCTTTATCATAATTATGCTTGTACCAATTCGGGAATCCACCCTTTTTACCGCTACAGATAAAATCAAAACGCAACAATTCATAAATAATTTTAGCATCTTCACTTTCTGAAAATAGCGTATTCATCACAACATTTGCTAAAAATTCAAACCAAAAAGTTTCCCTGCGTGGAACAGCAAAAACGCCTTCTCCTTTTGCATACT
>JBGUUT010000103.1:0-11587 GCA_045133795.1 Spirochaetota bacterium
CATTTGTTCCATTTAGCTCTCTTGGTATTTCCTATCGGAAATACTCCGTTCGTACGTTTCACGTACTCACCACAGCTGGAACACATCATTCGAGCTGGCTTAAACACATCGTTCCATTTAGCTTAAACACATCGTTCCATTTAGCTGGAACACATCGTTCCATTTAGCTCTGCTTGGTATTTCCTATCGGAAATACTCCGTTCGTGCGTTACCGCACTCATCGTTGCTTAAACATTTAGTTATAGACATAAAAAAAGAGGCTGTCAAAGCGACAGCCTCCGTATTAACTAAAATTATTTAGCTTTATAATGAGTATGAAGTAATTCATGAGATTTGTGTCCCAAAGGTTCACCCAAGAATTCTTTGTACAAAGTCTTGATTGATTCATTTTCATGAGACTTTCTCACAGCTTTTCCTGCATCTTCTGCATAGATAGCTTCCATTCTCTTTGTGATAATTTCAGAATTACCGTGGTGATATGGTTGACCTCCACCGTTGATACATCCACCAGGACAAGCCATAACTTCTACAGCATGGTAGTTAGCTTCGCCGTTCTTGATTTTCTCAAGAATTTTTCTAGCGTTACCTAATCCTGATACAACAGCTACATTAAGAGCTAAATCACCAACTTTTACAGTTGCTTCTTTTGTTCCTTCCAAACCACGAACTTCTTTGAAATCAACACAGTCAAGAGTTTTGCCTGTAATTTTTTCATAAGCAGTACGCAAAGCTGCTTCTAAAACACCACCTGATGATGCAAAAATATCTGCAGCACCTGTAGATTCGCCCATAGGATCTTCAAAAGATTCTTCCGGCATATCGTTAAGGTCGATACCTGCACTCTTAAGCATTTTTGCAAGCTCTCTTGTAGAAAGAGAATAATCAACATCAGCAATATTATTAACTGCAAGCTCATCTCTTGAACATTCATATTTCTTAGCAAGACAAGGCATGATAGAAACTACTACCATATCTTTAGCATCTTTACCGATTTTCTGTGCATAGTAAGATTTTGCAATAGCACCAAACATTTGCTGAGGTGATTTACAAGATGAAGGAAGATTTAACATATCAGGGAACTGACTTTCGATAAAGTTAATCCATCCCGGACAGCATGATGTTAAAATAGGAAGATTTTCTCCTTTTGTAACACGTTCAATCAATTCAGCTGATTCTTCCATAATAGTTAAATCTGCACTGAAATCTGTATCAAATACAGCATCAAAACCAAGTTTTTTCAATGCTGCAGCAAGTTTTTTAGTAACAGAAGTTCCGGCAGGCATACCGAATTCTTCACCGATTGCAACACGAATTGCAGGTGCAACTTGTACAACTACAGTTTTGTTTTCATCGTTGATTTCATTCCATACGTCATCAACATATGATTTTTCTGTAAGAGCACCTGTAGGACAAACAGCCACACACTGTCCACAGAATGTACATTGTGTATTAGAAAGATTTCTCATTTCAGCAGGACTTACAACAGCAGGGAATCCTCTTCCGAATCCTGTCAATACACCTACAGTTTGTACTTTGTTACAAACTGTTTCACAACGACGACACATTACACATTTAGCCGGGTCACGAATAATTGAAGGACTTGATGTATCTACATCATAATTTGATTGTTCAAATCCTTTATAAGTATTTACATTAATTCCGTATTCGTTAGCCAAAGACTGTAAGTCACAAGCTGTAGATTTGTCACAAGTCAAACAATCAAAAGGATGATCTGAAAGTAACAATTCTAAAACTTTTTTTCTTGCACTTAAAACTCTTTTTGAGTTTGTTTTAATTACCATTCCTTCCATTACAGGAGTAGCACATGCAGGAGCTAGATTTCTTCTGCCTTCTACCTCCACTACACAAACACGACAAGATGCATTTGTGTGTTCAACATTTACCGCATGTAAATTCATATGGCATAATGTCGGAACTTTTATATTTAGTTTTTTAGCAGCTGCAAGAATAGTCGAACCAGCCTCAACTGCTACTTTTTCACCGTTTATAGTAAGATTTACTAACGCCATGTTTTACACCTCCTTAATTTTTTACAATCGCATTGAACTTACATTTTTCAATACATGCACCACATTTGATACATTTTTTAGTATCAATAACATGCAATTCTTTTACTGCTCCGGTAATTGCACCTACAGGACAAACTCTTGCACAAGCAGTACATCCTTTACACTTATCTGCTACAATTTCATAAGTTACAAGTTTCTGACATACGCCTGCAGGACATTTTTTATCCTTAACGTGAGCAATATATTCATCTTCAAAATATTTCAATGTACTTAAAACAGGATTTGGTGCTGTTTGTCCCAATCCACAAAGAGATGTATCTCTGATTGTTTCAGAAAGAGTTTTCAATTCAGCTAAATCTTCTTCTGTTCCGTTACCGTTAGTAATTTTTTCCAAAATTTCTAACAATCGTTTGTTTCCTACACGACATGGAGTACATCTTCCGCATGATTCATCTACAGTAAATTCAAGATAGAATTTTGCGATGTTTACCATACAGTCTTTTTCACTTAATACAATCATACCACCGGATCCCATCATAGAACCGATTTCAAGTAATGATTCATAAGTGATAGGAGTATCAAGATTTTCTTTTGTGATACATCCACCTGAAGGTCCACCAGTCTGAACTGCTTTAAATTCAAGTCCGCCGGTAATTCCTCCACCGATTTCGTAAATGATTTCACGTAAAGTTGTACCCATAGGAACTTCTACAAGACCTACGTTATTAATCTGACCGGAAAGAGCAAATACTTTTGTTCCTTTTGATTTTCCTTCACCGATAGCAGCAAATGCAGCAGCACCGTTTAAGAAAATCCATGGAATATTAGCATAAGTTTCTACGTTATTAACAACACTTGGTTTTTCCCACAAACCGCTTACAGCTGGGAAAGGAGGTTTTGTTGTAGGTTCTCCACGGCATCCTTCGATAGAGTGAATCAATGCTGTTTCCTCTCCACAAACAAATGCACCGGCACCGTATTTTAATTCCAGGTCAAAGTTAAATCCTGTACCTAAAATGTTTTCACCTAATAAACCTAATTCTTTAGCTTGTTTAATCGCAATTTCAAGACGTTCGATTGCCAAAGGATATTCAGCACGAATATACACAAAACCTTTGCTTGCACCGATTGCATACGCACCGATTGCCATTGCTTCGATGATAGAGTTAGGGTCACCTTCCATAATAGAACGGTCCATGAATGCACCCGGGTCACCTTCATCGGCATTACAAAGAATGAATTTTTCAGGATTTTTTTCTTTTGCTGCAAATCCCCATTTCAAACCTGTAGGGAATCCGGCACCACCGCGACCGCGTAGACCTGAATCTGTTAATTCTTTGATTGCTTCTTCAGGAGTCATACTGGTAAGTACTTTTCCTAAAGCTTGGTAACCTTTGTTTGCGATGTATTCGACAATATCTTCAGGGTCGATAATACCACAGTTACGCAATGCAATACGCATTTGTTTTTTGTAGAAAGACATATCATGTTGAGTTTGAACTTTCTTTTTTACTGATGGTTCTTCAAATAATAATCTGTCGATTATATTTCCTTTTGTTAAATGTTCTTCGACGATTTCTTCAGCATCTTCAACTTTTACTTCTACATAGAAAACATCATCCGGAAATACTTTTACGATAGGACCTTTTGCACAGAAACCGAAACAACCAGTTTGAGCAACAGTTACCTTATCTTCTAATCCTTTTTCTTTTACTAACTGCTGTAATTTTTCCAACAGAACTTTACTTTCAGAAGCGTGACATCCTGTACCACCGCAAACCATTACTTGACGTTTTTGGTCTTTGTTTTCAGTGTTTAGACGATTATCTAAAAGATGTTCATTCTCTTTGTATAGAGATAATAATTCATCAAATGAAGCTATTTTTTTTGCCATAAAACTTATTCCCCCTTAGCGTATTCATCTACAATGCTTTGAACTTGCTGTGGAGTTACGCGACCGTAAACTTTTCCGTTTACCTGAACAACAGGAGCCAAACCACATGCACCGACACAACGTAATGCATCAATTGAAAATTTCATATCAGCTGAAACTTCACCCGGTTTAATTTTCAAAATACGTTCAAATTCATCAAGAACTTTCTGAGCACCTTTTACATAACATGCAGTACCCATACATACACTGATTTGATATTTACCTTTAGGAAGTGTAGTAAAATAGTTATAGAAACTAATTACCCCTGATACTTCTGAATGATTAATAGAAAGTTTTTCTGCAATATACACTTGCAATTCTTCCGGAAGATAACCAAAAATATGCTGTGCTCTATGAAGCACCTGGATTAAAAAACCTTTTCTTCTCGGATCATCCTTTTTAATTGAAAGACTGTCGATAAAGTTGTCCAGTTCCTTATATAAATTAGCCGGCAACGTTCCTTTTTTACAACATTGTTCCAAAACAAACCTCCTTCTTTTTGGAATTGAAAATCATATTACATTAATTCTACTTTTATTTCAATGTTAAAGCATCTTTTGTGAAAAAATTCATTTTTTTTCAAATAAAGATTTACATAATTAATTCTGATTCACGATATATATAAGCTTTTTCAGATATTAAAGACTTGAATTTTATTCAAAAAAAAGTTTACATGCGATAAAATCTATTAAAAATAAAAGGATTTTCAGTATGGGTAGAATTTTGTGTATTGATTACGGAGATGCCAGAATAGGAATTGCAGCAACCGATGAATTGCAAATTGCAGTTTCTCCTATTACAACGGTTGCAAATAATAATACTTATATGGAAGAAATCCTTGAAATATGCAAAGACAAAGAGCCGGAAATGTTGGTTATCGGAATGCCTTACGGACAAAACGGTGAAATCGGTCCTGCCGCAAAAAAAATTATTGATTTTTCAAAAAAATTAATTTCTGCATTGAAAAAAAATCAAATTACCACACAATGTTATTGGCACGATGAAAGATACACAACCAGAGAAGCATATGAAACTATGCGAAATATCGGCGTGAGAAAAAAACGTAAAATGGCTGTAGTCGATCAAATCGCAGCTTGCAACATATTGAGAGCTTTTATGGAAACAAGTGAACGACATCGTGAAAAAATAACTCCTGAAAGGTTGGCTGAATATGATAAAAATTGAATTTCTTGAAGCTGAAGAGTTACTGCTTGATTCTTTTAAACTCGGGAAAAAACTTTATGACAACGGATTTATTCCTACTCATGCAATAAGTTTATGGCGTGGCGGTACGCCTGTAGGTCTGGGAGTTGATAATTTTTTCAGACTTAAAGGACATTTTATAACTCATACTACCGTTGCAACCGCAAGCTACAGCGGTATAAATTCTCAAGATGAAATAATCATAAAAGGATTGGAACATTTAATTCAACGAATTTCCAGAGAAGATAAATTATTAATCATCGATGATATTTACGATTCCGGCGAAACAATTAATGTTCTTATCAACACTATAAAAAAAATGGCACGTGCAAATACTCCGGAAACCATCGTTGTTGCCTGTGTCTACAATAAAATTCGAGAACGAAAAGTTTCTTTGCCTATCACTTCTGTTTGTGATAAAGAAAATCATTGGATTAGTTTTCCGCATGAAATTTCAGACTTATGCTTTCCTGATGACCCGGAAGAAAATAAGTTAAAGGAAAAATCTCAAACATTATTTGACATTCTTCACCAAGAAACACTTTTTCCTGTTTCTGAAATCCCTTTATCTGAAACTTCGCCTTTTATTACACCGAAAACTTTACTCGAAGATTCCTTAAAATTGGGAACAAATATTTATCACGACGGTTTTATTCCAGATTTTATAATTGCAATTTGGAAAAACGGGATTTGTACTGCTATTCCGATTCATGAATATTATAAATACAGACTTAAAACTTCAGGTAATAAACACAAAGTTCCCGATCATATTGCGATAAATACGGACATTTCTCCGGCATCTTTTAAATCTAACGTTATCGGAATTTCATATCTTGAAGAAAACATTAATGCAGATGATAAGATTTTAATAATTGATACGGTTTTTCATACGGGAAGATTGGTTAATCAAACAATTGAAAAGCTTAAAGAAACATTACGACGTAACATTACCGTTGAAAATATACGAGTTGCAGCGTTGTATTATTATCCGAAATCCGACATTACGCAAACAGAGCAACCTTATTATAATAAGCCGCATTATTACCTGCATAAAATAAATCAAAGTGTAATATTGCCGTATGAAATACATAAAATATATCAACCTAAAAAATGGCTGAATGAAAATTGGAAAGAACTTTCCGATGTGATTTTTGAAGAATAAATAAATATGGGGCTGTCACAACTTGTACAGCCCCATATTTATTTTTAGCTTTTGTAATAACCCGAAAGCTGACGGAATAATGTTTCACTGATTTTTGAATTGGAATTTTTTGCCATATTGGTAGCATATTCATCATAAAGAAAATCAGTGAAAATCTCTTCTGTCTGTCCGCCGTCAAGCAATTTTGTTTTATTTATAGTTTTCTTCATTGCGTTTAGCATTTGTTTCCACAACAAACTTTCCATTTCAACACAACTGTCATAAAGCTTAGCTTCTTCTTTTGTCAATTTAGCTTTGTCGACTTTTCCGGATGATTCTCCGGCTTTTATCAAAAGGTCTTCAAATTTTCTACTTCCTTTTTGAAGTGCTTCTGCTTTTGCATCAAGTTCTTTGGACTTCATCCCTATTTCTCGAGAACGAAAGTCACTGTTGTAAATTGATGTAAGTCCGAGTGATGTTAATTGATTTGCCATGTTCGCTCCCCTTATTGAACAATCAATTTTGCATTTAATGCACCGATTTGATGAATCGCTTCCAACAGTGCGACTATTTCGTCTGTTGAAATATTTGTTTGATTTAACATTGAAACAAGTTCATCTACCGTCGTTGCTTTTATTTTAAAATTACTGTCATTTTTTTTGCCTTTTTTACCCACGTTAACGGAAACATTCACCGTAGAAACAGAACACTCTTGAATCACCACATTTCCGCCGGAAACAATCATTCCGCTTTTTTTGTCAATTACTACTGCTGCAGAAAAATCCGGAGTAATTGTTAATAATTCCAATTGTGATAAAAATGAAATCGGGTCTTTTTTACTTTCTTCGTCAAGCGTAATCTCAATCAAACCGGCGTCAATTGCTTCAGCTTTTAGATTATCATTCATTTCGACAATCGCAGTTTTTATTGCATTAGCTGTCGTAAAATCCGGTTGTTTTAAGCTCAGACTTAATTTTCCGTCATTAATAAAATCACTTACAATATTTTGTTCTACCAATGCTCCGTTGGGAATAGAACCTGTAGACTCTGTTCCGCTGCCTTTTTTGCCTGTAATCAAGCGTCCGCCGGCAGCTGCATAAATCTTTCCGTCAGCACCTTTTAACGCAGTCTGCAATAATATTCCGCCTTCCAAAGATTTGGCATCTCCTATAGAACTCAATGTTACATTTACACTGTCTCCGCTGCGTAAAAAACCGCTGACTTTTGCCGTAACCATAACAGCTGCAACATTTTTACTTTTTAAATCATCTTCAGACAGTGAAAAACCGTAGTTTTCCGTAAGATTATGAAGCATTTTTCTGGTCAATCCGAATTTATCAGAATCTCCTTTACCGGATAATCCTACTACAAGTCCGATTCCGGTAAGTTGGTTTTCACGAATTCCGCAAATTGTCACAATATCCTTTATTCGCACCGCATCTGCCGCAAAAATTGAAATAACAGAACAAACCAACATTACAAAAATAATGCTGCATTTTTTATTAATGTATTTCAACATACAATTCTCCTTCTGATTGTCCACGTCTTAAATAACCGTTAATTTTCTTTTTATCTTCCGTTAAAACAGAAATCTGCTTATTTACGAAGCCATCACTGTTTGCTGTAACTCTTATTTGCAATTCTATCCCGGAATTATTCATCACCGCAGTAAGTTTCTCTCCGACACAAATATCCGGAAGTCTGTAAATATTTTCTGCATTCAAAATTTCACCGCTTCCGATATCTTTTTTAAATGCATAATTTGCAGTTTCCAACAATGCAATATCCGTAATCAAAGATTCCCTGTTTTCCAACAATGTTATATCACTGTACTTTCTGATAAACTTATCTTCTTTTAACAAATCGTCTTTTTTTAACTTTACTTTAGACAGATAAATCCACGAATACAGTTTTATATCCAATTGAGTTTTAATTTTTTTACCGTCTAAAATTACCGTAAGATTGCGAAAATTATCTATGTCTTGTAATGCATGTTTAATTTTGGGTAATTGCCAAACTATCTTGTCATATTCTGCATTCAAATCACATTTCGGAAACGTATTTTGTACTGCAATCTCAAGTTTAAATTGGCGATTATCAATAAAAGATTCAATATGTTGCTTTAAACAGTCTAACGGAAATCGCATGTTCATTACGCTGTTTTCCTGTTCGCTTTCTTCAGATAATCTGGAAACCAACACATAATTACCGGAAATTATAATATTGTAACCTTTTAGTATTGATAATTTATCCAACAATTCTTCTGCCGTAATTTTTACACTGCCGTTTTCCAACGAACCGATTTTCAAACCTTTAAACGGAGAAATCAAGGATTCTTTTATTATGTCATCAAGAAAAAAATCACTGCGTCCTTCGATAACTTCTTGATGTTTTAAAGTTAAATTGATTGTTGTCGAAAAGTTTTCAGACTCAGAGAAAAGATTAAAAGTAAAAGTAAAAATGGTTGTTATTGCAAACAACCATTTTTTTATAGAATCAAACATAAAATTATCGTTTTAGATTTACAGCCGTATTAAGCATATTGTCACTTGTTTGTACTGCTTTTGAATTTAATTCATAAGCTCTTTGTGCAACTATCATGCTAACCATTTCTTCAACAACTTTTACGTTACTCATTTCAATAAAACCGTGATAAAGTTTTCCCATTCCGTCAAATCCCGGAGTGCCGGCAATCTCATTACCAGAAGCTTCCGATGTTTTGAAAAGGTTTCCGCCGATAGCAGTAAGACCGGCCGGATTCACAAAACGATAAAGTTCGATATTACCTACTTCTATTTGTTCATCACTTCCGCCGACTTTACATGTAATACGTCCGTCTTCACTGATTGAAAGAGAATCAATCTGAAAGTTTTCCGGCAAAATTACTTCCGGCACAAGACGATAACCGCTGTGATTTACGATTTGTCGATTAGCATCGATTTTCCATGCACCGTCTCTGGTATAAGCTTCTGTTCCGTCATACATTTGAACTTTGAAAAAACCTTCTCCTGCAATTGCCAAGTCAGTTTTTACCCCCGTACTTTGAGGAGCTCCCTGTTCAAAAATCTTCTGAGTTGAAGCTGTTTTTGACCCAAGACCTACATGAATACCTGTAGGATAATTACTGATAGAACTTGAAGGTGTTCCTGCCATTCTTAAGTTCTGATATAATAAATCCTCAAATTCAGCTCTTGTCTTTTTAAAACCTGTTGTATTTACATTTGAAATGTTGTTTGAGATTGTATCAATATTAAATTGTTGACTGTTCATTCCGCTGGCTGCGGTCCATAATGATCTAACCATAAGTAATGCTCCTTATCTATTTTTAGTTTCGACTGTAAAAAAAAATAGTTAAGAAGATTTTTTCAGATTAATTCGCCTAAATAAAAAAAGCACTTCATGTAAAATACACAAAGTGCTTATTGTAATAAATAAAATTATTAACCGATAACAGCTAAGATTTCTTCTGCTTTAATGATAAGGTAGTCTTCACCGTTAATTTTAAAAGAAGTTCCGGCATATTTGTCATACATAACATTATCGCCTACTTTTACTGTAATTTTATCGCTTTCTCCGATAGCAGTTACAGTTCCTTCCTGTGTTTTTTCCTGAGAAGCTTGAGGAATAATCAAACCGCCAGAAGTTTTTTCCTCAGCAGCTTTTACTTTAATTAAAACTCTTTCTCCCAATGGTTTTACGTTCATTATATAACTCCTTATTTATAAAAATCATTTTATGACTTCTAATTTTTGAATGACAAAATAATAATATCTTCATTAATAGTCAAGAAAATATTTTCTACTAAATAAATCTTTATAAGATGATAAAATTAATATTAACTAATTTTTTTGTTGACGATATCCTTTTTTTTATCTACCTTTTTTTCCATGAACTCGAAAATAAATTTCAGAAATAATTTTACTACCGGTATAGAAATCCTTGAGATTGCAAAAGTTTTATATTCTCAGAAAGATTACGAAGAATGCCTTTCATTTGTTACCGAATCTTTAGAAATGTTGGATATAACAAATTCAAATCTGTTTTCTGACTTCTTATCGTTGATAGGAAATATTCTTTGGAAAGAATTTGAAAGAGACAAAGCTGTAAATCTCTGGGAAAAAGCATTAATTCATAACCCGGAAAATAGAAATGCAGAATTATGCTTAAAAATATTAATCGGCAAAAACATTGATTATACCGACTATTATCCGGACATATTTGAATATTATCCAAATAATCACCATGGTCACATTGAAAATTTCCATGAAGATGAAAATATTATAATTAAACACAAATCTAGATATTTATAAAAGCAATGTTTATGTTAATATTACGCAATTTTTTAAATATGGAGTTTTAATTATGGAAAAAGAAGTTACTGTCATTATCGGAAGCCCAAATGACAAAGAGCATTTGATTCCGTTAGAAGAAAAATTAAAAGAACTTAATATTTCTTATTCTGTAGAAGTTTATTCTGCTCACAGAAACTTACCGGAATTATTAGACTTTTTAAAAACTAACAAAACTAAAATCTATGTTACTGCTGCAGGACTTGCGGCGGCTCTTCCTGGAGTTGTTGCCTCTCAAGTAAAAGAACCGGTTATCGGAGTTCCTATTTGTGTAGGAACACTAAACGGAATCGACGCATTGCTTGCTATACTTCAAATGCCTAAAGGTGTACCAATCGCAACAATGGGATTGGGAAAACAAGGTATGATTAATGCCGCTTTGTTATGTGGAAGAATCCTAAATAAATAAAATATGTAAACAGCTGCTTTATAGCAAATAGGCAGCTGTTTTTTTATGGAATAAGATATGAAAAAAATAAATTGTTTGGTTGTGCTTATATTTTTAATTCTTTTCAATCTTTCAGCTCAAACTTTTGATTATGAAAATCCGGAAGTTACCAGATTGTATATTTTCGGGATGATTTCGTTTTATATAAAATACGAAATATATTGCAGTACCGAAGCTGTAGGATATTTTAAATATCCTGCATTGGTAAACGATGAAGAATATTTTTTTACCTATGAAGGCAAACAATTTTATGAGCAATCTTTATTTGATGAAAATTTTTATATCTATCGTTTGCCGCTTCCTGCTAATCTCTGGACAAACAGTCGCGGAGAGCTTATGTTATTCCGCAAAGCATTTGCTCCGGTAACAGATGCCGACAGAAAGGCTTTGAATTTTCCTTATGGATATGCACGAGACTTTAAGTAGTGTTTTTTTATATGCCCAGACCTGTATTTTATTCTATAATAAAATACAGGTCTGGGC
>JBGUUT010000104.1:0-3667 GCA_045133795.1 Spirochaetota bacterium
GTATATTTCTAAAGTTCCGTCATCATCATCAGAAATTGTTCCGTATATTGACGCTATTTTGCACCAGATTTCCCCTTTTGCATTAGGTGTCAATGAAAGGTTTTGATTTCGGATTACAGGTCTGTCACCGTCTTGATCTATTTTTAATGTATGGTTTTCAATTCCGTAATTTCCTAAAACATCGGTAACGGCAAGCTGTATGGTATAATTTGTAGCTACCTTAGAATTGTTAATCAATACGGATTGGTATTCATGTGACCATGAAATTTCCCCGTCATATTTTATTTTGTACCACTTGTCTAATGTCGGAATGTCAGCAAGATTGTTTGTAATCTCGGCCAATGTGACGGATTGAGACGGAGATTTCATATAACTTATGTAAATATCTTTTACGCCGGCACCACGGTCATTACTGCTTCCAGAGATTTCAAAATTTTTATTTACGGAAACATTTTCTCGCGGAGATGTTACTTTTAATGACGGCATTTCATTATCTATCGAAATTTTATCTTTTACGGAGGAAGATATCGCTTTATCATCTTCACATTTTATTTCTATTGTAATTGTTTCCGTGCCGTTGCTTACAAATAATGAAGAATCAAATTCAAATGCGATACCGTCACGTTCCGGTACTCTGTCCGCAAATTGATATTTATGCCAACCGCTCAATTTTGGTGATGCGGAAGTAAGAAAGAAATCATTTGCCGGCGATGATGTATAATCAATCTCTTCGTCACTGCTTTTAATAGTTGAAGATACAATTCTATAATAAATATTTTTTAATGTAGATTCTCCGCCGGCTGCAGCTCCAACCAAAATCTTAACATTTCCTTTATAATATCCATTTTCATAACTTCCGCCGGTTCCGACGCTTGCAGATATTGATTTGATAAATGCCGCATCAGCAGATGTAACGGTTATCGTCATTCTATATAACTTACTCTTAGTTCCATGTATATCTTCCGCAAGCATACATAAATAATATGTTCCTATTCCGTTGATTTTGTTTAGAGTCCAGTCTTGTCTTGTATATTGTTTTACGCCTTCAAGATTTTCCACATCCGAGTCGTTTGGATTTGAAAACTTTTGCAATACCACACTTTCATCAGAAGAAATCGGACTTTTTTTCAAAATGTATTTTACTGTGCTTAATGCATCATCATCGATTAACAAACCTTTAAGTATTGTTCCCGGATAGATAGTCGCTCCGTCTTCGATATTAAAAGTAATTCTCGGTTTGTCCGCATCTTGCAATACCTTAAAAAACATTTCTTCCGCATCAGATTTTCCCCAACTTGCACAATTTCCGGCAGCGTCATAAGCGGTAGTTTTTAAAACATAGTTTCCGTTCGGTAATTTTGTAGTATCCAGTTTTATCGTAAAGTTGCCGGGGATTCCCGAAGCTTCTATTAGTGCCGTGGATTTTGAAGCACATGAAAATTTACCTTTATCCATTGCCAATGTAATCTCTAAAACACTTTCTCCGGATATATCGCAAATATCTATAACTGTTTTATCTATTTTATAATTATCTGAAATTGTTCCTTTCAATAATATTTCGCCGTTTTGATAAAATGAAATATCATTTTCGTTTATATTATCTACAGTATCTGCCAATGCCAAAACGTCAGCCTTATTTTTCAATAAAGGCGAAGTGATTGCCAGATTGCTCGGAGCCTCATCATCTACGATAAAATAAATAGTTCCTTCTCCGTCATTGCCCGCTTCATCGGTAGCTGTAATCTGCAAAGTAACATCGCCGCTTATTTCTCCCAAATCTGAAATTGCAATTTCTACCGGATAATAAACGCCGTTGTAATTTCCTATAAGTAAATCTTTTTTTTCTCCGTTA
Organism: Spirochaetota bacterium; assembly: GCA_045133795.1. Lineage (GTDB taxonomy): Bacteria > Spirochaetota > GWE2-31-10 > GWE2-31-10 > GWE2-31-10 > RGIG8597. The sequence goes on from JBGUUT010000104.1 coordinate 1,853, forward strand.
TTTACCGTATAGCTTGCAGATTTTATTTTTCTGTAACTCTCATCTTTAAAAGACGCCGGCTTTATCTGAGCATTTATTGTTTTTGATGTATTTTCATAATTTCCGCTTTTCTTTTCCTCACCGTTTTCATCATAAAACTTAATTTGCGGTTTGGTTTTGTCACCTTTGAGCGTAACAATTTGAGTAGCCTCATTTCCTACCGCATCTTTGGCTCTGATGATAAAATCGCGGTCTACATAACCACCAAACATTTTGGGAGTAATTTCAGGAGATTTGAAAACACGCTCATATTTACCGGAAGAAAGCACCTTTTTTTCTTCAAGAATACACGCCATTTTTCCTTCTGTCCAGGCACTGCCCTCGGCTTCGATTGTCACTGATACAACATCTACATTGTCTGACACAGCTCCGCTAAACTCAATCACATCGGTAATGACAGAATTATTTGCCGGCAAAATCTCTTCGGAAAATACAGGTCGCTCACTGTCTCCGTAAACCGTTATGGCGTCTTCTCCGTAATTCTTGTCTTCATCATCGACTCTAAAAGTCAAAGATAATGTTTTGTATGCTGTATAATCTGACGGGATAAAATCCCATTCAAAGTCGTATTTAGTTACCATTTGTCCGGTAGACAATTGATATTCCGGAGTAACCTGAACAATTTTTACATTATGATTTGAGTTTGCAATGTTATAAAGCTCTATTGTTTGTTCTGTGGCGTCCTTGTCATCAAAGCGACATGTAACACTCATTTTTGTTACATCATTATTATCATAGAAATGACCTTGGATTGCTGTTTTTTCTACTACTGTCGCACCTCTGAACTGAGCTTTTATTCCCACTACCGGATCTTCTTCACTGGCTATAGAAAAATGAGAAGCATAAATCCCTTCATAAGGTGTCTGCGGTGCGACACCGTTTATATCTACGGGAATCGCATAAATTATATATTTTCCGGCTTTACCGGGAATACTAAGACTCCAATTCCCGAGCTGAACACCTTCGGTAAAATCTGAGCATTTTTTGATTACGTGACTTGAGTCTTTGCATTCTTGCCATTCTGTATACGGTGTATCCGGATCGGCTTCTTTTTCAGGTACAATCTTAATCCAAACCTCTTTCATGCCGTCATCGTCAAATCCGTTACCTGCTATTATATTGCCGGCGTTTAATTTAAAACCCGGCGAAAATGACGTAAAGTTATTTCTTGGGATATCAGCCGCTTGATTTATGTAAATCCAATCTTTATCTACAAACTGTCTTTTTTCATTGCCGGCATCATCTTCCGTTACTACTTCAAGTACATACCAACCTTCAGTCGAGCAAAACTGAGTTGAATCGAGTTTAAATTCCCATGATTGAGAGTTTCCCGTTACCCCGCCGTGTACACCGTTACCGCCGGCAATATAAGTTCCGTCTTTAAAAATTACGGGAGTGACACCTACCTGTTTTTTCTTTGTCGAATTATAGATATTTATGTATGTTGATTTTACACTGTAGTCATCATCTACATATCCTTTGAGGATAAATTCTTTATTAACAAAGCTGTTTACTTTTTCAAACTTGTTTATGTCATAATCCGCCTTAAAGCTTAATACGTCATTTTCGTATCTCACTTTTTCATCTTCGCTAAAACGAACTTCAGGTCTGTTGATAATTACGGTAGGAAGCTCTACATCGACATATAAAAACAAATGTTCTACCGTAGTATTTCCGGCTGCATCATAGCAAGTAAAAGTAAAAGTTACTTTTAAACCGCTTCGCCATAAGTTTAATATTCTGTCTAAATCATTTTTATCAAATGTTACAGACCAA
>JBGUUT010000105.1:0-13975 GCA_045133795.1 Spirochaetota bacterium
TCACCGTGTCTTACGCTTGGTATTTAACTGACGTTAAATACTTCGTTCGTTTGCTTTGCAAACTCACCATATCTGCAAGCCGAAGCCTTGAACCTTGCAAAGGTTTATAAAACGTTGAACCAAAGTTGCATTTCTGGGCGGACTTGTCCGCAAATTGTCTTTAAACCCGGCGACAGCCAAAAACATATTGCCACACGGATTCGAAATGTCTAACGACATTTCATGAAGTGAAAAAAGTGAGAATAAACTACAAATGTCAGAAGCGTTCTTTTCTTTTAGGGGTATAAGGGGAACTTTTCTTTTTATCGCAAAAAAGAAAAGCTCCCCTTAAAAACTCGTTGTTCTTTGAACAACAAAAAAGCTTTAGGGCGACTTGGTCGCGAAAGAAATCTTAAACCCAAGTGGGTTTGAACAAAGCTTTAGCCCTCGCCGTCCGCTGTAAGCGGACAAAATGTCCCCTCCCGCCTGCGGAGGAATATCCAAAATATAATCATAAAATTGACAGTTTTTTTTTTTTTTTTACAATCTCTTTGCTTTCTTCCGATCTTTACCCTTAACGAGGAAAGTAAAGGAGTTTTTATTATGGCAAATCATCAATGGCAGGTCTACCTGCGACCGAATGCACTTACAAAGGACAACGACAAAGATTGTATCGCCGATGTTCATCTAAACGGTGCTACACTTACAAATGAAGACGTTGCACAAAGAATCGTAAGCGAACGAAGCGAATACCGCAAAGACACAATCATCAACATCTTAAACTTGCGTGACAATGCAGTAAAAGCATTCATCCAAGAATGCTCAAGCTTCCGTGATGGCGTAGTGCAAATCACACCACGTGTCAGCGGAGTATGGGAAAACGAAGCATCTGCATTCGACCCGGCAGTACACAAACGAACAGTAGACCTTGTACCGACGGCAGACCTCCGCAGTATACTCGACGGAATCGGCGTAAAAGTCATGGGAACGACATCCGTCGCAGCTCGAATCACTGCAATCACTGACAGTGCAACGGGACTTAAAGACGGCACAATCACAATCGGAGATGACATCATCATCGACGGCGAAAAAATCAAAATCACAGATGAAACAGATCAAAATCAAGGAATCTTTATCGTAGATTCTACCGGCACGGAACATAAAGTAACACGCCGACTGACAGTGAACAAACCGAGCCAGATAATCGCCCGTGTACCGTCGACTGTACCTGCCGGAGCCGTGACAGTGAAAATCAAAACGAACTACAGCGGCGGCGGAACAACACTCTCTGCTGTAAGGGAAATAACATACGGCTACCAATGCACGGCAGTCTGACCATCCAAACACATTGGATAACGTTACCCAAACATCTTGGGTAGCATTACCCAATGTATCGAGAACGCCTTATCCAAAAGGCTCGGATAACATTATCCAAGACCTTTGGATGGAATTATAAAAAAACTAAAAAAACTTTTTTGGTCTAGCCGTATATCAGAGACCTATTATGTTACGGTTGGAGGAAAAGAAAGATGAAAGGTGAAAAGTGAGAGAATGAACTACCGCAAGGCTTACGCTCGGAATTTAACTGACGTTAAATACTTCGTTCGTTCCTTACGGAACTCACCGAAAGTCAGAGCTTGCCAAGAAAGGGATAGGTCATAGGAAAGGGAAAACTGCGGCTTTGCTAAAAGAGCTGTTGTCCCTTTCCTAAAAATTACACGTTTTGAACCCAAAACGATTTTTTAATGCCGGCTTTGCCGGCGAAAGGGATTTTAACCCGGCGTAGGTTTAGAAATAAATTAATTTTTTAAGGGGAAAAAAATGATGAAAAGATTTTTAATTTTACTAACAATGTTGTTAGCAATGTTCGGTTGTACTTCTTATCAAGAAGCTGAAAATAATTCTGAACAAGGTTCTTCTAATTCAGAACAAAGTAATCCAGGACAAAATAATTCAGAACAAGGAAACTCTGTAAACAAAAGTGCAGCTTACAAAGTAATGCATTACAAACAAAATGCAAATGACAGCGAATACACTCTTGTAACTACTGATACCGAAAATAAAACCGGAACAGTAGGTGATTATGCATATGCAACAGTAAAAAGTTATGAAGGGTTTACTGCAAAGCAAATAGAATATGTAAGAATTAAGGCTGACGGAAGTACTGTAGTAAAAATCTATTATGACAGAAAAGAAGTTACTTTGATGCTGAACCTTGACGGCGGAACTGGTAATACAATGATTACCGGTAAATACGGAGCAAACATAAACATACAAAATCCTACAAAAGCTGATTATGTATTTTCCGGGTGGGAACCGGCATTACCAGCCACTTTTCCGCTGAGTCCGTCATTACACACAGCGACTTGGATAAAAGAAAGTGATACTGTTGTTTTGGACGGATGTACTTATACAAAAGACATGAAAACTTTATTAGATGCAGATAGCAATATAACAAGCGTGACAATCCCGGACGGCGTGACATCTATCGGTGAATGGGCGTTCTCTGGTTGCAGTAGCTTAACAAGCGTGACAATCCCGGACAGCGTGACATCTATCGGTGAGTGGGCGTTCTATGGTTGCAGTAGCTTAACAAGTGTGGAAATCCCTGACAGTGTGACATCTATCGGTTATTGTGCGTTCTATAATTGCAGTAGCTTAACAAGTGTGGAAATCCCTGACAGTGTGACATCTATCGGAGGTTCTGCGTTTTCTGATTGCAGTAGCTTAGCAAGTGTTGTGATTCCTGACAGCGTGACTTCTATCGGTGGTTATGCGTTCTCTGGTTGCAGTAGCTTAACAAGTGTGGAAATCCCTGACAGCGTAACAGAAATCGGAAAGAATGCGTTCTTTAATTGTAATAATTTAGCAAGTCTCACAATTGGTAACAGTGTGACAAAAATCGGAGAAAATGCATTCTCTTATGAGGTGGGTAATTACGGTACTTATCAGTATCTTAATGTTGAAATATTGATAATTGGAGCCGGTCTTACTTCACTTGATAATCTACCGATAACTTCCGCATTAAAATCTATAACAATCGTTGATGGCGTGACATCTATCGGTGACCGTGCGTTCGATGGTTGCAGTAGCTTAACAAGCGTGACAATCCCGGACAGTGTGACATCTATCGGTGAATATGCGTTCGCTGGTTGCAGTAAGTTAACAAGCGTTGTGATTCCAGACAGCGTGACTTCTATCGGTAACTTGGCGTTCGATGGTTGCAGTAGCTTAACAAGCGTAACAATCCCTGACAGCGTGACTTCTATCGGTAACTTGGCGTTCGATGGTTGCAGTAGCTTAACAAGTGTGGAAATCGGTGATGGCGTAACAGAAATCGGTAGTTCTGCGTTCAGAGATTGCAGTAGCTTAACAAGCGTGACAATTGGTAACAGCGTGACATCTGTCGGTGAATATGCGTTCTTCTGTTGCAGTAAGTTAACAAGCGTAACAATCGGTGACAGTGTGACATCTATCGGTGAATGGGCGTTCTCTGGTTGCAGTAGCTTAACAAGCGTGACAATCCCGGACAGTGTGACATCTATCGGTGAGTTGGCGTTCTATAATTGCAGTAGCTTAACAAGTGTGGAAATCGGTGATGGCGTGACATCTATCGGTGAGGATGTGTTCAGAGGTTGCAGTAGCTTAACGAGTATAACAATCCCCGACAGCGTGACATCTATCGGTGAGGGTGCGTTCTATGGTTGCAGTAGCTTAACAAGTATCACAATTGGCAACGGCGTGACTACTATCGGTAGAGATGCGTTCAAAGGTTGCGATAATGTAGAAACATTGGTAATCGGAGAAGGTCTTACTTCACTTGATAATCTACCGATAACTTCCGCATTAAAATCTATAACAATCGGTACAGGTATTACTTCTATCGGTAGTTTTGCGTTCAGAGATTGCAGTAGCCTAACAAGCATTGTAATCCCGGATAGTGTGACTACTATCGATGGCTATGCGTTCTATGGTTGCAGTAGCTTAGAAAGCATTGTAATTCCGGACAGCGTGACATCTATCGGTAATTCTGCGTTCTATGATTGTAGTAGCTTAACAAGTGTGGAAATCCCTGACAGTGTGACATCTATCGGTGGTTCTGCGTTCGAAGGTTGTAATAACTTAATATATAATGAATATGATAATGGGCTTTATTTAGGAAATGCAGATAATCCTTATTTAGTTTTGGTAAAAGCAAAAGACACATCAATTACATCTTGTGAAATTAATAGTAAAACAAAAATAATTTTATCTAATGCATTTAATGGTTGTGAAAATATTGAAACATTGATAATCGGAGACGGCATTACATCACTTGATAATCTACCGATAACTTCTGCATTAAAATCTTTAGCAATTCCAAACGGTGTGACGGAAATCAAAGAAAATCAATTTAAAGATTGTATTAATTTGTCAAGTATCACAATTCCTGCAAGTGTGACATCTATCGGTAAAGATGCATTTTCTAACTGTGACAATTTAGCAAACGTATATATTTCTGACTTGACAGCATGGTGTAATATTAAGTTCGCTAATGAATTTGCAAATCCGTTGGATAATGTAGCCAATCTATATTTAGATGATACTTTAGTTAAAGATTTAGTTATTCCGGATGATGTGACTTCAGTAAGTAGTTATGCTTTTTCCGGTTGTTATAGCTTAACGAGTATAACAATCCCTGACAGTGTAACATCTATCGGTGGTTATGTATTCAATGAATGCAGTAACTTAGCAAGTGTGACAATCGGTAACGGGGTGACTTCTGTCGGTAAAGATACATTTTATAATTCCGGCAATTTAACAAGTGTATATATTTCCGACTTGACTGCATGGTGTAATATATCTTTTTTTAGTAAAACTTCAAATCCGTTATATTATGCAGATAATTTATATTTAAACGGTAGCTTAGTTAAAAATTTAGTTATTCCTAGCGATGTGACATCTATCGGTGAGTATGCATTCTATAATTACGATACATTAACAAGCGTGACAATTCCTGACAGTGTAACATCTATCGGTGAAGAGGCTTTCTACTATTGCGGTAAACTAGCAACTGTAACAATCGGTAGCGGTGTAACAAAAATCTATAAAAAAGCATTCTATGATTGCGATACATTAACAAGTGTATATATTTCAGACTTGACTGCATGGTGTAATATTGAGTTCGCTAATGAATATGCAAATCCATTATATTATGCAAATAATTTATATTTAAACGGTAGCTTAGTTAAAAATTTAGTTATTCCGGATGATGTGACTTCCGTAAGTAGCTATGCGTTTTCTGTTTGCAGTAGCTTAACAAAGGTAACAATCCCTGACAGCGTGATATCTATCGCTAGTTATGCGTTCTCTTGGTGCCAAAACTTAACAAGTGTGACAATTGGTAACAGCGTGACATCTATCGGGAGCAGGGCGTTCATCCATTGTGATAGCTTAACAAGCATGACAATTCCTGATAACGTGACATCTATTGGTGAAGAGGTTTTCTACGATTGTGATAAACTGGCAAGTGTGACAATCGGTAGCGGTGTAACAAAAATCTATAAAAACGCATTCTATTATTGCAATAAATTAACAAGTGCAACATTTAAAGATACTGACATCTGGTATTATACAAGCAACAGTGACTTTAGTGACGGTATAGGTATTAATGTGACTGACCCGGCACAGAATGCAACTTATTTGAAAAGTACTTATGATGATAAGTATTGGTATAAGAAGTAATTTTTTAACCTTAAAAGTGCGGAGGTTTTTCCCCGCACTTTTTTTATGCCTTACGGCTTCGGCTATCGCCGGGTTTGGGGACGTTCTGCCGGATAAACCGGCGATGGGGCTAAACTTTGGTTCAAAGTTTAATAAACCTTTGCAGGTTTAAGATACGTTTTGCAAGCAAAGCTTGCATTAAAAAATCGTTTTGGGTTCAAAACGTGTAAGCTTTAGGAGAGGGAAAACAGCTCTTTCAGCATGCCGCAGTTTTCCCTCTCCTATAACCTCTCCCTTTCTTGGCAAGCTCTGACTTTTGGTAAAATATTTATTTATTGTAATAAGAAAACTAAAGCAGAGCTTTAAAGTGCGGAGATCTTTCCCCGCACTTTTTTTGTCTTCATCAAATAAAATATTGTTTGTACCAAAGATTCAACGTCAAAAGCACCCACAATTTTTTACCGTTATCTTTTCCGCTGTAATGTTCAGCAAGTAATTGTTCGACTTTATTGCGTTTCATCAGATTTAGTACAAGTCCTTTCGGGTCAAGAAGTATGGAGTTTAAAAACTCACGTAACTCGTCTCTGAACCAAGCATTTACGGGAACATCAAAACCTTTTTTCTTTCTATAGAGAATATCTTTACTCAAATAACGGTCTTCCAATATCTCTTTGAAAATCTTTTTGCGTTTTTTACCTTTCATTTTGTATTTTAACGGCATTTTGGCAGCCAACTCTACCAATTCATAGTCTAACAACGGACTGCGACTTTCCAAACCAAATGCACTGCTGGCAATATCTACTTTCGCCATTAAATCATCCGGTAAATATGTATGAAAATCTAAATATTGAATCGCCTCTACAGTAGGCAATTTCTTTTCAAACTTTCTGAATGCCGCAAATCTGTCTTTATTTATATGCTTTTTAATTGAATCCAAATAAAAATCGTCTTTTGTATACGTATCAAAATAACGTGTATAGTTGTAATGACGAACCGCCGGCGACTCTCGAAGCGTTTTAAAAAAAACAAATGCCTGATGAAACAATGCACTGTTAAGTTTTTCCGAAAGCTTTTTGCAACACCACGCCGCCAATCCGGTAAAAGGAAGCCATTTCATTTTATCCGCAAGTTGATGTATCTGATAACGGTCGTATCCGGCAAAGTTTTCATCACCGCCGTCGCCGTTTAGCACGACTTTTACTTTCTCCGATGTTTTTTGAGCCAAAATATAGGTCGGTAATTGAGACACATCAGCATAAGGCTCTTCATATTGATAAACAATTTTTTCTATCGCCTTTTGCAAATCTTTTGCCGTAACCGTAAAATTATTATGTTCCGTAGAATATTGTTTAGCGACACTTTGAGCATATTCACTTTCATCAAAATCTTTTTCTGCAAATTTTATGGTGAAAGTTTTAAGATTTTCTTTATAACGTGACGCAAATGCAACTACCGCACTGCTGTCTACTCCCCCGGATAAAAAAGAACCGACTTCCACATCTGAAGCAAGCATTCGTCGCTGAACACTTTTGTCTATACAATGTTCAATCTGTTTCATCCATTCTTTTTTATTGTAATTTTTCTTTTCATCAAAGGGAATATCCCAATATTTTTCAGTATTAAATTCTTTCGTTTTGAGGTTAAAAGTAAAAAAAGAAGCCTGTTCAAGCTTAAATACATTTTTAATACCGGTAAGCGGTGCCGGGACATATTGCAATGTAAGATATTGATCTACTGCATTTAAATCTATTTCACGAGGTACATCTTGAGTTAAAATTCCTTTCAATTCACTGCAAAAAATAAAACGTTCATCATCTATATAATATTTAAGCGGTTTTTTACCCAAACGGTCTCGTGCTCCGAACAATAAATCTCCGTGAACATCCCAAATCACAAAGGAAAACATTCCGTTTAATTTTGTAACCACATCCGTTCCCCAATGAGCATACCCTTTCAAAAGTACTTCCGTATCGCATTCAGTTTCAAAAGAATAACCGACTTTCTCTAACTCTTTTCGCAATTCTAAGAAGTTATAAACCTCACCGTTAAATGTCACAACATAATCCGGCTCTTTATTATCATCATAAACAAGGTTTGACTTCTCCAGCGTTTTTCCTAACGCCAATCCCATCGGTTGATGACCTTTTTCCGATAAATCAAGAATTGCCAGACGAACATGACCGAATCCAAGGTGAAAATTTTTATGCTTCCTGATAAAAACACCTCTGCCATCCGGACCTCTATGTTTTATCGCTTCATTCATTGCTTCAATCTGACTCTTTTCAACTTTTGATTTAAAATTGACAAACCCGCTTATACCACACATTTTTTTCTCCTATTTCACGGACTATAACTTTTTGACATTAATAAAACAAATAAAAATATACAATTTTCCCCTATATCAATATATAAAAAAAGCGAACAGAAAAAATATTTTTTCCATTCGCTATACTTTTTTATACCTTCTTTTACCCCAAAGATTCTTTCAATTTATCCATATACGGCCCAAGTACATCTTTTACCTGTTCAAATTCCTCACCAATTTCAATTTCAAATCCCAAAAATAAAACTCCTAAAAGCATTCCCATCATTTCCAACGGCAACGCTAAAAATGAAACACAGTTATTCAAATCTTCCGGAACAATTCCGTCACTCAATATACCTGAAGTCAACACATCAGAAGATACACAAACCGAATTACCTGCAAGCAATTCTTTTGCAAACTCATTCGAAGTATCCAACACCGCACAAGTTTCTTCTGCATTATAAAGCATTAACTCAGACTGTCCGTCAGTACACAAATATAATGCCGATGCATTACCGCCGAGCATTTGAGTTATCTCGTCAATTATTCCCTGTGCCACATCTTCTACAAGCATTCCCTCAAAATTAGCTGCAATCTCATCAAAACCATCATCATTATTTTGTTCTGTGTCTGAATTTTGCAACATCTGTACTGAAGGCTGATTAATTTCCTGAATACTTTTAGCCAATTCATCTTCTGCAATTTGTACTTGATAAAATTCTTCCGGTATCATCGGGATTTCTGCTTGTGCACGTTTTTCTTCCTGCGGTAAAGTTTCCGCAATAGGTTCCGGTGACGATTTATTTATCAACGGGAAATCACCAATATCAATTCTTCCGGGTTCATAAAACAACATTTCGAAATCTCCGACTATTTATTTTCTTTCTTATTTGACACATTGCAAAGGTAAACAAGAAAATCTTCTTTTTCTGAAAATGAAACATTCATTTCACTCGTTTTTTTATTTTCCACTGCAACCTCCTTTTTAAAAAAGGCACAATAGTTTATCGGTAACAGCAGCGTAAAACTGGAAATTCATATCAATTTAATAAAAAAACCGTCGCTATAAAACGACGGCAATTTACCTTTAATGCAGTTTGCTCCAGTTTTTCTCATCAAAAATGTCTGTATGAACGTGAACGACATCTTCTTCACGATATGTATATGTTGTTTTACCGGAAACCATGTCTTTTTCCCAATCATGGTGTATTACAATATCTACACCGTTTTCTTTTTCATTCATATTAATATTCTTCTGAGTAAACGGATTTTTACGTAAATCTTCAGGTAAATGCGAAACAGCAAGTGTTGGTACATCGGCATTTGTCATAAAGCTGTTATTTGTCATTATTTCAGAATAAGAATCAAAGTCTTTCATTAATAACAGCGGATGATATTTTGCCTGGAAAGACTTTTCACCGAACGGTACTGTATTTAAATCTTCGCGTCCGTGGTCGGCTACAATAATGATTTTAGTATTGTTGTAAACTTCATTTTTACGCAAAGTATCAAGGAAAAGTCCGATGCGTTTCAATGCAGCAAGGTTAGTATAAAAGTGACATAATGTATTTTTATCATCAAAAGGTAATTTATAATCTGTACGAATATCCGCTTCGTCAATCGCACCGGCAACTACATATTTTCCGTTTGGTTGAAAAACCGGTTCGTGAGTTGTTCCGTTGTAGATAATCATACAACCGCCTTTTTCAGAATCGTAATTAAAAAGTTGTGGCAAATAATCAAGTACACTGAAGCCGTTAAGAAATTTTGTATCAGTGTTGATTGAACCTGTACCAAGATAATTTCCTTCGTTATAAAAAGCTTCACGAATTGCTACCGGAAACATTCTGAAAAAACTAAAAGACATTAAATCTACTTTAACGGTTTTGTGTTCCGGACGTTTTTCTTTCAACCATAAATTTGTATATCGCCCTTCCAAAAGTTCACTTTCGATTCCGTCATTTGTCAATACACTGACATCCGGAATCCAACTGTAACCGGCATAAGGCGGATCGGTAAAAACGGCATTATATCCGGCATTTTGAAAAACTTTCGGCAACATTTTCAAGCCTTCATTTTGTTTATCTTCTAATGAAACTTCCGGACGTTTATTCATCAAAGCCGGTGTATATTCGTAGCCGCCGAAAACCGAAATCGCTCCCATCAGCGTTCTGTCATTAAAAGAAACTGTGTTTGGATAATAAGTAAAACCTTGAAATTGTTCTTTTAGTTGCGGGCAATAATCGAGAAGCTGCGGAAAAAACGAATTAATCGCTCGGTCAAGCATTATCACTACAACATTTTGGTTAGCCTTGCTTAGTGAAAATACAGGAACTACTTCGCTTTTTTCCGTATTATCAGAATTCATCGCTATATAACGAGAGTATTCCTTGTTTATTCCGATTGCATTTTTCAATGTCATCGGAATAAATGTCAGCAACAAAATTGCATAAACGGAAGAAATTACACGGTAATATTTTTTGTGCAGAAGAAAAATTATCAATCCTACGCACAACAATATTGCAAAAATATTCAATACGACAAAAGACAATGCCGGTCTAAGAAGTGTCGGATTATCAAAATGAAGATTTTCTGAAATCGTCCCGTAATTCCCCGCAAATAAAAAAATATTCATAGGTACAATCAAAGCCAAAGCCGTAAATAAAACAGTGATAAAATATTTTACTTTGTCTTTAAACAGAAAATAAAGCACAACCGGTAAGAAGAACAGTCCGCTGAATGCTTTCCAAAATGTACTCGGTAATATCAACAACGGATTTTTTATCGTACCCGTAAATTTCACAAATTCTTGAGGTGATGACGAAATCAATGATGACGGAATTATCAATCCCGCAATAAACACCAAAATCAGACATGATAAAAAGAAAATCGGCTGTATTTGTTTTCTGTCGAATTTGATTTCGCAAGATTTTAGTTTTCTTCTTATTATCAATTCTACAATCGAAAATGTTCCCAGACAGACGGCAGAAATTAAAAATAAAACAGCTTTTCTTTTGAAATTAAGTCCGCTCATAGGTAATGCAAGAGATTTTATTCCGGGAATAAAGAGAATCAAACAATAAGCAAAAGCAATTGCCGATATTCCCAAGCCGATGATGTTTAGTGTTTTACCGACTTTCGGATATCGATAGATTATATTTTTTAATAGTGAATAGAAATTGTTCATAGTCCAGTACAATACCAGCCCGGACGGGGAAGTATAGAGTAGTACTAAAAATAACAATGCCATCAATGCCAATTGTACGAGTTCTTTGCGTGTTAGTTTATTGGCATAGACAAAAGCTGACATTAAGTTTATCACTGTCATCAAAATCGGCATGATGTTAATAGAAAAGTTTCCGATTTTAAACAACCCGTCCGGCTTACTCAAATCTTTAAGGAATAAAAAATTTACGCCTTCCAGTACGGTCAAATGACTGAGATAGTGATATGCCGCTATGAAGAACGGCACTTGAATTGCCACACCGATTACGGAACGAAGCTGCATAATCGGATGATAATGCTGTTGGCGGTAATATGTATTTGTTATCATGTGTCGTTCGTCGCCTTGAAAAGCTGCTTTTATATCATCAAGCTTGCTTTTCATATTGCGTTGCTTTTCACGTTCTTCGTCTTGCCATGCGTCTGCCATATTGTAAAGCGGCAATACAAGCACAGTTACAAGTGTACTAAGTCCTACGATTGCAACGGTTTCGTTATTAAAAACTTTTATAAACAGTACAAAGAAAATACTGAGAATACTTTCTATTGGGTAGATAATAAGTGTATAAAAAAGATTTGCCATAAAAACTCCGTGATAAAAAGTTTTAATAATGTTCCGGAATCGGCTTTGAACCGGACCAGTTTTCTTTTACGAATATGTTGTTTTTGACATGTACAATCTCGTTGTCAGTATAGTTAAATTTGTATTTACCATGTTCTGAAACCGAATGTTTGTGACTTGAAATTATGGTAATACCGTCATGTTTTTCCTCACTGTTTAGAACTTTTCCTGTAAACGGATTCTTTTGCAAATCTTCAGGCAAATGTGAAACTGCGATTGTCGGAACATCTGCATTTGTCATAAACTCATAGGAAGTTTTCACTTCACCTGTTGCATTAAAATCTTTTACCAGCAAAAGCGGATTATAAAAAGCATAAGCTCTGGCGTCGTCAAGTACAGGGAAAATAGATGTAAACGATTTGGTTTCAATGTCAAATCCGTGGTCTGCTACAATAATAATTTTAGTATTATCGTAAACGCCTTCAGCTTTCATTTTTTCCCACCAATTACACAAAACTTCCAACGCACAAACATTCAATAAAAAAAGTGGTTCATCCATATCTCTATAAGGAAATTTGTAATCAATCTTAAACGATGAATCTCGTTTTTTCCCCGGTATAAAATCCGGCGGATAAACTTTATAACCATTGTGAGTCAAATCGTTTGCAAACATTACAAGCTCACCAACATCAGAATCGTAAGTACACAACTGCGGAAGATAAGCCAACTCTGAATACGCATCAATACAAGTTTCTAAACCGGTTTTATTATCTTCACTTTTGTATTGCTCAATATCCATCCAAGAGCCATCGTTATAAAAAATCGGTCGACAAACTGCCGGTAGACCTCTGAAAACACTAAAATGCAACAAACTATTCTTAATCTTTTTTTCTGTCCACGTCGCTGTATTATCCGAATACAATGCATTTGAATCTAATGAAATTTTCGATTTATTATCTTGAATCCATTTTCTGCTGTATCGCCCAAGCAACAATTTACTGTCAAAACCTTTCTTAGTTAAAACACTTACATCCGGAGTCCACGAATGACCTGCATAAACTGGATCTGCAAATGCACAATGATAACCAGCATTTTTAAAAATTGTCGGTAATAACAAAAGAGCTTCATTATGTTTATCTGCTAATGATACATCTTCACGCTTATTCATTTCTACAGGAGTATATTCATAACCTCCGAATATCGGTGGTACACCCATAACTGTATGACCGTTAAACGAAGCCGTATTAGGATAATAAGTAAAGCCAGACATTCGCTGCTTTAATGTAGAATCTAATTTCAAAGCTTCTTCAAAATAATTACTTACAGCTCTGTCCAGCATAATCACCACAACATTCTGCTTGGTTTTGCTCAGCTTAAAAAAAGGAGTTATATCTTCTTTTACTATATTTGTGTCCTTTGATTCTTCTACATTTTTATTTAATGCAACAAAATCTCCGTATCCTTTTTTAACTTCCCCAAAACTTTTTATTGACATTACAACCAAAACTAATAAACAAATACTCAATACAGAATTAAGCCACTTTGATTTACGAAAATAAAACAACAATAAAACAATTGTTGAAATCACACAAAGTACCAACAGATTTATCAGAATTCCTGATTTTCCGACAGATGAAAAAGTTACCGAACTATCAAATATCAAAGCTGTAGAAATATTTCCATAATTTCCGGCAAACAAAAATACATTTACAACTGAACAAACTGCAACTATTAACCACAAAAGCATTAAGGAATATTTTACTCGCTCTTTAAAAAGACAATAAATCATCAATGGATAAAAAACCAACAAACCTATACTTTGCGATAATACAATCACCACAAACGACAACGGATTTTTTGACTGTAAAGATACCACCTGTGCAAATTCATGAGGAGACGAAGCAATCAAAGATAGCGGCACAACTAAACCCGACAAAACTGCAAGTATTCCGCAAGATAACAAAAAAAGAAGAGTATTATTTTTTGTATCGCTGCGTAACTGTGAATTAAAAATACCTATTTTCTTAATTACATTATAAAGTCTAGGTAACAAATATAAACTTACCCCCATCAAACAAGAAATTGTACAAAGGAAAAATTTTCTTTTATGTCCAAAGCCTATATCTTTCAACGGTGTAAGTTGGATAAATCCGGGAATCCACAAAAGTAAACTGAATACAAATAATATTCCAAAGAAAAAAATC
>JBGUUT010000106.1:0-16844 GCA_045133795.1 Spirochaetota bacterium
ATTCCGGAGCATTTGAAAATTCAGAGCTTCTACATAATATTCCGAAACATTTTTATCTTAATGATATAGAAAATATTTTAAAACACAAAGTTTCTGTCGGTGAACTTTTAGCTTCTATTTTTACTTTTCACAGTTTGCGTTCCATCAACAAAGTTTTTTCCGGATTAATAGGAAAAAGTTTCTTCAAACAGATAAATAATTTTGAGTTTGAAATAGAATTCGGAGATAACGAAAAAAATCATGACGATGTAAAAAAAACGACAATTCTTCATGAAGATTACAAAGTTTATCAACGCATGGAAGAACTTTATTCATTACGACCTTTTATCACTCATGACCAACCGGAAAAATCAATGATTTCAGAGTTCCAAGTACAAAATTTTATCAGTACGGCAAATCTTTTTGTATTCGTTACAGATAATTATCTAAAAGATTTAATTCAAAATAATCTAAAAAAACAGGCTGAAGCACAAAAAGCTGCACTGGAAGAGGAAGAAGAGTTTATTAAAGAAGAGAAAAAAAATTATCATCATCATAAAAACTAAAAAACTTTCCTTAAAAGAGAATTTGTACTTTTTGAAAAACGGATTTCTTACGAAAACTTCATGTTCGGTGTTTTGTCCCACTTCGTTCGTACGTTTTGCGTACTCACCGTGCCTGTCAACGTCGTTTTATCCAACAAAATCATCTTAAACCTACAAAGTTTTGTTTAAAATTTTTTGTTTTTATGTTAAAGACTTAATAGTTTTTAACTTTTATATAATACGAGGTTTTTATGAAAAGAATAATTGCTTTAGTTTCAATCGCAATATTTATATTGGGAATATCTGCTTGTAAGAAAAAAGACGTTGTTATTATTAATAACGCAACTGATTTAGAAGGTAAAAGAATCGGTTGTCAAGCCGGAACTACCGGAGAACTTTATATTCAAGAAAGCATAAAGAATGCAAAGATAAAATCTTTCAAAACAGGAATCGATGCTTCTCTTGATTTAAAAAACGGAGCTATTGATGCTATCGTTCTTGATGAATTACCGGCAAAAGAAATTGTTAAACGCAATCCGGATCTTGTTATCGTAAATGACGATTTTATGAGTGAATCATACGCTATTGCCGTAAAAAAAGGTAATACTGAATTGCTTGAATCAATCAACAAAACCATTGCTGATTTAAAAACAAACGGTACATACGAAAATTTGATTAAAGCATTTATGCCTGTTGACGGAAACATTGTTATTCCTGAAATCGAAGACGTTGATTCTAAAGACATGGTCAAAATGGGAACAAATGCTTCATTCCCTCCGTTTGAATTTATAATGGGAACTGAAATCGTAGGTTTTGATGTCGCTATCGGAAAACTTATTTCAAAAGATTACGGAAAAAAACTTAAAATTGTTGATATGGCATTTGACGGTCTTATTGCCGCATTACAATCCGGAGCTATTGACTTTATTGCAGCAGGAATGACAGCTACTGAAGAAAGAAGACAGAACGTAGATTTTTCAGAACCATATTACAAATCAAATCAAGTTATTATTGTAAAAAAAGTGGCTCAATAAAAAATAGCAGGAAATATTATGTTTCAAAGTTTTTATAATACTATGATTGCGCAAGGGCGTTGGATGTTAATTCCTAAAGGTCTGGGAATAACTCTGTTAATCGCATTTTGTGCAATTATCATCGGATCTGTTCTCGGTTGTGTATTTGCAATGTTTAAAATTTCAAGAAAAAAAGTTTTAAACATTATTGCAGATATTTATGTAACCGTAATTCGCGGTATTCCGATGGCAACACAATTAATGATTTTCTATTTTGTTATTTTTTCACCTATGGGAATGAGTAATGCGGTACTTGTAGCAATAATTTCTTTCGGAATAAACTCGGGAGCATATTGTACCGAGATTTTCCGTGCAGGGATTCAAGGTGTTGATATAGGACAAATGGAAGCCGGTCGGTCATTAGGACTTTCTTGGTGGCAAACTATGCGTAAAATAATTTTACCGCAAGCTTTCCGTTCTGTACTGCCGACATATACAAGTGAATTCATTATTCTGATAAAAGAAACATCTGTTGCAAGTTTCATTGCGGTTGTGGACTTACAAAAAGCTTGTGATAACATTCGTAACGCAACTTATAATGCATGGATTCCCCTACTTTCATGTGCGGTTATCTATCTTTGTCTTACATTAGGACTTACAAAATTATTTTCATTAATTGAAAAAAGGATGGCAAAGAGTGATAGAAGTAAATAATCTTGTTAAACAATTTGGAAATCACGTTGTCCTCAATAATATTACGGAAAGAATTACCAAAGGGGAAAAAGTTGTAATAATCGGTCCGTCCGGTTCCGGTAAAAGTACATTTTTACGCTGTCTTAATTTATTAGAAATTCCTACAAGCGGGCATATTTTATTTGAAGGTACAGACATTACAGATAAAAGTACCAATATTGATTTAGTACGTCGCAAAATGGGAATGGTTTTTCAACATTTCAATTTATTTCCTCATTTGACAGTTTTGCAAAATATTACACTTGTACCTATTATGCTAAAACTTCAAACAAAAGAAGAAGCTATTGAAAACGCAATGTCTCTTTTACAACGTATCGGATTGGCTGATAAAGCTAATGTTCATCCGTCAAGTCTTTCCGGCGGACAAAAACAGCGTATCGCAATAGTTCGTTCTTTAGCTATGAATCCTGATGTGATTTTATTCGACGAACCGACTTCGGCACTTGATCCTGAAATGGTCGGAGAAGTATTACAATTGATGAAGGATTTGGCAAATGACGGAATGACAATGGTTGTAGTAACTCATGAAATGGGATTTGCTCGAGAAGTCGCTACTCGTATTTTGTTTATGGACGGTGGTGTAATCGCCGAAAGCGGCAGTTCTGATAAAATCTTCCAAAATCCTGAAAGTCCGAGATTACAGCAATTTCTCAATGCAGTACTTTAAATAAAAAAAAGAGCAGATAAAAAAAATCTGCTCTTTTTATTTGTAAAAGATATACAAAAATGTTGAGAAACTGACCTCAGCACCTAAAAGTCCCCCTTTACCCCCCCCAAAAAGAAAAGAACGCTTCCTATCGGCGAGTTCATTCTCTCATGCACTATCTCCCAAACTTACCGTAAGTCTGAACTTGCCAAGGAATGGGGGGGTCATAGGAGGGGAAAACCTGCGGCCTGTAAAGAGCCGGTGTTCCCCTCCTAAAATTCCGTTGTTCCCTGAACAACAAAAACGCTTTAATGCCGACGACAGTCGGCAAAAGAAACTTTAAACCCACGTCGTTTTGAAAAGCTTTAAACAAAGCTTTCGACCTGTGCCGGCTATGCCGGCAAATTGTCCCCAAACCTGCAAAGGTTTACAAAAAAAGGAGACGGATTTCTCCGTCCCCTCACAACTAAACTCTAAAAACTATTTTACTATCCAATAATAGCCATTCTCCATCATCATTGCATTCATTTCCGGATCGGTCACATCTTGTATTTGCAATTCTCCATAAGCATCCCCCAGGTACCAATTATTTGTATTTTTAAAAGTCACACTTGTTAAGCTGCCACATTTATAAAATGCCTCTTTATCGATATAAGTAACACTGGCAGGGATTGTCACGCTCGTTAACTTTTCACACCACCAAAATGCATTTCTACCTATTTCTGTTACACTATCAGAGATTGTCACGCTTGTTAAGCTTTTGCAACTGCTAAATGCATAAGATGTAATTGCTTTGGTAGATGCGTTAATCTCGCATGAAGTTATATTAGTATTCTTTGCTCTCAACAAAACCAGATAAGGATTACTTTCATTGCCGAGATATGAAGCATTGTCGTATTCATTATTCCCCGTTAACATAGAACAAGATTCAAAAGTATTTCTAGGGATAAACGTCACGTTAGGGGGAATTGAAATGCTTGTTAAACGATCGCAATTAGCGAACGCCATCTCACCGATAGAAGTCACGCTGTCCGGGATATCCACGCTTTCAAAGTTGCAACAGTCGAACGCATTTTTACCGATAGAAGTCACGCTGTCCGGAATAGTCACACTGTTCAAATTAAAACAACATTCGAACGTAGAGTCACTGATAGAAGTCACGCCGTCCGGGATTGTCACGCTTGTTAAACGATAGCAATTATAGAACGCCCTTTTACCGATAGAAGTCACACTGGCAGGGATTGTCACCTTTTTTAACTTTTGGCAACCGTCGAACGTAGAATCAGCGATAGAAGTGACACCATCTGGGATTATTATGCTTTCTAAGAGAAAGCATTCAAAGAACGCCCCCCCCCCGATAGAAGTTACACTGTCGGGAATTGTTATATTTGTTAAGCTGGAACAGTTAACGAACATTCCCTCAGCGATAGTAGTAAACCCTTCAGCAAGTATCACGTTTTTTAAATTACTGCACTCATTGAACGTACCACGCTCTAAATTCACATTGGCAGGAATTGTCACACTTTCTAAGTTTGTACAAGACTTAAACGCATTGAGACCGATATAAATTCCGTTGTCAGGGATTGTTACGCTTTCTAGATTTGTACAAAACTCGAACGCCTCCTCACCGATATAAGTGACGCTGTCCGGAATTGTCACGCTTTCTAAACTTGTACACTCCCAAAACGCCTTTTTACCGATAGAAGTGACACTGTTCGGAATTGTGATACTTTGTAAGTTTGTACACTGGCGGAACATATCTCCTTTGATAGAAGTCATCCCTTCAGGGAGTGTTATACTTGTTAAGTTTTCACAATTTACGAACATTCCGGAAGTATCTTCCGGTATGTAAGTCAGATTTTTTGAGAATTCTACAGATTTTAATTGTGTATTACCAGTAAACAGTGCCAACCTTTTACCTTGGCAAACTAAAGCCTGCTGACTGTGAGCACAATCGTAAATGTCTTTACCGCATGTTTTGCAAATCCTGGAATCAAGATAATACTCACACTCAGAATTTTGCAATTCTTTACCCAAAGATGTCACGCTGTCGGGCATTGTGAGAGATGACAAACTGTTACAACCATAGAATGCACAATGGCCGATGTTAGTTACGCCGTCCGGAATATTTATACGTATTAAATAACTACATGATTCAAATGCATGAGATTCAATTTCTTTTATGCCGTTCGGAAGATTTATAACTACTAAACTCTTACACTTAAAAAATGCACGATGAGGGATAGATGTCAATCCGGTCGAACCGCTTAAATCCAATTTAATTTTTTTTGTCTCATCTTGTAAATACGGTACAATAGAACTGATTGTATCTGCAGTTATATTTCCTGTAAGTTTAATAACATATGTGTTATCTGCAGCAAGACCTGAAAGTTTTGAGACTACATTATTTTTTGTTGCCTCGATGATACCGCTGTCCGGTACAGTATACAACTTAAAAAGTTCGTTATTTTTCAGATAATCGGCATTTTGTTCGGGATTCGTAAAATCAGCTTCTATTAAACCTCCTTTTACGTTGTAGGGAGATATTACATTCATCCACCAGTTTTCTGTATTTTCAAACGTTATACTTTCCAAATTTTTGCAGCCGTAGAATACGTTTTTTCCGATAGATGTCACGCTTGCAGGGATTACTACCTTTTTGATACTCTTGCACCTAATGAACGCAAAGTTATTGATAGATGTCACGCCGTCAGGAATTACCAATTCTTCCACCAAGTCGCCGTTTAAGTATAAATCTGCATTACGTAGCGGATTTGCAAACTGCTCTTCGATATAACCATTATCAAACTGTTCATACATTTTGATATTACACCAAGCTGCCAAATCAGAAATATATACTCTTTCCACGTATATATCATCTCCGGTGCCGTAGCTGTTGTAGTGTAATCTAAAGGCACCTTTTTCGATAGATGTCACGCTTGGAGGAATTGTTATACTTTTTAAACTTGTACAACCAGAAAATGCATACCCTTTGATAGTAGTTATATTTTCCGGAAGTACTATACCGGTCAAAGATGTCAAACCTACGTCAAAATCATAGCTATCATAATAGAACGCTTTGGCCGGAATAGATGTCAGCCCCGTAGTTTGGCTTAAATCAAGATTTACTTTTAATTTTTTTCTGTTTACTTTTATAGATTTTCCATCCTCATATCCGTCATCGTAGAGTGAATCATTGATTGATGTGATTATACTTTCCGTCATTGTACCGGTGACAACAATGTCATAAATACCTTCTTTTATATCCTCGAGTCTTTCAAGTAACTCTTCGGCTGTACAAGTCATTTTCCATCTACCGATTACGGTGGTATCGGTTATTGTTCCGGCGGGAATCTCTGTCATTTTATTGCCGGCATCATCGTACCAGCCCTGAAATTCACAATCGCCGTTTGTGATATCGGCGGCTGTGGGCAATGTCACTCCCACAGTTGCAAGACGCAGTTTTGTCGGCTCTTTATTCCATGTACCGTCTGTCTGGTATGTCACCGCATAGAATCCATTTAGTTTGTCAACATTTATCGACTCCCACATAAATATTCCGTCTATGAATTTTACTACATCTATTACCGTATTAACCAACCTATCTTTATAATACAACTCACATTTGAACAAATATTGTCCCGCAGGCATGCCACTGTTGTAGGAGTGATAGCTTTTTGTAAATTCTGTAGAAATTGTTTTTGTTTCTTCGCAAGTTACAGTTTTGCCGTCTTCATCTTCGTACTTGATAGGCTCTCTTGTCTCTATATCATAAAGTCCTGCTATTACTTTATCTACGTTGATTTTTTCATCCCAGTTGACGGTAACCATCCAAACTACAAAAGTATTACCGTTGCCGAAGTAGGCATACTGCATATTGAAAGTAATTTTGTTTATACCGCTTGTTACTTCGTGTGTACATTTTCCACACTGGACTATCTCATCCAGTTGAGTAAAAAATACCAATTCAAATTCGTATGTACCTACATCCAAGATTATCTCGTCGTCATTTTCGATTTGTGTGATAAAGTCTTCGCTGTGGTTGCTGTTGTCCCAAGTCTTTATTTCTTTGCCGTTTGCACTAAGTACGGCAAATTTTATACTGCTTGCCGAAATTGTCGGAGTTATCGTTCGAGATTCCCCGCCCACGCTCATCACTATTTTTCCTTGAGCTTTTTGTGTTTTTTGGTTGTTTGTATTTTCAAATGACTCAAACGTCTGAGTACACGCTGCCGATAAACACAGCAAGGCCGTCAATACAAAAAACTTAATTAATCGTTTCATCAATTGCCTCCTTTTTACATTTGCAAATCTGCACTTGCCGAGTAATATTGTCCCTCTTTAAGCACTATTACCGCAATTTTGTAGATTATTCCTGCATTCAAACTTGATGTGTAGATTGTAAATGTCGATGATGTTCCGCTTTGTTCTATTTTGCCGTCAATATTCCATGTATATTTTTCAAAGCCGGCATCTGCCGTAAATGTCACCGTAGTTTCGTCTGTCACCTGTTGCAAATTAACTTCCGGTTCATTTTGAGTGATTGTAATTGCGGCTTTGTTCGCTACCCATTTGGCATAAAGAACAATGCTCTCTTGCGTAGTCTGCGTGATTTGCGTTACTTGGTTTTCTGTACAAGCTTCGTCTGTGTACCAACCTGCAAATGAGAATCTGTCTTTTGTCGGTTCCAAAAGCGTCTGAGATGTTTGCCCCATTTCCAGATAAAACGGATTGTCGATATTATTTTTTCCGCCGTCGAGCATATAGATGATTTTGTAAGCATCATCCGGAAGCCCGATAGCATAAAGTGTCACACTTTCATTGAAAGTTGCAGTTTCCAGATAACGTGTACCCATTCCGTCGGCACTTGTGTTCCAATATAAAAATTTGTCACTTGTCAATGTCGGCAATTCAATACTTCTTCCGGGAAGCACTTTTATAATTGGCGGTACAGTCTCATCGATTCCGTTTACATCAAATGTGATTGTGATGAAATTGTCCTCAATTTCACCGCCACCTCCTCCGCCGCCGTTTCCTCCTTCGTTATTTCCGCCACTGCCTTGATTGCCACCGCCGTTTCCGCCGCTGTTTATATCTTCATTTCCAAACAAACAACAACCGGACAGCATTGCCGAAAGCATAAAAATTATGCTTATGCTTTTTGTCAAACTTTTGATTTTCATCTTTCTTTCTCCTTATAATTTAATATTGTTTATACATTTACTTCTACGCAACCCCATGTTGCCACACGGATTCGCAAGCAAAGCTTGCACAAAGTTTTTTTTATTGTTCAAAGAACAACGAGGTTTTAAGGGGGATTTTTCTTTTTTGCGATAAAAAGAAAAGTCCCCCTTTACCCCCCAAAAGAAAAGAACGCTTCTAAGATGAGTTTGCAACGCAAACGAATGAAGTATTTCTGCAAGAAATACCAAGCGTAAGCCTATCGGCGAGTTCATTCTCTCATGCACCATCTCCCAAACTTACCGTAAGTCTGAACTTGCCAAGGAATGGGGTGGTCATAGGAGGGGAAAACCTGCGGCCTGTAAAGAGCCGGTGTTCCCCTCCTAAAATTCCGTTGTTTCACTTGGTGTTTACAGACGTAAACACTTTGTTCGTTCACGTTGTGAACTCACCACTGTTCCCTGAACAACAAAAACGCTTTAATGCCGGCTTGCCCGGCAAAAGAAACTTTGAACCAAAGTTGCATTTCTGGGCGGACTTGTCCGCAAATAAAGCCCCCAAACCTGCAAAGGTTTAAAAATTTTCTGACTCCTCGATAATCTTAATCTCAAAACTGTCAGAATATCCTCGGTAATGGACAAATACGGTCTTGCCACCTTCTGCGGAATCTTCTTCCGTAAAAAGAAGTTCTTTTTTATCTACCGCCGTTTCCGTACCGTCAGAATTTTTAACTACGACTTCCAGACCGGCATAATCGCGTTTTTCGCTTTCGGTATATTCTGTTTTTGTAGGCAGCGACTTTATAACCAGCCCGATAGGAACGGCTTCGGTCACCTCTACAGTCCAGACAGCACTTGCGGTTTTGCCCTTATGCTTTACGGATACGGTAAGTTCCTGCGTACCGACTTTCATGCAGTCATAGCCGGAAATATTTTTTCCCGTGATATAAATTGTCTTTTCGCTGCCGTCGCTGAAAGCTCCGCGTACTGTAAGATTTGTTAAATTCAACGACTCACCTCGTGCATAAGAAGACTTCGCCAGAATCGAAGTTATATAAATCGACTCTATAAAAACCTCCTCTTCCTTTAGATATTCAAAAGGATTCCCCTCGTCAGTGCAGGTATCGCACGACCAAAAAATCATAAATGCTAAAATCAAAACAAATATTCTCTTCATAAATATACCTCTGTCACATTAATATCCCTCGCTGTTAGGGAATGGGTACACCGTTATTGGTACAATTGGTAAATTCCAGATACGACGAATAATTTGCATTTTCGTGCCAAAGAGCCGGCACTTTAAACTTAACATTCGTAAACGTCCACAGCCCACTTTCGACATCATTAAATCCGAAAATTCCTAAATCACAAGTTAAATCGGATACAGTACCGCTGCCGCCCTCAAAAGAAAAACCAAATCCGGCTGTTATGCTGCCGCCGGTAATCGTAGCGTTTCCATTCCATACCTTGATACCTTTTATATACGTATCTTTATCTAATGTTATTTTACAGTCAGTTAATTTTATGGTTCCGCCTCCTACTTCCACCGCGCTGTAACCGTCATCCCTAAATACGCCCTGTACATTACATTTTGTCATAGTAAGGTTTTTTGCCTTTGCACATACACCGTAATTAAAGATACTGTCGGTAATCGTAATACTCTTAAAGCCTTTACCGCTACAGTATATGTCATCTGCGAGCAGAAGTGGCCTGTCGGCAGTTGAATTTGAGATTGTGACGGTACAACTGTCATAATTGGAAATATATACCAGAGGAGGATACGACCTAGCTACTTGCTGCGAACCTCCGTAAATCGTAGAATTATTCTTGATTTCTAAAGTATTTAAACTGTGCATAACGTAGTTGCCACTACTTACATAATCATAAGTAATTATAGGATAAGGAACTGAAGAATTATCAAAAGTTATCTTCCCGAATGCCAACGTTTTCGAGCCATATGACTCAATAGTAGGGATTGAGCTGCTTTTCACGGTAAGATTCACGCCGCTGTCATTTACAACAAAACGGCTACCGATAATCGGAGAATTCTCAATCGTAAGATTACATTTTCCGTAGAGACTGCATAAACCGTATTTATTCGTCATATCGACCCCTTGGCAATTTTTAATCGTAAAATCTGAATCACAACACAAGCCGAATCCTGGAGACGAACCTCCCTCCACACTTTCATCGGTTATGAAATTAGTATTGTAAATGCCGCCTGTTTTTACACTACCGGCTAACTTCGAATTAATATCCTCAACAGTCAAAACATTAAAAATACAATTATTGATGTATAGTTCCCCGTCACTGCATCCATAGTGTATTACACGATTGTGACCGTCAACATTTTCAAGGTGCAACGATTTTGATGTTTTCAAATCCAAATGTTTTCTCATCCTCGGTTCAGGTGGATATTCAACCGTTGTATGGAAAGATAAATAACATTTGCTGTTTGGGCTTTTTCCTACGATTTTACAAGATTCTACGTTGACATCTTCCAGTGTGATATTGTCACAGTTTTTGACTTCGAAGTTCTTTCCCGTTGCCCCTACTATTGTAGCGTCATTAAAAATTGCCCCGTCTACAAGTGCCGATTCTCTAAAATAAACTCTTCCGACGAACTCATCAAATGTTCCGCCGTTAATGTTCGCCTGTTCGGCATTGAAATCCAGATTTGAAGCACTGCTTCCTATGAATGTACAATTGTCGAAAGATTGTGTTTTGCCGGTATTGTTTAGCTTTGTCTCTTTGATTTTGTCGGTTTCCTCCGCATTTGTTGTGTCAGAAATAAAAGTCGAGTTTTCGGCTTGCGTACTTTCGATATAGCCGGAGATTTCACAGTTTCTAAAACTGGCATTTCCCGCCGCTTTAAGACTTTTTCCGGCGTTGCCGTATTCGATATAGTTTGTATCCAAAGCACAATCGTTTATATCAAGACTTCCGGCATTAGCTACTTTGATTTTTCCGTTTTTTGCAAAAGCCGTTTTGTTTTTTAGAAATGTCAAGTACTCACAAATTACATCCCCGGCAAATCCTCTAAAATCACCGGCGGAAATGTTTGTTTCCTCCGCTTTAAATGCCACCGTCGCAGTTGTATCGCTGTCTATGAATTTACAATTATCAAAAGATTGTGTTTCGCCGGTATTGTCCAACTTTATTCCATTGAAAGTTGAGTTTGCAATTTCCGTATATTCTATTTCGCCGGAGATTTCGCAATTATTAAAAACCGCTCTTGCCGCTTTTAGATTTTTTCCGTCATCGCCGTATTCGATATAGTTTGTATCCATTGTACAGTCTTCTATATTAAGACTTCCCGCATTAGCTACCAGAATTTTTGTATTTTGTGCAAAAGTCGTTTTGCTTTTTATAAACGTCGAGTACTCACTGTTTACTTCTCCGGCGAAATCATCAAAATTACAACCGGAAATATTTGTTTCCTCTGCTTTAAATGCCATCGTCGCAGTCGTATCGCTGTCTATGAATTTACAATTATCAAAAGACTGTGTTTTCCCGTCTGTGTCCAACTTTATTCCATTGAAAGTTGAGTTTGTAATTTCCGTATATTCTATTTCGCCGGAAATTTCACAAGCATCAAAAGTCGTATCTGTCACATTAAGACTTCCGTTATCCAGTGCGATATCGGTATTTTGCAACAAACAGTCTGTCATATTAAAAGTTGCGGTAGCTCCGTTTACTACAATTTGTGTATTTCCGGAAAACGCTACGTTATCCAAAGAAAGTGACAAATTGTCAGAGAAATTTTGTTGTGTATAAATTCCGCTGTTTTCACCGTCGATACCAATCATTTCTATATTTTCAAAATACAATTCACAGCTTTGCTGTTTGGTACTGATACTGAAACCTTTGAGTTTTGTTTTTTTGGAAGCGTCCCTTTCCGCAGCATTTGTTTCCGTACCGGCAAATCCTCCCTTTACGGAGATTATTCCGCCTACTGCGAGTTTGTTGCCGGGATTTTCGGCGACATATTCGTCTGTGTTGTCACATATCCAGATTTCACACGGAACCTGACCGGCTACACTTTCGGCACTTGCCAATGCAGTTTCCAGTGACATATATGCGTCATCCCATGTAGAACCGTTGTTGTGTCCCGTAGCACGATTGTTTACATATATTATGCTTCCGCTTTCCTGTACACGAACTGTGTATTCTTTTTCATATTTACCGTTTTCACTTATTACTTTGTATGTGACCGGTCCCGAAAAGTCGTTAAGTGTCACACCGCTGGTCTGAAGTTCGCCGTCTACATAGACATTTCCCTCTGCTTCAAATGTCGCTGCCAACGGCTTTTCACGGCTTCCGCTGCCGTACGGCAAATACGCAAAGATTTCTTGTGTTCGCTGTGTGACGGACGCATTTACATTTTCGCTTAAACTGTCGTTCTGGGTACTTTTTTTGAATGAAAATGATGCTATTTCACATAAAGAATCCGTATCTTTTTTAAATAAAGTACGTACCGTATATAGTTTTGTAACACTTTCGTCGTCTGCTGCGACTACTTTATAATAAACATTGTTTGAAAAATCCTGTTCACTGTATCCGGAAGTTTGCATTATTCCGTCGACATAGATTTTTCCCGTTCCCGAAAAAATCGGCATGAGGTTATAAGGTTCTGTCGCACTTGAATAAGGAACTTCGATATCTATCGTTGAGTTTGCATCGTTTATAAATCCTTTTGCATCATATGATATGTCTTTGTTCAGATACATCGGAAAACTAAAACTGTTTATCAATGCAGTTGCCGGTTCTACCTTGTTGAATTCTACATTGACTGTATAAAGTCTCGAAAATTGTTTGTCTTTTGAAACACACAAATATTCTACCGGTGTAGAAAAGTTTTGAGACGAAACTCCGCTGCTCTGCTGTATGTAGTCTACACTTACAGTTCCCGGTGAATAAAAATACGGAATCAAAATATCAGGTTTGGCTCCGTCATAGTTTACGGTTACCGTTATATACCCAAAGTCTCCCTCATCGGCAATAGACGCTACGACACTTTGTTTGATATCCGGGTTGTCCGGTCTCCAAAATCTAAAGTCAGTTATACTTCTGATTGTATCCGGGTCAAAACTTTGGTCGACTTCTATAGTATAAACAGCTTTGTTGCTGCCTTTATAAACCGTAACCGTACATTTTCGCTCATAAGCCGTAAACGGAATTTTTGTTTCTCCGGAAATAAGGTCTGTTTCCGCACTGCCGCCTATTTGATAAGTGACTTTGTCGCCATAGTAAGTAAATTCAGGAATAAGCCCGAAATCTCCATACTCTACCGGATACACGGCATACGCAACAAAGTTTACCTCTGAATCTTTCCACGCAATACAGTCTTTCATCAAACCGCTGTTGTTATATTTAGTAAATACCACTTTTTCCAAAACCGGATCGATTTTTAATACATTACATTTTATCCTATAAAGTTTTACGGTTTTGTCTGCTCCTGCAACGGCAAAAACTACGGTTTCTCGGAAATCAATCGGAATCGAAAGTTCCTGAGGAAATTGAATGTCGTTTTCTGTCAACCAGTTGGCAATGTAAGCTTCAATGTTGGTACTTGTACTGTAACCGGAATAAAAACTCAACATCTGTTCAAAAGTCAAACCAAGACTCAACAGATATTTTTGAGTCAACGGAAGAACCGTCGCTTCAGGTGAAACTTTGACTACCGGGTACAATGCCGAAATATCGACATCACTGTCTACCGAAAATTCTACGGAATTTTCGTATATTTCGGCTTCGCCCTGCTGACCTGCAACGGCAAAGAAAGTAATATTTTTTTCATAAACCGGTGCGACCGGTGACCACTGTGCATAAAGCGTCATATCAGATGTAATCGAAATTGGCTGCTCGTCTGAATAAAAAGTTCCGCTTCCGTCCGGTTTTGTATTCCAACCGTCAAATATATAATCTGTATAGAAGAAACAATTGTGATTTAAGTTTTGTTCCTTTTGGCTGATAAATGTCTGAGTGTATTGTTTATTTCTTCCGTCATTGGAAGCAAACGTTATCGTATACAGTTGTGCAGGTTCTTCTTGATATGCGTCAACATATATCCACTGTGCATAAAGTGTTATATTGGATGTAATAGAGATATATTGTTTGTTGGCGTAAAAAGTTCCGCTTCCGTCTTTTTCCGTATTCCAACCTTTAAACACATAACTTGCACGAGAAAAACAATTGTAATTTAATTTTTGTTCCTTTCCGCTGACAAATGTCTGAGTATATTTTCTGTTTGTGTCGTCATTAGAATCAAACATTACCGTATATATCGCTGATTCTTCTGGTTTTTCTACGGTCGGATTCTCTTCCTCTTCTCCGGATGACGGCATTTTTTGCACTTCAATCTTGTAAAAATTAGTCGCCGCACGCCCGGAAATAACTAAAAAATAAACCGATTGAGAAAAATTAACAGGCAAAGAAAGTGACGGTATACGAAAATCCGGATTTTCACGGATAAAATCAAACACCCACTCTTTTACATTGTCCGAAGAAAAAGCTTCCTGTAATTTTACGGCAAAAGTCAACAAGTCCATTGACGGAAAAGCCGCATTTAAATATTCCAACGTAATCGGTATTATAGAAGCACCGTCAGAAACTTTTATAACCGGAATTAATTTCGTTATGTCTGTATCGGCCGCAACCGTCAGAGTTATATTTTGCTTGTCTCTGTATTCCGTACAGTCGATGTCTTGCATTTGTGCGTTCTTCAATCCGCAAGATATTATCTCCTTATTCGGCGGCGGAATAAGATCATGCACGTAGTTTGAACAAGA
This sequence comes from Spirochaetota bacterium, assembly GCA_045133795.1. Lineage (GTDB taxonomy): Bacteria > Spirochaetota > GWE2-31-10 > GWE2-31-10 > GWE2-31-10 > RGIG8597. The sequence continues at coordinate 14,908 of JBGUUT010000106.1, forward strand.
AGCAAATAAAATCGTAATAACAATACTTAATAAAATCTTTTTCATTACTTTTTTCTCCTATTTTACTTTTTGTTTAGCTTTAGCTTTTGTTGCAGTTTGAGCTTTTGTTGTAGTTTGAGACTCCGCAGCGGGCTGAACATTCTGTTCTTTTTGTGAATCTTGTGTCGTTGCAGGAATATCTGATTTATCCCTTACTTTGATTTCTACCACTCTGTATTTTTGCAAATCGTCATTTGTAACTTTCTGCGGTAAACCATCTACATCAAAGTCAGCTGTTTTTATTCTTATAAGAAATGAGTCATCTTTTAACTTGGTTTTAGAACGAAGATATTCCATGATGACACGAGCTCGCTGTTCTGCGATATTGTCCATTTCGACTTCCATTCCGAACGGTGCAGAATAACCTGTGAGTACAACAGTGAATTTCTTTTCTGCATCTTTTTTGTTCTCCGGATTATTATTATCTTTTGCCAAACCTTTTAGATAAAGAGCCAGATAATTTAAAATAGGCTTATAACTTTCCCAAAGTTCTGTAGAATTTGCTGAGAAATAAACTTTTGTAATGGATTCAATTTCTTTAGGATATTCGAAAACATTTTGATTTTGTGTCTTAGGATATTTTGCAATTTTCCACGGATAAACTTTTGTAGAAACACTGGCATACGGTAACGGAATCATACCGTCTTTTTCCGGCAACAAATCAACTCCGAAATCTAAACATACGGAAAATGAATTTCTTAAGAACTTAAACGACGTCCCTATATTTGCATGAATAAAAAAGAGTTCGCTGCTTTCATAAGCTAAATCGTTTTGAATCAAATCAACAGCCGTTTTATATCTGGAAACAGAAGTAAAAAATACTCCCCCTCCGATTCCCGCATTTACAGAAAAGAAGCTCACAGGTGAAAAATTGTATTCCGCAAGAAAACTCAGCGGAACTAAATCCAATGTTCGCACAAGCGGATTTGTACCGGAGATAAAACTCCATCCCGAATTAACCTCAAATAAAACAGAGTGATTGTAATCATTAAAAAGATGATACCCCAGACCGGTTCTGAAACCGGCTTTAGGAAAAGCATACTCATGAATACCGATAGGAATGTAAGAATGAACTCCCAAATCAGCAAAGAAGCCGTCACTCCAATTCGAAAAGAAATCTTCATAATTCGGTGTGTTAGCATACAGTCCCAACGGCATTAAAAAACTGATAACCGTAAATAAACAAAACTTTCTAAATAATTTTAACAACATACATTGTTCTCCTTTATAATTTTTATTTGTCTCTATTTCTAACTTCCCATACGGGAAAGTTGATTTTTTTATTTCAAACCTACTTAGGTTCAAGGCTTCGGCTTGCAGACTTTCGTAAGAAAGTCGAAAACGATAGCCAATGTTTCACTTGATGTTTTCCAATAGAAAACATTTCGTTCGTACGCTTTGCGTACTCACCACAAGTACGAACAATAGGATTTTCCGATAGGAAAATTCCGAAAGTGAGTACATTCAAGGCTTCTTTTGCGACCAAGTCGCCCCAAAACGTTTTTGTTGCTCAAGAAACAACGAGGTTTTAAGGAGTGGCTCTTTTTTTGTAATCAAAAAGAGAAATACCCCTTTAACCCCAAAGAGAAAAAACATACTTAAACATTTGTAGTTCATTCTCTCTTTTCAAGTTTGGAAAATCGTAGATTTTCCGAATCACGGTGAGTTTGTAACACAAACGAACGAAGTCTTTCCGATTAGGAAAGACCGAAGCAATCCGTGTGGCAATTTGCAATTGCAAAGCATAAAAAAAGAGCAACCACAGAATGAAGCGAGAAAACACTTCAAATTCAGAGACTGCTCTTGTTTGCAAAAATGTATATATATGAATTTATTACTGTAAAAATTACTTGTTGGCTGTTGGCTGTTGGCTGTTGGCTGTTGGCTGTTGGCTGTTG
>JBGUUT010000107.1:0-7122 GCA_045133795.1 Spirochaetota bacterium
TTCTCTTATTGACGAGGTATTACTACTCTACATAGTAACACCCGTTTTGGCTTCTTGTATATCTATATAATGTCAATGAACTATTTAATCTTTGCTACTCACAAGTTTCGGCGTGTGCCTTACGTGCGTCGCAACGTGTGGTTTTCTACATCTTTTCAACCTTCATGTCAAGAACTTTTTTTATTTTTTTTATTGCAAATAAAATATTATTTTATTTTCCCCATAAAACGAGGTGGTTTTATTTTAAAAGTTAATTGTTTATTACTGTACTTATCAAAAAATGAAAGTTTTGTTGCTGCCAAACAAAGTTGCATATCAGGATACTTACTATCCTTCCTTGAATACAACGCATCTCCTAAAATCGGACATCTTAAATATGCAGCATGAACTCTAATCTGATGTGTACGTCCGGTATAAATTCTTACTTTCACAAAAGAATAATTTCCGGAATGACGAACCACATGGAAAACTGAGTGACTAACTTTCCCCCCTCGCTCTAGCACTGTCATTTTTTTTCTATTATGCGGATTACGCCCGATTTGAGTTAATACGGTTTGTTCAAAAGGCAATAATTTCCCTTTCAGCACAGCACTGTAAATTTTTTTCACTTTGTGATCATGAAATAATCGCGACAAATACTCTTGGGCATCTCTATGACGAGCAACTATTATTAATCCCGAAGTATCTTTATCAAGTCGATGAACAATTCCAGCTCTCAATTTTAACTTATTTAGATTTTCTGTATCTTTTTTTTCCAATCTAATTTTATCTAATCCCCACAATGCATGCACTAATGTACCGGTATAATTACCTTTTGCGGGATGAACAACCATTCCACACGGTTTATTTATTACTATATAATTATCATCCTCATAAACAATATCCAAAGGAATATTTTCCGGTTCAATATTTTCTTCACCCCACTCTACTTCTAATTCCGCTTTATCCCCGATTGCAGTTTTAGAAAAAGAAAGCTTTACATTTTTTCCATTCAACATTAATTTTGTTAAATGATTTTTTAAATTAGAACGATTGATACCAGTTAAAGAAGACAAAACAACATCAAGTCTTTTTCCTACATGCTCTTCATCCAAAACAAAAGAGAATTCTTTTTTCATATTTCATCCTTTCTAAGCACAACTAATATTCAAGTGCAACATTTTTCATATACGGTTTCATTCTCAATAAAATATCACTTAATGATACCGCAAATCCAACAACTCCACTTCCTATAAATAAAGTCATAAATTGATAACGTTTTAAAGTTCCGAATGTCGAAGCCCCCATCATCATATTATAACCAGATATTCCGAGCCATCCTGCAAATGAAGCAAAAGTTAAAGCTCCGAAAAATATAATTTCCGCACGTCGGATAATATTCTCCCCTTTGTAATCAAGAATATTTTTCTTTTCACCCGGCATTTGTACATCATCCGACGTAAACAAAGTTCGCCCGGGAATATGTACAAGTTCACTTCTTGTATTACACGACGTTTTTGTATCTAGAAAATATTCTGTTTGCCACTTTATTCTAGGCTCACTATATTCCTTCTGCAACGAAAAACCTGTCGAAACCAAAACCACACTTACCGGCTCCATATTTTTAAATGAAAATTCCGAAGCAAAAGAAAATACCGGGAAAAGAACGCATAACAGAAGTAATATTTTTTTCAATTATAATTTCTCCTTCCAAAAATTGCAGAACCTACACGCACTTGTGTACTTCCTTCATCTATAGCAATACCGTAATCCGAACTCATCCCCATTGAAAGAACATCAATACCTGGAACTTTTTTTTGTAACCATTCAAACTGACGACGCACTCCGGAAAAAGCTTTACGAATTTTTTCAGCATCTTCCGTCAACGGCCCTACAGTCATTACCCCGCGTAATCTACAATATGAAAAACCGGCATTTAAAACTTGCTCAACAAATTCTTCAAACTTTTCCGGATAAACTCCGCTTTTTTGCTCTTCCAATGAAGAGTTTATTTCTATTAAATAATCAATATTTTTATTCACTTTAGCACATTGTTTTTCTATCTCTTGCAAAGTTTCAAGCTTATCTATAGATTCAATCATTGAAGCTACTTTTATTGCTTCTTTTACTTTATTTCGCTGTAAATGACCGATTATATGTAACTCATACGGAAGCTCACGTACAAGTACACTCGAAAATTTATCTCTAGCTTCTATCGCTCTATTTTCTCCGAACAAAATTTGTCCGGCTTCTTGAGCTTCACGAACTGCTTGTTCCGGATACGTCTTAGAAACCGCCATAAGCCTTACTTTATCATTTCCATATTTTCTAATATCATTTTGTATTTTCTCAAGATTTTCCTTAATCATACCTACTCCTTAATCTACCACAAGTTGCTTCTCATATTCTGTAAGAATTTCCGCAGAGTCTTCACGAACAACAACTAAATCTTCGATTCGTACGGCACCTTTTCCCGTATAATAAAGTCCCGGCTCTACCGTAACAACTTCCCCTGCATGCAAAATATTACCGCCGGAAGAAATTCTCGGTTCCTCATGACAATCTAAACCGACACCATGTCCGGTTCCGTGAAAAAAACCATATAAATTATTTCCTTCACGACAAGTTTCAAAACCTCGTTCTGAAAAATAGTTTTGCACTTCTTTGTGAATTTTCTTTCCATCAGCTCCGTCTTTTATTTTAGACAAAGTTTGAATCTGAATCTCTTTTACCGCATCATAAATTTCTTGCAATTCTTGCGGTGCTTTATGTTTACAAAAAGTTCGTGTCATATCCGAATAATAATGACTTCTTCTGCATGACGGAAAAATATCTACAATAATTGCTTCTTTTTCATGAATAACTCCATGTCCATTTTCGTGCGGATCACAAGCTTGGTCACCGGAAGCAGCAATCACAGAATCTGCTTGCAACCCTCGATGTAAAAAAGCTTCAAATATAAAGTTTTGTAAATCTTCACTCGTCAATACCGCACCACGTAACACAAGTTCACCTTTAGAATTCACACTACATTCAGCCAGCAATGTTTTAACTTCATCCATCACTTCAACATTTTTCTTTGACACTTCTCTTATTTTTTCAATCTCATCTTCCCGTTTTACATTACGTCCCGGATAAAGACAACGTACCGGATTTACTTCAATACCGCTACTGCGTAAGAAATCAGCTTCCGCTATAGGAAAATAATAAGGCACTGAAATTTTATTTATACCGTGGTTTTGCAACCAATTTAAAACAGCCCCACCTTCCGGATGAGAAAGTTTAGCCCCCAGTTGAGTAAGATTTAAGCACTCCTTACAACGACTGACTTTCATTGCCCGCCCGATTTCTGTTGATGGAAAAAAGCCGTAAACATCGCCATCAACATCAATTACCGCTACAGGGTCAAGACAACTGTAATCGATAGCATAAATAATATCACTGTCTTTCTGCGGAGAATTAATCAAAACTTTTACATCCATATATACCTGCTTAACTTCATTCTTTATAAATGTGATTTTATATAAAAATGTTTGTTTTTTTTCAATGTAGTTTTCAACATCTGCAAATGGTTAATTTTATCCTCATGATTCTGATATTTTATGGTATAAAAATATTATTTCCAAAAACAAAAAAACGGAGTTTGCTTGCATGACATACTTATTTATTATAAATCCGTTTGCCGGAAACGGCACATTATCAGATCAACTTCGAGATAATATACATCGAATTGAATATTTAAAAAACAAAGAAGTATTAATTTTCAATTCTGAATATCCCGGACATGAGACTATTCTCGTAAATCAAGTAATGCAATTTTTACCGAACGAAGATTTTTTTATCTTCGCATGTTCGGGAACCGGAAGCTTTCATTATATTCTGAATGCGGATTTAAACTTTGATAAAATAAAAATAACACACGTTGCATGCGGCAATACAAATAATGATCTCAAAGTTTTCGGTAACAAAGTAATTTCTCGTTTTACCGATATTAATGAATTACTACAGGGAGATACATTATATCTTGATTACATAAAAACAAATAGTGCAAACGCCATCAATACTATTTCATGTGGATATTCTGCAAAAATCATCCAAATCCACAATCATCTTTCTTTTTTTTCAACATTGATTCCTAACTTTTCCTGGCTTTTTTCTGGCTTTCTGGGAATTATTTCAGAAAAAGTTCATAAATACGAAATTACAATCGACGGAATAGATTACAGCGGAGATTATCATGAAATAATTTGTGCTAACGGTCGTGTTCAAGGCGGTGCATTATTTCTCGGCAATGAAATAACTCCGGACGACGGCTTGTTAAATTTTATACTGATTCCTCAAATGAATGTATTTAGCCTTATAAAAACAATCATGGGGTTTTATTTTCACAATCCAAAGCTTTTTCACAAAAAAGTTATCAGACTGACCGGAAAAACATTTTCAATCAAAAGAGTTGACGGAAAACAACTAAAAGTAAATCTGGACAGTGAAATAACTCCGATAGATTATATTGAAGGAGAAATAATTCCAAATAAGTTACCTTTTATTGTTCCAAAAGGTGTCAAAATAAAACATAGAATAAAAAAAGGAAGTACAAATGGCAAAAAATAAGCTTTTTGCAAAAATAACTTTGACAAAAAATCGAAAGTTTGCATTTTTGGCACTGGTAATAACTTGTATTATGAATATAACAACATTCTTTCAAGTTAGTGATATTTCGCCAACATTAATGACATTCGGAATTACAACTTCTATTATTTCAATAATTATATTAGGTATCATGGCGTTTATAATTCCTACATCAAATGTTATATGGAATTTAATATTTACACTGACATTTATAACACAAGGCTTTACCTGGAGTCTTTATCATAAAAACGGATTGATTTTACATTTTTTCCTTATTGTTTCAGGTCTTTTATCATCTCGACTTGCAGATTTTAAAATCAATCGCCAAACAATAATTATTTCAATATTTACTTATGTATCATTCGGAACTCTTATCAGTTTAGATATTATTAGCTATAAATTTACGATTGTTCCGTTTTTGGTTATGGCACTTGGCGTACTTTTTATTCAACTTCAATTAATACATCTCATAAAACAATTCGAACATTACAAAAAAATTATTGCCGGAAATACTGAAAGTTCACAAAGTATGTTACGTCTGATAGAACGCAAAAAATCGGAAGCAGAAGCTGCAAATAACGCAAAATCTGCGTTCCTTGCAAATATGAGTCACGAAATCCGTACTCCTATCAACACAATTTTGGGACTGGATGAAATGATTCTCAGAGAATGTTATGACGAAAAAATACTTAATTATGCAAAAAATATAAAAAATGCCAGCAATATGCTTTTATCACTCGTAAATGACATTCTTGATTTTTCAAAAATCGAAAACGGAAAAATGGAAATCATTCCTGACGAGTATTCTCTTTTTTCCATGCTCAATGAACTTGTAACAATTACCGAATTACGTGCAAAAAATAAAGGATTACAGTTTTATACTGATTTTTCTCCGGAATTACCATGTTCTTTATACGGAGATGAAATTCGTATTAAACAAGTTATAACAAACCTACTTATTAATGCCGTAAAATATACAAAAGACGGAAGTATTACTTTTAAAATAGCCCACAAAGAGATTGCTGACAAAAAAATAAAACTTCTCATCGAAATAATTGACACCGGAATCGGAATAAAACCTGAAGATATTTCAAAATTATTCAATAAATTTGAACGAATCGAAGAAAATAAAAACAGAAACATCGAAGGTTCCGGATTAGGAATAAATATTACCGAAAATCTACTAAACATGATGGGAAGCCATTTAATCGTAAATAGTGAATACAATGTAGGTTCCTCATTTTCATTTGAACTGGAACAAGATGTTATAGATAACACCCCGATTAGTAACATCAGTTACTTTGATGAAAAAGTTCGTCAAAATATTCCGACAACTTTTATAGCAGAACAAGTAAATATTTTGATTGTTGATGACAATGAAATGAATCTTTTTATTGCAAAAGAACTCCTGAAACATACACAAATGAAAATTTCTACAGCAACAAGCGGAGCAAAATGTTTAGAAATGGCTCATGATAAATTATTTACTTTAATTTTGATGGATCACATGATGCCGGATTTAGACGGTATCAAAACACTGGAGCTTCTCAGAGCCGATAATACTTCTGCTTCTCAAAATATTCCGGTAATCGCACTTACGGCAAATGCAATACACGGAGCAAAAGATTTTTACCTAAACGCCGGTTTTGCCGATTATCTTACAAAACCGATTGAAAGCAAGAAACTAGAAAATACTTTACTGAAGTTCATCGACAATAAATTAGTTACTTTCGTATCTCGTAATAATTCTGATTCTACTACGAAATATCACCAAGAAGAAGAAACGCAACATATCGATATTCAAACGGGCATTTCCTATACTTATAACAAAGAAAATTACATGGAATTACTCAAAATGTTCGATGAAAAGTCCACGTCCAGATTTAATGAAATTGTATCTATTATTGAAAAATGCAATGAAGATAATTGTAAAAATTACACAATTGCCGTTCACTCACTAAAAAATACGGCTGCAATGATAGGTGCAAAACAATTGTCTGAAATCGCACTGAAACTTGAGCTCGCTGCAAGAAAAAATGATATAAAATTCATTGAAAGTCTCCACTACAAGCTATTGGATGAATACAAATGCGTTGAAAAAGAAGTGAAAAATTTACTTACTGCTGAAAATAAAAAATAAAAAAACGGTATAAAAGTTTGAATATCGAACTTTTATACCGTTTCTATTTTTTATAAGTTTATTGATTATGGTTCTAATCTGTTTATATCACGAGGGAACAAGCTCGCCTCTTTTACATTTTGAAGTCCGCATAATAAAGACGTCAATCGCTCTAATCCCAATCCGAATCCACCGTGTGCCGGCATACCATATTGGAATGCCTGCAAATATCCTTCAAATAACTCTGTTGTTAATCCGAAAGCTTTCATTTTTTCCAAATAATCTTCATAAATATTTAATCGCTGACCGCCCGTAGTAATTTCCATTCCTCTGAACAACAAGTCATAAGAAAGTGTTCTGCCTTCTTTTGTGCTGTCATCCATAGTATAGAAAGG
>JBGUUT010000108.1:0-79441 GCA_045133795.1 Spirochaetota bacterium
CAGCTAAATGGAACAAATGTATTCCAGCTAAATGGAACAAATGTATTCCAGCTAAATGGAACAAATGTATTCCAGCTAAATGAAACAAATGTATTCCAGCTAAATGGAACAAATGTATTCCAGCTAAATGGAACGATGTGTTTCAGCTAGCTTGAACGATGTGTTTTAGCTAGCTTGAACGATGTGTTTTAGCTAGCTCGAACGATATGTTTTAGCTAGCTTGAACGATGTGTTTTAGCTAGCTTTCTTTATATCTGCTTGCCCGACAAAATAAAATTACCCCTACCCTAAAATAAAAAAACCACTGACATTTCATCAGTGGTAAACGGTAGTTAAAAGGTTGTCGTTATTGGCAACCTTTACAAAGAGACTGCCGTATCTATAAGAGAACAACAACAAACAAACAAATAGAAAGATTACAACAACAGGTAACAATTCTATTTAGTTTCATTCTCGGATTAGACTTGATAAAAATTGATTTTTTCCATTAAAATTTTAAACTTAATTATAATGATAAAACTACACAAATTTAATGTTTCACGTGAAACATTTTGGTTATTTAATAAAAAATGAAGAGAGATATTTATTTCGATTTTCTCAGAAAATATGAATAAACTAGAATATATTATTCTATATATAGAATCGACAAAAAACTTTCTTTGTTAACAAGAAAATATAAAATTCTACCTTTTTATAACGCATATTTTCTTTGCATAAAAACATACTTATCTTATATACCTACCATTAAAAACACAACACAAACAATAAAACTTTTATTTTATTCTATATAAGTATATTGAACATAGATAAGACTAATTTCTAAAAAAAACTTCTTTTTTTTATTGACAAAGAAAGAATAAAAGGTTAAATAGTCATCATTACCTATTGGAGAGCTGTCTGAGTGGTTGAAAGAGGCGGTCTTGAAAACCGTTGTAGTCGCGAGGCTACCTGGGGTTCGAATCCCTAGCTCTCCGTTTTTTATTTTTACAGGAGAGGTGCGAGAGTGGTCGAATCGGGCTCCCTGCTAAGGAGTTGATCGGCTTACCCCGATCCAAGGGTTCGAATCCCTTCCTCTCCGATCCACTGGAAAGTTGTCAGAGTGGTCGAATGTGCACGCTTGGAAAGCGTGTATACGTTAGTGCGTATCGGGGGTTCGAATCCCCCACTTTCCGAATAGCGAGCCAGTAGCTCAGCTGGATAGAGTTTTAGATTGCGGATCTAAAGGTCGGAGGTTCGAATCCTCTCTGGCTCATTTTTATGGGGAAATGCGAGAATGGTTAATCGGTCATTTTGACTTATCTTTATAGATATATTGCAGGTTCAATTCCTCATTCCTCAATTGCCTCTTTTAGTTCAAGACTCTATACGATAATGATAAAACTAACCCCGCCAGGATCGGAAGATAGCAACGGTACCTTTTTGACTTATGCGTATAATCGGTTTTGGATGTAAAGGGGCTTTTTATTAGCCTATATAAATAGTTCAAAAGGCAAACAAAAAATGGCACATACTGCAACAGCTACTGAATATAGACCACAAAGTTTTTCTTCTCTTGTCGGACAAGATTTCGTTTCTACAGCAATAAAAAATTCTTTAAACTCACAAAAAATTGCTAATGCTTTTCTTTTAAGCGGCCCCAGAGGTGTTGGTAAAACAACTACTGCTCGTTTGATTGCAAAAGGATTAAATTGTATTCACGGACCTACCGGTGAACCTTGTAATGAATGTACACAATGTGTCAGTATAAAAGAAGGTAATAACAGCGATGTTATAGAAATCGATGGTGCTTCTAATACAAGTATAAATAATATCAAAACGATTCAAGAAGAAATTCAATATCTACCTACTGCAGGTAAATATAAGATTTATATCATAGATGAAGTTCATATGCTTTCAAAAAGTGCATTTAATGCTCTTTTAAAAACTATTGAAGAACCACCGGAACACGTTGTTTTTATTTTTGCTACAACAGAATTAAATGAAGTTCCCGCAACTATTAAATCTCGTTGTCAACAATTTAACTTGAGATTAATTCCAAGTTCTATTATCGAAAACAACATACAAAAGATTTTAACTGATAAAAATATTGCTTTTGATAATGACGGTATAAAATGGATTGCAAAAGAAGGAAAAGGTTCTTTGCGTGATGCATATACATTACTAGACCAAATCATTTCTTTTTGCGGTAACGAAATAACTTTAGAAAAGATACAATCTAAACTCGGAATTGCCGGAAAAGAACAAATTTCTCAATTGGTTTCTTTTATCTTAAATGAAAAGATAATGGATATTCACTTAAAAATAGAGGAATTATTAAGTTTAGGATGTAGAATAGAACAAATACTTGCTGATATTATTTCTTTTTTCAGAGATTTACTTTTGTTAAAATCGCAAGTTTCTTCTGACGATATAAAAAATAATTCGTCTTCTTTTTCTCCGGAGATTCTGGAAAAATTATCTATTTATGATATCGAAAATATTCTAGATTTATCTTTTCATTTTTTCGAAAAATTGAAATATTCTATTAATCAAGAAATGGAATTAGAATTCTTCTTAATTAAATTATCAAAATACAAAGATTTTATAAGACCCGGAACTCTTTTAAAACAAATTAAAAACCTTCAAAACTCATTTATTGAAAAAAAAAAATTAAATGAAATAGATGTTCCACAAATAAAAAGAAATGAGAGTTTAAATAGTATTTCTACCGATAGCGTTTCTACACCTATCGAAAATAAAACACCGGAAGATATAAAAGAGGAAATACTTTCTCCGCAAACGGAAAAGACTCCCCTATTAAAAACTTCGGAAGTAAATGAAACATCAATACAAAAAGAAAATAATTTCATTGAAACAACAAAAGTTATGCTTGAAGAAGTAAATCAGGAATCTACACCTGAAACTATTGTTGAAAAAGTTAATCTAACACCGGAAACAAAATCGATTGCAGAAAAAGCAGTTTCAACTTCTTCTACGGATAATAGTTTGACTATTGAAGCAAAACCGACTATAGAAAAAACAACTTCTGAGTTCTCTTTTTCTTCTCTCATAAAGGAAAGCACTATTCCTGAAAATAAGGAAAAACTTTCACCTTATGAAATTAATAAGAAAAATCTAAAACAACTTTTTTCATGTACAGAATATAGATAAGGAGATTTATAATGTCACCATTTGATTTACTAAAAAATTTTAACATCAATTCTTTAAAAGAAAAAGCTGAAGAAATGAAAGAAAAAATTGAAAACTGTGAAGTTACCGGTGAAGCCGGAGGCGGTTTTGTCAAAGTTAAAATTAACGGTAAATTTAAAATACTTGATATCAGTTATGAAAATAACAAATACATCACCGAAGATTTAGAAACATTCAAAAATCTTATAATCTGTGCTCAAAATGATGCTTGTGATAAAATGAATGAACAAATCAAAAATGAGCTCGGACCTTCTTTCGGAGATTTATCTTCGTTTCTGGGAAAATAAAAATGTATCAAATTGAAGATTTAATCGCAATATTAAGCAGACTCCCCGGTTTAGGTAAAAAAACAGCCTCTAAGTTGGCTTATTTCTTCGTTAAAAACAAAGAATATTCTAATGATTTCATTAAGATTCTTTCATTTATACAGAAAAATACAAGTTTCTGTCCTGATTGCGGCTGTATTATTTTAAATGTAGAAAAATGTTCTATTTGTTCTTCTGATATTAGAAACAAAAACCTTTTATGTATTGTAGAAGAACAAAAAGATATGATGGCAATAGAAGATACCGGTGTTTTTTCAGGTCTTTATCATATTCTTTCAGGAACAATAAATCCGTTAGAAAATCGCACACCCGAAAAATTAAGAATAAAAGAATTAATAAATAGATTACAAGAAAATAATTTTGAAGAAATTCTTATAGCTACTAATCCTACCATTGAAGGCGATGCTACATTTTTATATCTTCAAAATCTTATCAAAACAACTTTTCCAAATATAAAAATATCTAAAATAGCCACCGGTCTTCCAATGGGAGGAGTTTTAGAATACGCAGATAAACATACTCTATCACGAGCAATAGAGCAAAAACAATATTTTTAAGATTCTTCTTTATTTATAGGAAGCTGAATAACTAGTTTTGTTCCCTGATTAACTTTTGCAAAAAAGATAGAGCCTTTATGTTCTTCTATTATCCCTTTACATATTGCTAATCCTAAACCAAAACCGCCGGATTCTCTGTCTCTGGCTTTATCTACACGATAAAACTTTTCGAAAACAAGTTGAAAATATTCTTCTGATAAAGTTTTTCCGTTGTTTTGAATCGAGATTTCACACAAATTATTACATTCATTCATCATTACTTTTATATACGTAGCTCTCGCATTAATAGCATTCTGAATTATATTAACAATCACTCTCTTTATCTTCTCAACATCAATATTACATAAAATATCTTTATCACAAAAATATTCGATTTGTACATTTCTTGATTTTTCTAAAACAACCAACTCTTTAGATAACATCTCAAAGAAATATTTCATTTCAAATGATTCTAAAAATAAACGTTCTTTTTTCATTTCAAGACGAGATACTTCTAATATTTCACCAACCATATTATTCAATAAATCAATTTCTGATAAAATTGATTTATAAAATTCTTTCTCTTCTTTTTCCGGTAAATCAATATCAAGCATTAATTCGGTATAACCTCGAATTCTCCCTAAAGGAGAACGCAATTCATGACTTACGGTAGCCAATAAATCATCACGAATCTCTTTCATCTTTACCAATTCTTCTGACATCGAATTAAAAGAGCTTATTACTTGACCGATTTCATCTTTAGGTTGGATTTTAACTTTTACACCATATTTTCCTGCAGCAATTTGTGAGGCTGCTTTTGCTAAGTCAAACAATGGTTTTATTGCATTGTTCACATGAAAAACTAAAAAAGGTATTATAAAAATAGCAGAGATAATAGAACTAATTAAAAGGCTTTGAAAAATTATTTTTAAGAAATTAATCTTTACGGATAACTCTATAGATTTAAAAGGCAAATTCGCCTTAAAACTAATTTGCCTTTTTATTTCAAATAAATAACTTTTCGTTTCCTTTCTATATATCAATTTAGGAAAATCTTTATATTTTATATCGCCTTCGACACTGTTTATTGTAAACTCCATTCCCGGAAATGTCTTTTCTACTTGGCTTTTTAAAATATCAGTTCCATTATCTGAATCATAAGTTAATAAATCATAAACATCATAATGCTCTTCCGAAACTCCGTTATAATACTTTTCAATTTGAGACTTTAATGCTGTCGTTTTAAAATCAATTCCAGCCATTTGAGAATCTAATAACTTATGAAAAGTAAAATAAGAAATTACAACTGTTAAAATAACATGGATTGCGAGCAATATAAGAAAAAGGCTTATCATCCTTTTTCTTAAAGAACTTTTTATGTGTTTATTTTTTAACTTCAAATCTATATCCTGCACCCCAAACGGTTCTTATACTACAATTTTCTGATTTTTGTTGTTTCAACTTATTTCTCAAGTGGCTTATATGCATATCCACTGAACGGTCAAAACTTTCATAATCTCTATCAGAAATAACTTTTAACAACTCTTCTCTGGTAAATGTTTTTTCAGGATTTGATGCTAATAAATACAAGATTTCAAACTCTGTTTTTGTTAATTCCATTTCATTACTATCAACAATCAACATTCTCTTATCTGCATTTATTACAAGATTACCGAAAACCAATTCTTTCTTTTGAGTGTAATCAAACGGTGTACTTGCTGAACGTCTTAAAACACTTCTGATTCTTGCACTTAATTCTCTTATAGAAAAAGGTTTTGTTACATAATCATCAGCACCTAATTCAAGACCGATAATCTTATCAATTTCATCACCTTTTGCAGTTAACATAATAATAGGAACGTCTACTTTCTTCTGCAATTCTTTTAACAAATCAAGACCGTTTTTTCCCGGAAGCATAATATCCAATAATATAATATCCGGTTTTTCTGTATCTACAATTTGGTCTACATCTTTTCCATCATTTATTATTACAACGTTAAACTCGTATTGAGTAAAATATTTTTGTACTATATCTGTCAGTTTCTTATCATCATCTACAATTAATATCTTTTTCTTCACCATAAAGAAAACTCCTCATTTTGTTTATTAAAAAATATACAAATAATAAAAAAAATATACTACTCGAAAATAAAAAATAAATGCAGTATATATTTTAATATTTACAATTTAGAAAAAAACGGATATTCCCAACAACGAAACATCCAACAGTGGCAAATCATAATCAAATATCTTTCCGTACCACTGATTATTTTTATTCGAATACTTTTGAGTCGTATGAAAATTTATAAACATTGTATAATAAATCTTTTTATAAAGTTTTATATCTAATCTCTGATAAAACGAAAACTGCGGTAAGAAATAAGACTCTATAGCTTCAAATGTATCGCCTTTTTCTTTTATTGCTGAAATATTATAAATACTTGCACCAAATGAATAATGAGAAATTTTATAAAAAAATGAAAATCCTAATGACATTCCATAAAATTGTGCAAAAGGTGCTAATCCGTCAGCATTTTTTTCAAGATAAAAATCTTTATATGACAAATTATAGAACAATCCGATTTCCATATATCTTACGGGATAAAACGCTACATTAAAATTTATGGGAAATATAGAAAAATTATTCAAATCCTCATAATACAAATGCAACGATACACCGCTTAGACTCAAACTTGCATAAGGATAATCATGTTCTATTTTTCTATCTTGCGAGTAATTAATTTTATTCTCAATTACTGTATTTTGAACAGTGGTTACTTCGTCATTTACTACTAAAGATATATCTTTCTCTATTTGTTTATATATATCTTCCTTTATCAAATTTAAATCTTCCAATGATACACACATTTCTGTATTGAAAGTTGATGATGACAAAAGTTCACCTTTTTTATTATAAATACCAAGTTTCAATATTTTTTCTTCATATTTAAAAATATAAAACGCATCATTTTTATTTAGAGCAACACGCTTTTCAAACGGTAATTTCGCAAAACTGTAATCGCAAAAAAAACGACAATCTGATATTTTTTTCTCACTCTCAATACAATTGAAAATATACATCATTACCAAATTATCTTCTTCTTTTGCTAATTCTGCCTTTTCATAAAAAAGCGAAACTTTTTTTTCTTCCCCGTAAAAAACAGAAGCAATAAATAAAATAAAAATAATTAATAACCCTTTATAATTTAATGCCATAGCCTATCAAAACCCCTAATGTTAATTGATTATCCCATTGATAATCTGTTAAATTTAGAGACATTATTGGAAATACCCCGGATATACGCAAAACATGTTTTTTAGCCAAATGTATTTTCATTCCAACTTCAAATGGTATAGATAAAAAAACTGCTCCTATATTATTATATAATATTTCAATTTTCGCACCGATATTCGGTTCAAACCACCCTTTCAGATAAAAATGAAAACCTGCAAATCCACCGCCGTAAAAAGAGTTCCACTTCCAATCTGAAAAATCAATCCATTTATCTTGTTTTCCAATCCCAAAACAACCGCCTGCATCAAGATATATAAAATCACTGGCATAAAAACTATATCCAGTATAAACAGAAGCCAACGTTAACGTCTGAGAATTTACTTTAAAAAAACCATGACTTACAAAAATCTCATGTCTTATTTTTTCTTTATCTAATAAATTTTCGATTCGTTCTTTTTCTACATTTTCTTCTGCTTCTTTCACTTCAGCTTTTTCCGGAACTTTTTTTATTATTTGTTCTTTTTCAAATTCCAATAGTGAAATATCACTTATTATTTGTTCCGCTACTAACGCTATTGACTCATTAATCTTTAAATTAAATTCGATTGGATAATTTTTGTTATATAACAATTGATTTTTACCAATATCATAAAGATATGTATGTAAAATTATATTTCCGTATAGATTATAAGTTTTAAATAAAAAAACATATCTTAAATCTTCTTCTATCCCTGATAAAAACGCATTCTTTTGCAAATCTTCAAATGTAGAACCTTTACAAGTCAAATTTCTTAAATCAAAAGAACCTTCATCATTAGCACTGAATATTTCAAAAATCAAATTGCTTTTTATCAATAATGTTTCAGTTGTGTTTTGATATAAAAAAGGATTAACAATACCTATAGCTATAGGTTGTGAAAATACTACTGATAACGAAAATAAATAAATAATCAAAAAAAACTTCAGGCTTTTCATAACTACATTATCCTTGAAAATAATTTCTTAAAATTTCAAGTCCACGTAAAGTATTTTTTTCATCTTGATAATAAATATTATTAAAACCAAAACGTTCTGCTTCTTTTACTCGCTTTTCTATTTGATTTACTTTTTTTATTCCGCCAGTTAACGATAATTCTCCGATAAATACATCTTTATTTATTATCATCTTCTGCTTTTTAGACGAAATTAATGCCGCAGCTATCGCTAAATCAATACCAATATCTGATGTTTTTATTCCGCCGGATATATTAGTATATACATCATAATTATTAAAATTTTCCCCCAAGTGTTTATCAATTATCGCCAAAATTCTATTAATTCTGGATATTTCTATTCCCTCTGAAAATCTTTTAGGCATAGGATAAGCTGAAGGTACAACTAAAGCCTCTACTTCTACAATTAAAGGTCGCTTTCCCTCTATTATTACACATTTACACTTTCCTACTGATGAATCTTCTATATTTTCACTTTCTATAAAATAAGATGACGGATTATCAATTACCTCAAGACCTTTTTCCTTCATCTCAAATACAAGTATCTCGTCTACATTACCAAACCTATTTTTTCTTGAGCGTAATATTCTGAATTGATTCTTATAATCACTTTCAAAATAAGTAACAACATCAACCATATGTTCCATTAGTTTAGGACCCGCTATTTCTCCTGATTTTGTTACATGACAAACAATTACTACTACAGCATTAGATGTTTTTGCATAATCAATTAACATTTGAGTACATTTTTTTATTTGAGAAATAGTTCCTTGACCGGAATCAACTTCCGATGAAAAACAAGTTTGAATAGAATCTACAAAGACAAACATAGGTTTTTCTTTTACACAGATTTCATTTATCTTTTCTAGTTGAGATATATTAGATACAAACAAAGATGAATCTGAAGCTCCGACACGATCAAATCGTTTTTTTATTTGCGATACAGATTCTTCTCCCGAAAAATAATAAATCTTCTTTGATCTTTTTATAAATTTAGCTAATAAAAAAAGAAAAGTCGACTTACCTACTCCTGGCTCGCCTGATAATAAAATAACAGAACCGGGTACAATTCCCGTTCCGAAGAAAATATTCATATTTTCATTTTCTAAAACAAAAATATCTTCTTCTAAACGTTGTATTTCTTGAATCTTTACTGGGTATTGTATTTCTTTATTAGTAACATTTTTTTCTGTCGCATTTTTATTGTCATTTATTACTTCTTCAATAAAAGAGTTCCAGCTGTTACATTCAGGACATTTTCCCATCCACGCACTTGATATATACCCGCATTCATTACATGCAAATCTTTTTTTTAACTTTGTCATTTTTTTATTTTAAAAATCTTCTCATCTACCGTATCTAAAAAAAGCTTTTTCATATTGATTTCACTTTCTTCATTAGTCAATCCCAGCATTCGGTCTATTCTTATATAATTACCATCACAATTTTTTCCTTTATCTGAAATAATAGGAATTTTTACTGTAGAGTGAAGCATTTGAATAAAATCATCCGGAAAGTTTTCTAAAATCAAAAGTTCTCCGCCTGAAGCTTGAAACTCAATTGCTTTTTCCTTTATAAAATCAACGGAAATACTGTTGTAATTTGAATATGCTATAAATTTTAAACCAATTTGACTTCCTTTTTTTATTAAATCAAAATCAAAATAATTTAAATCTATAGATAAATAATCTGCATTCGTAGCATTCGCAAAATTAAGCATTTTCTCTATGCTTATTTCATTTTTTGACAATAAAGATAATATAGGAACATCTACCGCTAACGGAATATTACCTTTATAAGAAGAAGTAATACTTTTTATATCATCTTCTTTGATATTCAATACCTTATTTACACCACATAAATTCGCTGTTTCTTTTAAATCACATCGTAAAAATGAAATTTCTCGTTTCATTAAAAAACTACTGAACAATGAATTAAAAAATGACATCGCAATTATTTTTTTATTATTTTCAAACAAAATTACATCTCCTAATAAAAAAAGTAGGATAATAAAATCCTACTTTCAAATATATTTTAACCTTGTATTACTTCTTCTTGGTATAAAACTTTTACTCGTTTAATAGTTCCTTCACCTTCAGAAACAGTGTCTATATTTTCCACACTTTTTAAAGTCATATGAATTATTCTTCTTTCAAAAGGATTCATAGGATCTAATAATACTGATTTTTTTTCTTTCTTAACCTGTTTAGCTGCATCTTGAGCTATCTTCTTTAAATTACGTTCTCTTCTTTCTCTGTAACCGCAAGTATCAATAATTATCTTAGTCCATACAGAATAATCTTTATTCATTATAACATTTACTATTGTTTGAATCGCTTCTAAAGTTTTACCTTGTTTTCCTATTAAAATAGCTGAATCATCTTTAGCATCAATATCAATTAAAACTTTTTCATCATCTTCTTCCATAAGATAAATCTTAGCTTCAATATCCATACGTTCCAATAATTCTTTTACTAACATCAAACTTCGATTAGCAAATGATAAATCATCGTCATAAGAAATTTTAACTACAACTTCTTTTTTTCCTAAGCCTAAAAAACCGCCCTTATTTTCAATTTTAATCTCAACTTGATCTCTTTTTAATTTTAAAACATCAAGAGCTGCGGAAATCACTTCATCTTCTGATTTTCCAGTAAAATCTCTTTCTATCATATAAGAAACTCCTTTAATTTAGAGAATTTTTTTCTTATTTATTTTTTTCTTTTACCTTTAGGTGCATCAACAACAGTAGCATTTGCTAATGTTTTATTCATAAATAATTGCTGAACTATTCCTAACAAGTTCATTACCGTCCAATATAAAACCAAACCGGAAGATACATTGTAAAAGAAAAAGAAAAACATTAACGGCATTAACCAAATCATCATTTTTGCTTGAGGATTATTATCCATTCCCGGAGTAAGCAAACTCTGGAATACTTGTGATATAACCATGATAATCGGTAATATATTTAAAGAACTTATATTTAACAACGGTATTGTGAAACTAAAAGCTATTAAAGCATCCGGCATAGCCAAATCCTTTATCCATAAAAAACTTGCACCTTTCAATTCAAACATTCTATCCAATAATTGATACATAGCAAATAAAAACGGCATTTGTAGTAACATTGGTAAACAACCGGACATAGGACTTACGCCGGCTTTTCTGTATAATTCCATTGTTTTTTGACTTAACATTTCCGGTTTATCTTTATATTTAGTCTGTAATTCTTTTAATTTAGGTTGTAACGTTTGCATCTTTTGAGAGTTTTTCATACTGTTCATCATTAAAGGTGCTAACAAAACTTTTAGAATTACAGTTAAAATAATTATCGCTACTCCGTAATTTTTTACAGCAGCATACAATACTTTCAAAAACCAGCCTAATAAATTACCAAGTCCGAAAACAATAGAAGGATCCATCTTTGATAATTCTGTTTTAGCCAAATAAACATCTTCATTTCTGAAATCATCATACTTTTTTAAAATCTTACTGGATTTTGGTCCACAATAAACATTAAAACTTGTTTCTATTACTGATTTATTTGAAATTAATGACAAACCACAATAATATAATTTTTCATCTGATTTACTGTAGTCAAAGAAATAATCATATTCATTTCCGTCAGGAATTATAACAGATGTAAAATAATGACTGTCTGAAGCAATCCAAGAATCTTTCAATGATTTTCTTATGCTTGCAAAACCATTATTCCCCTTAAATAATTTATGTTTAGAATTAACATTTACTATTTTACTGTTAGACAAATATCTGAATTGATCATATCTGTCATCTTTTTTCTCTGAAACACCTAAACTAGGTCCCCATGCCAATGAAAAAACATTTGAAGAAGAATCAAATCTCATACTCTTATTTTTATCATTAGACAATTTTATATCAACATGAAATAGATTTTCATTTTCATAGAATGTATATATTTTCTCTAGTTTATAATTAACTAATTCTTCTGTATCATCTGAAGAAAAATCACAAGAAAAACAATATTTATTCTCATTCTTAGTGAAAGTATAAATAGAATCACCTAACAATGAATTTAAATCTACTCCGTTTTCCCAAGAGCCTAATTTTAATTTCATTGCATTGTTTATATTACTTCCGTTTACCAAATCAAATGCTTTCTGATTCGGCGTTTTTACTATAAGCTCTGCTATTTCTGCTTTAGCTGAATTAAATACAACTTTTAAAACATCATTTTCATAAATAATATCTTCTGCATTTGGAACAATTTCATTATTCAATGAAAACTTTTTTTCTTCTTTTACTTTTTTTATTTCTTCATTCTGATTGATTATTGATTCTTCATTGTTTGTTTGCACACTATTATTAGTAGTAGGATTAAAAAATTGGTACAAAGTTATACCAAAACAAACCATAGTTAAAACTACCATAATAAAAAACGTCTTATTTGCACTATCCATATATACATCCTCTCTTTACGGTAACGGGTCAAATCCACCTTTAGAAAAGGGGTTACAGCGTAAGATACGCCATATAGTTAAAATTGAAGCTTTTAAAAAACCATATTTTAAAAAAGCTTGTTTTGCATATTCTGAACAAGACGGGTAAAATCGACATGAAGAAGGGAAAAATGGGGATATGTAATGTTGATAAAGGAATATCATAAAAAGAATTACTTTTTTTATTATATCCCCCTCTGTAAGCTTTTTATAAAATCCTCAAAATCTAAAGCTTTTTTATCATTAGGAGAAGAACTCTTTTTTATAATACATACAAAATCATAAGAAAGAGACTCTTTGTCTTTTATTTTTCTAAAAAACTCTCTCACAAGTCTCTTTTCATGATTTCTTACAACAGCACATCCTATATTCTTTTTTGCAACAATCCCTATTCGCAAAAAACCTAAAGAATTTTGCTTATAAACAAAATTATAACTAGAAGTTCTTCTAAAAAGAGAAAACTTACTTTGAAAAATGGAATCGAAATCTTTCTTCTTTTTTAATTTTTCACAGCGTCTAAAATTTTCCAAAATATAAAATTAAACTCTTGTTAATTGTTTTCTACCTTTTGCTCTTCTTCTCTTTAATACTAAACGACCTTTTTTTGTAGCCATTCTAGCTCTAAATCCGTGAGTTCTTACTCTTTTAATTTTAGATGGTTGATAAGTCATTTTCATATATAAAAATCTCCCGCAATATTATTTCAAAATTTCAGCGGGAACATAGCATTTTCTATGAAAAAATGTCAAGTTATACTTTTATTTTCTTTTTTCTTAGCTGAAAAATAAATATCTTGTATTTTTAATTCTGGAACTTTTAATTCAATTTTCTTTAATAAATTATTTTTATAAAACGTCAAACTTTGAATTAATCCGGGATGTTTGCAATATACGCAAAGTGTATTTTTATAGATATATTCGGGATATGTTAAATTATACAACTTTTCACCTATTATTTCCGACCAAATATTTCTTAGCGTTTCTATCTTAAACATCCAATAAACTGAATTATTAGTAACGCTTAATAATTTTGACATTTCATCTTTTACTGACGAAATATTATAAAAATTCTTATTGAAGTATCGTGCCATTTTGAACCTTTATAATTTGAACTGCATTTTGATTAACAAAAAAGTTCTTATATTTTTCATTTGTTAAAGTAATAAAGAGTTGATGTTTATTACAAATTACATCTAAAAATTGTTTTTGCTTCTCTGTATCAAGTTCTAATATAACATCATCTAGCAATAATATAGGAGATGTTTTAAACTTTTCTTCATAACAAATAGCTTGTACTAATTTCAAGACTAAGGCACCTAATCTTATTTGTCCCAATGAAGCATATTTGGAAAAAACGGTATTATTTAAAATAAAATTATAATTATCTTTATGCGGACCTAAAAAACAAAATCCTTTTTCAAAATCAATTTTATCTTGATAGGATATATAGTCTAATAAATCCAGAGAAGAGTTAAAATTTTTATCATAAGACGGATTATATTTTATTACAGCTTCTTCTTTGAAATTACCTATAATTTTAAAATATTTAGAAAAAATACTACTTACATATTGAACAAGAGATTTTCTTTTATTCATCAACAAAAAAGATGTCTCTGCTATCTGTTGATTAAAAAAACATAAAATATCACTACGTCTGCTTTTTATTGCTGCATTTTTTTGTTTTAATAAAAGGCTGTAATTTCTTAGTGCTACAAGGTAATCATAATCAAGTATAGATAAAAAAATATCAAAAAAAACTCTCCTTTCTGCAGGCGTACCAGAAATAATTGAAATATCATTACTTCCAAAAAAAACAGTTTGTAATTTTCCTAAAATCTCGGAATGTTTAACTATTCTTTTTTCATCCAATAATATTTCTTTTTTTCCTGAGTACTTAACACTGACTTTACCGTGAATTCCTTTATTTTCATATCCGCAAGAAAGATGAAAGCAATTTTGTCCGTGTAAAATTAAATCCTTATCTGTTGCATTTCGAAATGCTCTAAGATGTGATAGATAATAGAGCATTTCTAAAAGATTGGACTTTCCCATTCCGTTTTGAGCAACAATTAAATTTATATTCTTCGTCGAATCAAACGACAAATCAAGGTTTTTATAATTTCGAAAATTTAAAGCTTTTAGATTATTTAATATCAATTAAACACTCATTGGCATCATAATATAAATATAATCAGGATTGTCTTCTTCCAATATGACAATTGTACTGGAAGCATTATTAAACTTAAATATAAGATTATCATTTTTTATAACGCTTATGACATCTGTTATATAAGAGAAGTTAAATGCGATTTTGATATCATCACTGTCATACTCAATATCGATTGTTTCTTCTCCGTCTCCGTAAGTCATATTTTCACTATAGATTTTCATCGTATTGCCAGACAGTGATATTATAACTTTGTGAGTATCTTTTTCTCCCATTACACTTACACGATCTATAGCATCTTTAAAATCTTTTCTGTTAACTTTGAAGCTTTTTGCTGAATTAGCAGGAATTACAGATTGATAACTAGGAAAACCTGAATCTAAAAGATTTGAAATAAAGAAACAGTTATCAATATTAATAAATACTTCTTTTTCATTAAGACCTACTTTTAGTTCTGTTTTATCATCTCCGGAACACAATTTTAAAGCTTCTTGTAATATTTTAGGAGGTACGACTACTTTAGAAAAAGTTTCTTTTATTTCCACGTCTTTTTCTATTTTAGCAAGTCTTTTTCCATCAGTTGTAACCATTCTTAGTTTATTATCTTCATATTCAAACAAAGTACCTATTGCAAATTTTCTATTGTCATTTTGTGATACCGCAAACTTTGTTTTGTTTATCATATCAGCAAAAATGTCTTTAGGTACGTTAAAATAATTGATATTTGAAGTATCTAAGATTTCAGGAAATTTATCTGGCGAAATACCTTTGAGATTGTATTTTAAAGTGTTTTTTCCTTTTGCTTTTATTTGAATATTTAAATCACTATCGCTTTGTATTTCTATTTCATCTGAAGGTAATTTTCTTGCTATAGAATAAAGCTTGTTTGAGTTTACACAGATTTCTCCTTCTTCTTCTACATCAGCTCCTATTTCTCCATAGAAACTTATTAATGTATCGCAAGCTTTTATTGTTAATTGATTGTTTTGTGCTTTTATATGAATGTTTGATAATATAGTTATACTGTTTTTTGAAGATATAACACTTTCACAAATACCAAGAATTTTGTTTAGACTTTCAATTGAACAGAAAAATTTCATCATAACTCCTTTAGTTATTAACTTTCTCTATTATTTCTAAATTTATTAAATTTTAGTAGTAGAAGTAATAGGGGGTGTTTATATGTTTATAACACAGTTAAATTGTTTTATATAGCGATTTTACAGTTATGAAAACTTGTTCATAAGGTTTTCTGGTTATTAACGTTATAAACATAAAAATACTTTTTAACATTTTATTCTATCTTATTAAACAACTTATCACTAATATTTTTGTCTCAATATCTTCTTTTATTCTGTTTTCAATATTAATAACTTTATTTATCTTCCTTATAAAGCATTAATAATGATAATTGTTTCTTCTTTTATAATACGGTTTATGTGTAATTGATTGTTGTAGTTATTTTCAAATATCATTATATATCTTTTGTATATTTTTTGCTTATAAGGTTAATAAAAGACTATGTAAATAAAGAAAAACGGCATTTCTTATATAAAAGAGATGTCGTTTTATCAAAATAATATATAGAGGTGAAAAATAAGTGATAGTGCGGATATAAAAAAGCGTCTGAGGGGGCGGGCCATTCCCCATAAAGACGGTAGCATAAAGCCCTTAATCTCTCGGCTGCCCTTTCCGATGTTCCAGACGCTAATTAAATATTATCATATAATAATGGAAGAAAAGATAATTTTTTTTTCTGTTATTTAAGGAAAGATAGTTTTTAACATTTTATTTTATCTTATTAACAACTTATCATTGTTGTTAAATTCCTTCTTTTATTCTACCAATGCTATATGCTTGTGTATAGAAGGCAATAATAATTGGCGTTCTCGAATTAATTAGTAGAAGATAATTCTATAAAACCAGTTATTAATTAACAACAAGTGCAGAGAAGGTGTCTACGATTTTTTTTACAAAATTAGAAACATTACTGTCTGTGAAAGTCCCCAAGTCCTGTGGTTCAGGAACATTATCAATTCGCTTCACAGTTGCCTGTGGATGATTTTTATTATAAGCGTCGATAATCGAATTAAAACCACGAAGTAGAAAAACATAAGCATAATACGCATCGTTAAGATGTTTTACGAGTTTTTCAAAGTTTGGGTTTGTAACTTCATTTGCTTTAGTCGTAACCGTATCATAAGAGTTTTTCGCATTTTGAAATTTATTTTCAATAGCTACTGAAAGTCCCAAATCCTTAAAATCGTTTGAGGTTTTATACTTATTGTAAAATCCAACAAGTAAGCTTGAAGTCCGCTTAAACTCTTCGAAGAAAGACTCATAGGAATCTTTTATACTTTTCTTGTCAGTTTCGATGTCTTTCTCTGATTCGGTTAATGGGGCTAAAAGATAATTACTTAGCAAGTTAACAAAAGAAAAATCCAACGCAAAAAAGCTATTCTTTAAGTCCGCTATGTCCTTTTGTAGGTCGGTTTTTATCTCGTCTTCAAAGAATTTGTTAAGTGCAAAAATTTTTTCAAAATCCATAATGATTTCCTCTTTTTCTAATTTAAATATTATAATCTTCCAATATTTACCCCTGTTATTTTAATGGTACCAGAATGCGTTGTTGCAACAATTTGTCAAAGGCGTTACCTTCTAGGTTATTCTGTCTGAAGTAACATAAAATTATATAACTTTGGAAAAACTCAGGCAATATATGGATTGTTTCTGCTAATTGTACGTTTCTAAATAGCCATGTAGTACTTTTATTTTTTTGTTTATGACAAAGTAAGTGAATCTACTCCGGGAATAATATATTGTAAGCAATCTTTGCCTGAATCGGGGGCTTTATATGCCTTAAAACTACCACCATTTTTTTGGGCAATTTTTTTATAAGCTTTGTTAGCAGGATTTTCTTCTAAAGAGTCCCATTTTATACAAGTGTATTTTTGTTTTAATTCAGGAATAAGGTTAGCTAAATCACATGCAAGTGTAGTGTAAGGGTGGTCAATGTCAAAAGAAAACATTTTTATACCAATTATTTCAGTTCCTGAACAAATAATGGCTACGAATCCTTTTAAGTTTTTTGTTTCTGTGTCTATATTGAAAAATGACTTTATTGTTCCACCTATAGACTTTATGGATAAAGAAATTAAATCGTACAAAGTAACATGCTCATCTTCTGGCTCAATGCTTGAAATAAGGTATTTGTATTTTGTATCCATCAATTCTTTAGCTGGTGTTTTTAAGATATTTTCTACTGCCGGATTCTTTTTAAGATAATCATCTAGTACTTTGATTTCTGCTCTTTCTAGCACTTCTGTAATTCGATGACTTTTTCCAAGATAAGCAAAGAATTGTTCTACTATTTTTTCTTCTTTGGTCACTTTTAATCTCCTCCCAAAAAAAAAGAAAAGACATTTTTTACAGAAAGCACTAAAAACAATTGACTAACCACCTTCTTTTATTCTGTTTTCAATATTAATAACTTCAGATTTTAATTTTTTATCATCATTCATACATTTTTTTATTTTGTTTGCAGCATGAATGATGGTTGCATGTTCTTTATTGAAATATTTTCCAATTTGATTTGTTGATAATCGAGTGTATTGTGTGCTCAAATACATAGCTATTTGTCTTGCGATAGCAATTGATTGTGTGCGTTTTTTACCTCGTATGTCTAAAACGGTTAAATCATAGTAATTCGCAACTATTTCCATTATCTTATCAATAGATATATTTCCTACTGATTTAACAGCAGTTATTTTATCTTTTAAACATTTATTGATAACATCAATTGTTATTTCTTTTATATTCATAATACTTGTATAAGCCAATAAATCCCTGAAAGCACCTTTTATTTCTCTTATGTTACCGGAAATATTTGTACAAATATATTCTATATTTTGAAGATTTAAGTTCATGTTATTTTGTTGAGCTAAATCTTTTAATATAGCCATCTTTAATTCATAATCAGGTTGTTTTAATTCTACGGTTGTCCCCATACTGAAACGACTTTTAATTCTTTTTTCAACATCTTTAACTTTAGATATAGGTTGATCGCAAGTTATAACGATTTGTGTTTTTCTGTCATAAAGTTCGTTAAACGTATTAAAAAGCTCGTTTAAACAAGCACCTTTTCCGGATAAAACTTGAAAATCATCAAGAAGTAAAATATCTAGTTTGCGGTATTTTTCTCTGAATATTTTAGGTTTATCAGAGTCTTTATGTCTGATTGAATCTAAAAACTCATTTAAAAAATTTTCAGATGTAACATATGTAATTTTCTTTTGATTGAATAATCTTTCCGCACGTTGTTTTATTGCTTTTATAAGATGAGTTTTTCCGGTTCCGCTTTCGCCCCATAGAAAAAGAGGATTTCTTTTAGGATTACCGGGTTCTTCGGCTATTGTCTGAGCTAGTCTGAAAGCGTATTCGTTTGTATCATCTGTTAAAAACGAATCAAACGTACATTCTTCATCATTATCTGAAAAAACTCTGTCTGTTTGTTCTTCTTCAACAGGAAGAATTTCTTCTGCTTTTATATCAATAATCGGTTCTATTTTCTGAGGTTCTTCGACTAATTGTGTTTTAGGCGGAATTACAATTTTTTCTTCAATGATTTCTTTTTGTTTTGGCTGCTCTTTTTTTTCTATTTGAACTGCATCACATCCTGAATCAACGATAATATTGATGTTTATTT
This sequence comes from Spirochaetota bacterium, assembly GCA_045133795.1. Taxonomy (GTDB): domain Bacteria; phylum Spirochaetota; class GWE2-31-10; order GWE2-31-10; family GWE2-31-10; genus RGIG8597. The sequence goes on from JBGUUT010000108.1 coordinate 19,631, forward strand.
TCTGGTTCCAACATTTTAAGAGTATATTTTCAAATGTTTTTTTGTAGTTTGAAAGAATAAAATCTTTTAAGAAATCGTTAGGAGTGACCAAGGTTAAGCTTTTGTCACCTTCTGAAAAAGAATAATATTGCAATTGTGTTAAAAACATACTTGGAACATCTTGTTCCGATATAAAATTTTGAATTCCTGTCCAGAAAATTGAATAATCCATGTCACATATCCTATGTATAAAAAAAGTAATAAAAAAATAAAATTGAATTCAATTTTTAGTATACTGGTGCCGAAAATCGAATCTTTTTTTGTATCGGTACTTAAAACAGTTTATTAACAAGTTTTTTGAAAAAAAATATTTCTACGATTTATTAACAAGAGTACGTTTGAATTACTTGTTAATACTTGTAACTTGTTTAATAAACATTAATTAGAAGAAAAAAGGTAATGTTTTTTTATAATGTTATTAACATAGATATAGTTAAAAAATGAGTTAAATTAACAAGTTATTAACAACTTTAGGAGTTTAATGTGATTATTAAAGATAGTTATTTACAACCTTTTTGGAGTGAGAAATTCGCAGATTATATATGTTGTGGTTTTACTTTAGCACAAATGGGAAACATGGCATTGACAAGAGAAAGTTTGAACGGAAAGACTACAAGTTTCAATAAAGAGCAGATATTGAAAGAGGTAAAAGCTGATGATTTTTCTCTCTTTTCTCCGCTTCAAACGCATTCTAATGAGTTTATAGAGGTTTTACCGCATATAAAAGATTGTGGAAGATATGGAAAAGAAGATGCAATTGAAGGTGATGCAGCAATAACTGAAAACACTAAAATGATGTTGTTAACGACATGGGCGGATTGTATTCCGGTTATATTATATTCTCCGGAAAATAATATAGTTGCGACAATTCACTCAGGATGGAAAGGAACTTATAAACAGATTGTGAACAATGTACTGTCATATTTTCACAAGAAACAAACAAATTTTGAACAACTATATGCAGCAGTTGGACCGGGTATAAAAAAGTGTTGTTATCAAGTAAGTGATGATTTTTTAGATTATTTTCCTTTATATAAAGATAAGCTTTTTCAATATAAAAATGAAAAATTGTATTTTGATTTGTCATATTGTGTTTATTTACAGCTAATAGAATGTGGAATAAAACAAGAAAATATTGATTACAGTGAATATTGTACTTGTTGCAATGAATCTCCTTTATTTTCTTCATTTAGAAGAGAAAAAGATTTATTTCAAGGACAGGCTGCGTTTATAGGAATGAGAAAGAAATATGGAGAATAATTTATTTTATGAAATCGTAGATAATAATGAAGATTTTATAGTTATTAACAAGTTTCCTGATGTAAGTTTCCATTCTGAGAATAATGAAGTTGGATTGTTTGCTAAGTTAAAAGAAGATTTAAATATTCCGCTGTTTTCGGTACATAGGCTTGATAAAATAACATCAGGCTTGATATTGATAGCTAAAAGTTCCGAATCGGCAGCAGAATTGTCTGATTTATTTTCATCAAGACAAATAGAAAAATATTATGTCGCCGTATCGGATAAAAAGCCTAAGAAAAAGCAAGGTATTATTTCCGGTGATATGAAGAAAGCAAGAAGAGGTCAATGGAAATTATGCAGAACTTATGAAAATCCGGCAATAACCCGCTTTTCTTCCTTAAAACACGAAGATAAATATTTATTTTTATTAAAACCGCAAACAGGAAAAACGCATCAAATAAGAGTTGCGATGAAATCAATTTGTGCTCCTATAGTAGGAGATGTTTTATATGGCGGCACAGTGTCGGATAGAGGGTATTTGCATTCGATAAAATTAAGTTTTTCTCATAAAGGAAAGAAATACGAGTATATTAATTTTCCTAATGTAGGTAAGCTTTTTAAGGTTGAAGAAGTAGAAAGATTGATGTCAGAAATTATTTTGTAATATACGAGTTATTTTAAAAAAAAAGAAAGATATTGATTTTTGAAAATTTTCTCGTATAGTGTAGAACAATATTTTTAAAAAAGGGGTTGGTTGATGGAATCTAAATTGCAAGAACTGACACAAAAGATTTATCAAGACGGAATTGAAAAAGCTAATAATGAAGCAAAAGCGTTACTTGATAGTGCAAAAAAAGAAGCTGAGCAAATTTTAGCAGAAGCAAAAAAAGAAGCTGAAACTTTAAAGGCAAATGCAAAGAAAGATGCAGAATTGTTGGAACAAAAGACAAATGCAGAAATAAAAGTTGCAGGCGAACAAGCCATGTCTTTATTAAAACAAGAAATTACAGCTATTTTATCAAAAAATACTATTTCAGCAGGAGTATCTGAAGCTGTAAACGGTAAAGAATTAATAGCAGATGTAGTAAAAGTTGTTGCTGCTAAAATGGGTTCAGAAGAAATGGATTTGAATGTTATTCTTCCTGAAAAATCAAAAGCTGATTTTGAAGCTTTCTTAAAGAAAGAAATGACTGCATTCTTGAATAAAGGAATGGAGTTGAAATTTGAAGAAAGAATGGCTGGCGGATTTAAAATTACACCGAAAGACGGTTCATATGTATTGTCTTTTACTGAAGATGATTTTGTGAATTTCTTTCAGTCATTTTTAAGACCGAAAGCAAAGAAAATTCTCTTCCCGGGAGCATAACAGTGAAAGAATATTTTTATCTGATATCAAGCCTTCCAGATTTGGAGCTTGATTCACAGAAAAAACTTCCTTCATTGACCGAGTTTCTTGATTTTTGTGAAAGTCAGTTATCGGAAAAGGAATTTAAGGAATTAAAAAAGGTATTTATTTTTAATGATATTTTAAATGCCGTAAAAAATAGTTCCGGTAATTCTACCCCTTATCTTTATCCTGCATTTTATACAAAAGAAGAGTTTGATGAAAATCTAAAAGATCCGGATGATTTTTTCCCTTTTCTATCGACTTATTTTAATAATAAAAAATCAGGTAAAAGAAATTTTCCTGATTTACAGGAAACAGATGAGGTTTTTGCCCTTTTCTTCGAAAATCTTGAATCATTAAGTAAAAATCGCTTTATAACAGATTATTTTCGTTTTGAACTGGATTTAAGAAATACGTTAACTTTTTTGAATATGAAAAAAAGTAATATGGATTTTAAAGATTTTCTGGTTCCTTTCGGAGATTCTTATGAACGATTGTCTAAGACAATGAATGTAGAAAATTCATTGCCGGATATAGAAGTGATTGTAGAATCGGTAAATGAAGGTGATATTATTGCGACAGAATTAACAGTGGATAATATTCGCTGGAAATGGCTGGATAATGAAGTGGGAAATGACTATTTCTCATTAAAATTTATAATAGCATATGCAGTCAAACTTACATCAGTAGAAAGATGGCGTAAATTAACAGATATTTCCGGAAAAAATATGCTTGATAAACTGATTGATAAAATCAAGACAAGTATTGTTTTTTCGGATGAGTTTTTAAAATCTGGAGGTAAAAAATAATGACTAAAGGTAAAGTAACGGGAGTCGTTGGTAACCTGGTTACTGTAGAAGTAAACGGACCTGTAGGACAAAATGAAATTTGTTACATCCTGCTAGGTGAAACTAAATTAATGGCAGAAGTTATTAAAATTATTGGAAATATTGCTTATGCTCAGGTATACGAAAGTACTCGTGGATTAAAGGTTGGTACTGAAGTAGAATTTACTGGTCATATGCTGGAAGTAGAACTAGGACCGGGTTTGCTTTCAAAAAACTTTGATGGTTTGGAAAGTGATTTGGATAAAAAAGAAGGTGTATTCTTGAAAAGAGGAGAATATACCGATCCTTTGGATAAGGATAAAAAATTTGCGTTTACACCGATTGCAAAAGTTGGTGATACTGTAAAAGCTTCAGATTGGCTTGGTAGTGTAAAAGAAGGTTGGGTTGACCATAAAATTATGGTTCCTTTTAAATTGGAAGGAAAATATACGGTTAAATCTCTTGTAGCAGCCGGAGAGTATGGTATTTATGATACTATCGCTGTTCTTGCAGATGAAAAAGGTAATGAAGAAAAAGTTACTATGACTCAAAAATGGCCGGTAAAAAAAGCTATCAGAAATTACAAAGAAAAACCACGTCCGTCAAAAATAATGGAAACAGGTGTTCGTGTAATTGATATTTTTAACCCAATGGCTGAAGGTGGAACAGGTTTTATTCCGGGACCGTTCGGTTGTGGTAAAACAGTTTTGCAGCATGCAATTTCAAAAAATGCCGAAGCTGATATAATTATTTTTGCTGCTTGTGGAGAGCGTGCGAATGAGGTTGTAGAAATCTTTACAGAGTTCCCAGAGTTGGTTGACCCTAGAACTGGCAGAAAATTGATGGAAAGAACATTGATAATTTGTAATACATCAAACATGCCGGTTGCAGCTCGTGAAGCTTCTGTTTATACGGCAATGACAATCGGTGAATATTACCGCCAGATGGGATTGAAAGTTTTATTACTTGCCGATTCAACATCTCGTTGGGCACAGGCATTGCGTGAAATGTCTAACCGTTTGGAAGAGTTGCCGGGACAGGATGCGTTCCCTATGGACTTAACAGCGATTATTTCGTCTTTCTATTCTCGTGCCGGAATGGTTTACTTGAATAACGGAAATACGGGTTCTGTAACTTTTATCGGAACTGTATCTCCTGCCGGTGGTAACTTAAAAGAACCGGTAACAGAATCTACAAAAAAAGCAGCACGTTGTTTCTATGCGTTACAACAGGCACGTGCGGATTCTAAACGTTATCCGGCCGTAGACCCTATTGATTCATATTCAAAATATTTGGAATATCCTGAAATGCAAGAGTATTTTAAATCAAACATTTCTGAAAACTGGGTAGACTTAGTTTTGGATGCAAAGAACTGGGTATTAAGAGGAAAAGAAACAAAAGATCAGATTGATATCTTAGGTGATGACGGAGTTCCTGTTGATTATCATATTGTTTTCTGGAAAGCAGAGTTAATTGACTTTATTTTAATGCAACAAGATGCTTTTGATTCTATTGATTCTATTACACCGTTGAAGCGTCAAAAATATATGCTTGAATTAGTAATGGACGTATGTAGTTCAGATTTCAAATTTGAAGCATTTGAGGAAGTTGCCCCTTATTTTAAAGAGTTGATAAATACTTTCAAACAAATGAACTATTCAGAATTCCCTTCTGATAACTTTGATAAATACGAAAAACAGATTAGAGAATTTGTAGATAGTAGGAGGGCAAAATAATGGAAGGAAAAGCATTCCAGAAAATTTATACAAAGATTAATAAAATAACAAAAGCTACTTGTACATTAACTGCCGAAGGTATTGGTAATGACGAAATGGCTTATGTTGACGGTAAACCGGCTCAGGTTGTAAAACTGGAAGGAAATGAAGTAACATTACAGGTATTTCAAGGAACTGAAGGTATTGCAACTAATGCAGAAGTTGTATTTACAGGAAAACCGCCAGTATTAAAAGTATCTGAAGAATTAGCAGGAAGATTTTTTAATGCTTACGGTGACCCAATAGACGGTGGTCCAGCTATCGACGGAGAAGAAAGAGAAATCGGTGGTCCGTCTGTAAATCCGGTAAGAAGAAAGCAACCGTCTGAGTTGATTAAAACAGGTATTGCCGGTATCGATATGAACAATACACTTGTAACTGGTCAGAAGATTCCGTTTTTTGCCGATCCGGATCAGCCGTATAACCAAGTTATGGCAAATGTAGCATTGCGTGCTGAAGCTGATAAAATCATTCTTGGTGGAATGGGGCTTTCAAATGATGACTACTTGTACTTTAAACAATTGTTTGATAATGCAGGTGCATTGGATAAAATTATTTCATTTATCAATACAACAGATGACCCTTCTGTAGAACGTTTGCTTGTTCCTGATATGGCATTAACTGCTGCAGAGTATTTTGCTGTAGATAAAAATGAAAAAGTTCTTGTTTTACTTACAGATATGACATTGTATGCGGATGCTTTGGCGATTGTATCTAATAAGATGGATCAGATTCCTTCTAAAGATTCAATGCCGGGTTCTTTGTATTCTGATTTGGCAAAGATTTATGAAAAAGCGGTTCAATTCCCTGCTGGTGGTTCTATAACTATTATTGCGGTAACAACACTTAACGGTGGAGATATTACTCATGCCGTACCGGATAATACCGGATATATTACAGAAGGTCAGTTGTTCTTAAGAAAAGATACTGATGTTAATAAAGTAATTATTGACCCATTCAGATCTCTTTCTCGATTGAAACAGCTTGTTATCGGTAAAAAGACAAGAGAAGATCATCCTCAAGTAATGAATACGGCTGTACGTTTGTATAATGATGCATCTAATGCAAAAACAAAACGTGATAACGGATTCGATTTAAGTGATTATGATGAACGATGTATTAAGTTTGCATCTGATTACTCAGTTAAATTACTTGCGATAGACGTAAATATTGACGTTGACGAAATGCTTGATACTACATGGGATTTATTTGGTAAATATTTCAAACCTACAGAAGTTAGTATCAAACAGAACTTGATGGATAAATATTGGAAAGGCAATTAGTTTTCAGAAATATGTTGAATGAGTTTCAGCATATAAGGAGATCTTTTAATGGCGATTAAATACCAATTTAATAAGATTTCAATGCAGAGTTTGAATAAACAATTGAAGATAAGACAAAATGCCTTGCCTACAATAAAAAGCAAAGAGTCTGCATTGAGACTTACAGTAAAGAAACAGAAAGAAACGCTTCGTGATTTAACTGAATCTTATCAAGAAAAAATGGAAAGTTTGATGGGATTGATGAGATTGTGGGGGGAGTTTCCGGAAGAGATTTTCAGCCTGAAAGAAGTAATTCTCAATGTTGTAAAAATTGCCGGTGTAAAAACTCCGGAATTAAAACAAATTAATTATGAGGTTGCTAATTTTTCTCGATTTTCAAGTCCGATTTGGTTAAACGGTGGAATTGTAATTTTAAAACAAATTACAGAAATTATTTGCCAGATGGAAATTGCCGAGAAAAAGTTAGGAATTTTGGAATATGCCAGAAAGAAAACTACTCAAAAAGTTAATCTTTATGAAAAAGTGCAGATTCCTGAATTTTCAGAAGCAATTCGAAAAATTAAGAGATACTTGGAAGACGTTGATAATCTAGAAAAAGCCAGCCAGAAAATAACAAAACAAAGGCAGGCAACAATGGTAAAGGAGGGATAAAAGCATGATCGAAAAAATGAAAAAAACAACATTGCTTATTTATCATTCCTCTAAAGATAAGTTTTTGAGTGAACTTCAATCTCTTGGTATGATGCACCTTGAAACAAATAACAGTGTGCAATCAGAAGAGTTATCTGTAACAAAGGATAAAATTATAAGATTATCTAAAGCAAAAAAAGTTTTGGAATCTTATAAAAAAGAAGGTGTTATTGCAGCTAAAGAAGTAAATGGCGAAGTTGAAGATTTATTGTGTGAGTTTGAAGAAAAAAAAGGTGAATTAGATATCCTTTTAAATGAATGCGAAAATCTAAAAAAAGAATTTGCAACTGTAGTACCTTTCGGAAACTTTAGCAGAGAGATTCTAAAAGAGTTGGAAGCTAATAAAGTAAATATGAAAGTTTATTGTGCTTCTAAAAAGAACTTTGCAAAGATTTCAGCAGATGTTGTTTGCAGTGAAATATATAGTGAAGGTTCAGAAGTTTATTTTGCAGTATTTTATAAAGATGATGATGAATTATCGGATATTCAGGGAACTGAATGTAAAATACCTGACCGTAATTTGACAGAGGTAAAACAACGAGCCGAAAAAGTAAATCTGTCTATAAAAGAGATAGAAGAATCTTTGAAAAATATGGTAGTGATTTTGCCTTTACTTGAAAAAGAAATGGCAAAACAAGAAGATTTACTTCATTATCAAGTTGCGTCAGAAAGTTTATCAGCAGAAGTTGAAGGTAAAATACTTGCAATTACTGGTTTTTTCCAGGCAAAACAAGAGGAAAAAATAAGAGCATTTCTTGATAAAGAAGATGTAGCTTATTTTATTGAAGAACCGACAGCGGAAGATGTAACTCCGGTAAAATTGAAAAACGGAAAGCTTGCAAGTTTATTTGAACCGGTAGGAAATTTATTTAGTTTACCGGATTATTTCGAACTTGATGTTGTACCGTTTTTTGCTCCGTTTTTTGCATTTTTCTTTGGTATTTGTTTAGGCGATTTAGGTTACGGTTTGATAATTGTATTACTTTGTCTTTTTGCCTTGTTAAAAGTAAAAAACAAAAGTGTAAGAAATATTGTGAAACTGGGCTTGATACTCGGTATATGTACCGGTGTAGCCGGATTTATGTTGAATGGATTTTTCGGAACAAATATCATAAAAGCCGACGGTTCAGCAGGAATGCCGTTTTTTGAAGCTGTAAAAGATTATGTAACTTTCGGTAATCCGCAAGACAGAACAGGTCCAATGGTGTTTGCGATATTGTTAGGTATGATGCAATTATTGTTAGGTTATATTCTAAATGCGTACAGTCGCTGTAAAAGTGACGGATGGCAAGGTTTATTTCAGCCGATAGGAACAATTTTAATCATGATAGGTGCAGTTGTTCTTGTAATGGTATGGATGTACAAACCGACAGAAGCTAATCCGTTTGAGGCGTTTGCTGTAGGTCCTATTCCGTTGGGTAAATGGTTGATGGCTGTAGGCGGCGGAACTTTGGCAGGACTTGTAAAACTTATGGTGATTCTTGTTGCTGTGGGTGTTGCATTAGTTTTACTGTTTAATAATATTCAAAAAAGCATTTTTATTCGTCCTGTAGCAGGATTGTGGGAAATGTATAATATCGTAACCGGTTTATTAAGTGACTTGCTTTCATACATACGTTTGTTTGCATTGGGACTTGCCGGAGGACTTTTAGGCTCTGCATTTAATGACATTGCATTAATGTTAAAAGATGTATTTCCGGGTGGAATTGTATTGACGATATTAATTATGATTATCGGTCATACATTAAACTTTTTGTTGAATGCGATTGGTTCGTTTGTACATCCGTTGCGTTTGACATTTGTAGAATTTTATAAAGCCGTTGGCTTTAATGGGGGCGGAAAACCGTTTATCCCTTTTAGTAATAAAGCATCAAAAAATAATAATTAACTTTTAATAAGGAAGGAGTTTATAATGACATTAGGATTTGTTTTAGCAGGAATTGGTTTAGCATTGATGGTTGGTTTGGCAGGTTGTGGATCTGCATTCGGTACAAGTTCTGCAGGTAGTGCAGCTGTAGGTTCTTTAAAGAAAAAACCTGAAGGTTTTGGTTCTTACATGGTATTGGCTGCTCTTCCGGCAACACAGGGTTTGTATGGATTTGTAAGTTACATTATCTGGTCTGGTTCTGTTAATATGGAAATGAGCGTTTTAGCAGGTTCATTATGTTTAGCTTCAGGTATTGCTGTTGGTTTGGTAGGTTTAGTATCTGCTATGTATCAGGCAAAAGTTTGTGCTTCAGGTATTAATGCAATCGGTTCTGGTCACAACGTATTTGGTAACACAATGATTTTCGCTGCGTTCCCTGAGTTCTATGCGATTCTTGCATTGGTAGCTAGTATTTTGATGAATGGTGTAGCTGCGTAATAAATAAAAATATAAAAAAGAGCCTCGGAAATATTTCCGGGGTTTTTTTTATGCAATAATCATAATATGAGAAGCGAAATGTTTTTTTTAAAAATAAGGAGCATGTAATGAAGCCGTTGAAAGTTGTAAGTGATTTTGCACCGGGCGGAGATCAGCCTCAGGCAATAGAAAAATTGTCTTCTAATTTAAAATCGGGAATGAAGTTTCAAACTCTTTTGGGGGTAACAGGTTCAGGAAAAACTTATACAATGGCAAAAATAATAGAACAGGTTCAAAAACCTACACTTATTTTAGCTCATAATAAAACATTGGCTGCACAGTTATATAGAGAGTTTAAGGATTTTTTTCCGGATAATGCGGTAAAATATTTTGTTTCGTATTATGATTATTATCAACCGGAGGCTTATATTGCCTCACGCGACCTTTACATTGAAAAAGATGCAAGCATTAATGATGAAATAGAAATGATGCGACTTGATGCTACAAGTGCATTGATGGATAGACGAGATGTAATAATTGTAGCAACGGTAAGTTGTATTTATGGATTGGGAAATCCGGATGATTATAAGGATTTAAGTATAAGATTAAAGGTTGGTGATGAAATCGAACGCAAGGAATTATTTTTGCGTTTGGTAGAAATCCAATATTCCAGAGAAGATGAAGTTTTTGAACGTGCAAAGTTTAGAGTTCGCGGAGATGTGATTGATATTTTTCCGGCATATTCAAAAAACGGAGTAAGATTGGAATTTTGGGGTGATGAAATTGACCGAATTACAAGATTTGATGTAATGAATAATAAAGAGTTGGAGGAAATAAAAGAAGTTACCATATTCCCCGCAAAACATTTTGTAACCAGCAAAGAAGCATTAAATGCCATAATTCCACAGATAAAAAATGAAATGGAAGAACGCTGTGAATGGTTTAAGTCACAAGACAGAATGTTGGAAGCACAGCGATTACGTTCAAAAACAGAGTATGATTTGGATATGCTTTCGGAAATAGGATATTGCAAAGGAATAGAAAATTATTCGAGGTATTTTGCTCATCGTGGAGCCGGAGAACGTCCTTCTACGTTAATAGACTTTTTTCCTGAAGATTTTTTAATATTTATAGATGAAGCTCATGTATCTGTTCCGCAAATCGGCGGAATGTCTAATGGTGATAAAGCAAGAAAAGAAGCTTTAATTGAATATGGATTTCGCCTACCCTCTGCACTTGATAACCGACCGTTGTATTACAGAGAATTTGAATCACTTATACATCAATGTGTTTTTGTTTCGGCTACACCTCGTGATGAAGAAAAAAAGATTTCCGGTGCGATAGTAGAACAGATTATTCGCCCGACAGGTTTGGTAGATCCGGAAATATTTGTTCGTCCTACAAAATTTCAAATAGACGACATAATAAATGAAATAAAAATAACAGTAGAAAAAAATGAACGTGTATTGATAACGACTTTAACTAAAAAAATGGCTGAAGATTTGACGGAATATTTGGCTAATAATGGGATAAAAGTGCGTTATTTACATTCAGAAATAGAAACTATCGAACGTGTAGAAATTATAAAAGGACTCAGAGCAGGAGAGTTTGATGTATTAATTGGAATAAACTTATTGCGAGAAGGACTTGATATGCCGGAAGTTTCACTTGTAGCGATAATGGATGCAGATAAAATTGGTTTTTTACGTTCGGCAACATCATTGATTCAAACTATAGGTCGTGCTGCCAGGAATGCCGGCGGACGTGTAATAATGTATGCAGACAGGGAATCAGATGCGATGAAAGAAGCTATAGCTGAAACAGAACGTCGTCGTGAAATCCAGATTGAATACAATAAACAAAACGGAATAGTGCCGAAAACTATTCGTAAAAAAATAGAAGATATTTTAACACGTCAAAAAGATTTGGAAATCCAAGAAGAAAAAAATCAACTGAAAGAAATACAAAAGAAGTTTAACTTGTTGGAACCGACAGCACGCAAAAATTATTTGAAAAAGTTAAAAGCAGAAATGATTGAATGTGCAAAAAATCTGGAGTTTGAAAAAGCTGCAATGTTACGTGATGAAATTGAAAAGTGTAAAACGGAATGGAATATGACAAAATAAAATTAAGAGTTCGATTTTGAACACATGGGAAGCTTGATTTTTTTCATGTTAGCTACTACAGTCTGTTCCATTAAGCTAAATCAGAAAGACAAATTGCAAATAAAAAAGAGCGGATTTCTCCGCTCTAATTAATTATTTTTTATCAGTTTTTGAATCTTCCGGTTTATCGAAGTAAAAACCGTCTTTCCAATTGAATCGACAAGTTTGTTCCATGTGTCGGCTTTCGTTTACGTGTTGTAAAATTTCACGATATAAACCTTTTGAAATTTTCATTCCGCTGAGGTCTACAAAGAATTTTCTGAAACCGCGTTTTTTCAAATCATTAACTTTGTCAGTTATAGAAAATGCTTTTTCCGGTAAAACGGTGATTTTTTCTTTTCCGTATTCTACTGAAAACTCGTAGCCGGTTTGTACATCTTTTAGGAATTTGTGGTGATAATGTTTATCCAAACGGCTGATAATTTGGAAAAGTTCCGGATAAGCAAAAACAGGAACAATTATATTTTGATTTTTTATATGTTCTTGTGTTTGATACAAATTACGTTTGTTATTTTCCAATGGAGAAACAAAATTACGAATATCTTGTTGTGATAAGAATGAGGCAGCAAACGAATTGAACACATACAAAAACGGTCCGGCAATTCGTTCTACGGGATAACTACGCAATAAGTTTAACTGTCCGTAATTATTAACCATAAATTTGTTAAAACCACGTTCTACAAGTTTTTGAGCTGTAGTATTCCAGAAATTGCAAGCGTTTTGGTCGAAATACGGCTCCATGTAAATAATTACATCGTCCGGTTTAAATTGAGTTCTGGAAATCGTACTTAAAAACTCATCGATATTAGATTGTGTTACAGAAAAAACTAAATAGTCCGGTTTTTGTGTTTGTAACGGGTAAATATCCGCAGCTTTTTCGACTTTCACAAAAATACCGTCTTTTAATTTCAATTGTGATTTCGGCATATTAGGCGGTAAAGGTGTGACCGGTGTAATTCCGGGATGATGGCGATATTTTTCCAAATCAGAACCGATTATTTTTTCATAAGGTTTGTCGAAGTCTTGGCGTGAAACAAGGAAAACTCTGTCTCCTTCGTTTGGAAGTGGTTTTTCTTCCGTTATTCGAACAGTAACTTTTTTGTTTTCAGCGTCGATTACTTTGTAAGTTTCACGAGAACTGTCGTTTTCGGCTTGTATACGTAAATGGTCACCCGGCTGTAAATCTGTATTTTTAGTGAGTGTAATTAAAGCATCTCCGGTTCCCGGTTTTACGGAAGAAATATTACCTAAAGATATTCCGGTTTGTCCGGATTTTTCCGGGCTTATAATGTCGGAATTTGCCCTGTTTATAAAAAGAAACTCAGTTTTGTTACGTGCAAAATCATTTTGTAAAATCTCTGCAGCTTTTGCGAATGCGGCTTCTTTGTCGTTAGGATATTCATCAATCATTGTTCTGTAAGCTCGTACTACGGAAGCGATGTATTGGTGAGATTTCATTCGCCCTTCGATTTTTAGACTGTTAATTCCGGCTTCTTCCAATTCAGGAATATGACCGATTAACTGTAAGTCATTAAGTGAGAAATAGAACTTTTTATCAGATGGATTTGTAACATTTGCATACAATCGACGACAAGCTTGTGTACAACGTCCGCGATTTGCAGATTTACCTCCGAAATAACTTGAAAAAAGACAAGCTCCCGATAAAGAAACACATAATGCTCCGTGACAGAAAACTTCCAATTGTGCAGAAGTATTTTGGCGGATTTCTTTAAGCTGTTGCAAATCAAGTTCACGTGAAAGAACTACACGCTTAAAGTTTTGACGAGACCAAAAATTAACACCTTCGGAAGATGAAACATTCATTTGTGTAGAACAATGCAATCGTAAATCAGGGAAATAAGCATTTGCCATTGCAGCAACTCCCATATCCTGTACAATTAAACCGTCCGGTCCTACAGCAGATAAATATTTCAGAAAATTATATAATCTTGAAGTCTCATGTTCTTCTATAACCGTGTTTAGCGTAACGTAAACTTTACGTTTCATTGCATGCAGACGATCTACGGCACATTCAAACTGTCGATATGCAAAGTTTTTAGCACGAGCTCTTGCGTTAAAATCACGTAATCCTAAATAAACTGCGTCTGCGCCCTCACCTATTGCAGCATCTAAAGCTTCAGGTGAACCGGCGGGTGCTAATAATTCAATTCGATTCATTATAGACCTTCCTTTTTTTAAAAAATAAAATAGAGAATCTACCTTAATAATAAGTAATTATTTTTTGATATTTAATAAGTAGTGTTTTTTTAATGCATTAAAACTTTCTTCACTTAAATCGTGTTCAAGTTTACAAGCGTCTTGAGAAGCGATTTCTTTGTCGACACCCAAAGCTATAAGAAATTCGGCAATTAATTTGTGACGTTCATAAATCGGTTCGGCAATCTCACGACCTAATGCGGTAAGTGAGAGGCCTCCGTTTTCTGTTACACATACAAGTCCGGCTTCTTTATAATTTTTTAGAGCAATACTTACAGTCGGTTTGGAAAATCCAAGTCGACGTGCTAAGTCTACAGCATGGACTTCGGGAACTTCTTCTTCCAGCATTAAAATTGTTTCTAAATAATTTTCAACAGTTTCTGTAATTGTCATAAAAACGAATGTAACATAAAAAAGCATAAATTAAAATCGATTTTTCTTGACAAGATAGTTAGTTAGTGATAACTAACTAGAGATAAAAAATGGAGCTTATTATGAGAACATTGCGTAATGTAAATATAGGAGAAACTGTAAAAGTTAAAAAAGTACAAGGTGAAGGTGTTGTAAAAAGAAGAATTATGGATATGGGAATAACAAAAGGTGTTGATATTTTTGTTCGTAAAGTTGCACCGTTGGGAGACCCCATAGAAATTAAAATCAGAGGATATGAATTATCGCTGAGAAAAGTTGATGCAGAAATGATTGAAGTAGAATAAAAAGAGGTGAATATGGGAATTGTAATTGCATTAGCCGGAAATCCGAATTGCGGAAAGACAACAACTTTCAATGAATTAACCGGTTCAAATCAATTTGTAGGAAATTGGCCCGGCGTAACCGTTGAAAAAAAAGAAGGTAAATTAAAATATGATAAAGATGTAATAATTGTCGATTTACCAGGAATTTATTCGTTGTCACCTTATACGTTGGAAGAAGTTGTTACAAGAAATTATTTAATTGAAGAAAAACCTGATGTAATTTTAAATATTGTAGACGGAAGTAATATTGAGCGTAATCTTTATCTTACCACGCAATTGATGGAAATAGGACTTCCTGTTGTAATAGCTATAAATATGATGGATATTGTCAAAAAGAATGGAGACAGTATTGATACGGCAAAATTATCGCATGAATTAGGTTGTGAGATTGTAGAAATCTCGGCGTTAAGAGGTGAAGGTCTTGAAGAGGCTGTCAAAAAAGCGATAGAAGTGGCAAAAAAGGCAGAAAAAAGAAAGCCTAAACATGGTTTTTGCGGCTGTGTAGAACATGCACTTGCACATATTGAAGAATTACTTTTGCACAATATGAAAGAAGACTTACAACGTTGGTTTTCTATAAAATTGTTTGAAAGAGACCAAAAAATAGCAGAGAAATTAAGTTTAAGTGAAGAACATATAGCTCATATTGAAAAAGATATTTGTTCGTGTGAAGAAGAAATGGACGATGATGCGGAAAGTATTATTACTTCGGAGCGTTACTTATATATAGAAAAGGTCGTTGGTACTTGTGTTAAAAAAAGTAACAGAGATAAGTTATCAACTAAAATAGACCATATTGTAACAAACCGTATACTTGCATTACCTATTTTTATAATCACTATGTTGTTAGTTTATACATTGTCTATAGGAACAATCGGAAATTGGACAGTAGGTTTTATGAATGATACGTTGTTCGGGGAATGGATTATACCGGGAGTGACATCAGGACTTGAAGCAATTGGCTGTGCAGAATGGTTGATAAGTTTGATAGCCGGCGGGATTCTTGGGGGTGTCGGTTCAGTTTTAGGTTTTGTACCGCAAATGTTTATCTTGTTTTTATTGCTTTGTATACTCGAAGACATTGGATATATGTCTCGTGTTGCTTTTATTATGGATAAAATATTTAGAAAGTTTGGTTTGTCAGGAAAAAGTTTTATTCCTATGTTGATAGGTTCCGGCTGTGGAGTTCCAGGAGTTATGGCAAGTCGTACGATAGAAAATGACCGAGACAGAAAAATTACGATAATGACAACTTGTTTTATTCCTTGCGGTGCAAAAATGCCGATTGTAGCGTTTATTGCGGCAGCATTTTTTAATAACGCAGTTTGGGTTGCGACGTCAGCTTATTTTATAGGAGTAATGGCAGTTATTATTTCCGGTATTATATTAAAAAAGACAAAATTATTTTTTGGAGAGCCGTCACCGTTTGTTATGGAACTTCCTATGTATCATGCTCCGACTATGAATAATATTTTACGTGGGACATGGGAAAGAGGCTGGAGTTTTATAAAACGTGCCGGAACCGTTATTATTCTTGCAAGTATTGTAATTTGGATTTTTAATAGTTTGAGTTTTGATGGGGGATTTCATTATATTACGGAAGAGAATGGCGGAAAATCGATATTACAATTAATAGGTGGAACTATTGCATATATATTTGTACCGTTAGGTTTCGGTAATTGGCAATCGGCTGTAGCAACAATTTTGGGATTATTGGCAAAAGAAGAAGTTGTAGGTGTGTTTGGTTCACTTTCGTCAATGGGAAATGCGGATGTTGCATTTGAACTTGTAGAAGAAGGAAGCAGAGAACTTGCGATTATCGGACAAGAGATTTTTGGCGGAAATAAGTTAGGTGCATTCTCGTTTATGATATTTAATTTGTTGTGTGCGCCTTGTTTTGCTGCAATGGGAGCAATCAAAAGAGAAATGAATAATGCTAAATGGACATGTTTTGCTATTAGTTATATGTGTGTATTTGCGTATGCAGTTTCACTTTGCGTATATCAAATAGGCAGTTTGTTTACCGGCGGAAGTTTCGGTCTTGGAACAGTTTGCGGAATAATAGTTTTATTAACAATACTTTACTTGGTTGTAAGACCCGGTAAATGCGGTAAATAAAAGGAGATTGTCATGGGAACTGTAATAGTATTGATAATTTTAGCTTTAATTGTTGCCGGAATCATTAATAAAATAATCCATGATAAAAAGTTAGGAAAAGGATGTGGTTGTAATTGCGGAGAATGCGGCGGCAAATGTTCCGGTAATAAATAAAAAAAACAAATGGAGCGGGTACTTGATAATAATTGTAAAAAAACAAAATAACTCCTTCTTTTTACATATAGCGAAGTACCTGCAAAACCATTTTTTTATAAAAAGACTGCATTATAAATGCAAAAACCGTCTGTTAAGTAAAAAAACTTTATCAGACGGTTTTTTTGTGAAACAAAACGTAAAGTTAATTATGCTTCTTCACTTTCCACAAGTGATTCTACATATCCTTCACGGTTAGAAGAATGGTCTTGCATTTTACCTTTTTCACGATGAATTTTTTCATCAATTTTATGTATAACTTTATCAATTGCGTTATACATATCATCATCTTTTGCTGAAAATTGGAATGTTCCAAGTTTGTGAGTGACCATAGTAACGTCTACTTTATATTCAATCTTTTCTTTATCAAGATGAAAATCAATCTCCTTTATATTTTCCTTAAAGTAGTCAAATTTAAGAACTTTTTCCTCAATAGTACTTTTCATTGAGTCTGAAACACTAAATGCTTTGCAACCTTGAATAATTAGATTCATGGTGTCCTCCTTTATTTCTATCTCTAATATCTTCTTTTATAAGTCTACATTTTTTGAATCCATAAATCAAATGTTTCTTTTTGCAGATGGAAGAATATTCAAAATGTTACGATATTTTGCAACAGTTCTTCGTGCAATGTGAATTCCTTTGGTTTGAAGGATGTCTGCAATCTTTTGGTCGGAGATTTTTTTACCGACATTTTCTTCAATTATTTCCTTAATCATTTCACGAACACTTTCGGAAGATTGAACATCTCCGTCTTTTTTCTTGATTGCGTTGGTGAAGAAATATTTTAATTCGTGTATTCCCCATTCTGTTTGAATGTATTTTGATGATGTCAGACGTGAGATTGTTGATTCAGCCAACCCTACTTCTTCAGCAATATCTTTCATTATAAGCGGAACTAAATATTTAGAACCGCGTCTGAAAAATTCTTTCTGAGCTTGTACAATGGCTAAAATAACTTTAAATAATGAATTATTTCTGTTGCGAATTATCTCGATAAATTTTTTTGCCGAAGCAACTTTTTCAAGAATAAATTTATTTTTCTCATCTTTAGCATGTTTTTCTTTTGCAATTTTAGCAATTTTTTCCATGTATTCGCTGATTGTCAGTTCCGGTAAAACTTCATTATTTATTTCAACTTGTAATTCACCGTCTTTCATGTAAACAATGGCATCCGGGACAATGTAGTTATCGGCACTGTTATCGTATGCTCTGCCGGGATACAATTCAAATTGAGTTAAATAAACAAAGGCTTTTTTTATTTCATCAATAGATATTCCCATGGCTCTTGCCAATTGAACATCCTTACGTTCTAAAACTAAATGAAAATAATCACGAACTATTTCATAAGCTGTTTCATTAACGTTATCTTCCGGCAGAGACTCTAATTGATATAATAAGGCTTCACGAACATCGGCAGTTGCGACACCGGGTGGGTCAAACATTTGAATGTTTTCTAAAACTTCAAGTGCTTCATCAGTATTGTCCGGGAAAATAGCCATTAAATCTTCTTTAAAAAAACCATTGGAATCTATGTAACTGATGATAGTCTCGCCTATTTCTTTTTGTTCCTCTGTCATATGTGACAAATTAAGTTGCCATCTGAGTTTATCATGTAGTCCTTCTTTAAAAGAAAATGCACCTTCCAGAAACATACGTTTGCTGTCATCATCATCATCAGAACTATTGCTACGGTATGAAGAATAAATATTATTGTTGGATTCACAAAAATATCTGTCACGTTCATCGAAAACTTCATCGTCTAAATCTTTTTCTTTTTGTGAAAATTCTTTTCTTGAATCATCTTTTTCTATAATTTCTAGAGCTGGATTTTCCATGACTTCCTGCTCTATTTTTTCTTTTAATTCCAAAACCGGTAATTGAATCAATTCTAAGGATTGAAGCATTTCCTGAGATAGAACGAGTTTTTGTGATAATTGTACATTTAAGTTTTGTGATAGATTCATAACGCAAAAAAAATATTATCCTTTAATTTTTTATAGTTATATAGATTACTATATTTATCGGATATGAGTTTTATATTTTTTGTTTTTTATTAGATTTTTCGTTATAAGTATTCTTAAATTTTTTTAGTTCCTTTTTTTTGTTTTTTTATCTATATTCCCACTTGATTGTATAAGTGCTTAATTTAGGAGTAGTAAATGGGAGATATTACTTTATTTCGTAAAAAGAAATTATCAGGCGAAAAAATTACTATGTTTACATGTTATGATTATTCGTCAGCAAAATTATTATCAGAAACAGATTTAGATGTAATTTTAGTTGGTGATTCTCTCGGAAATGTAATACAAGGTTTAGATAATACAATGCCTGTGACAATAGAAGATATGATTTATCATACTCGTGCTGTTAGACGTGCATTACCGGATATATTTATAGTTACTGATTTACCTTTTTTATCATATCACGTATCAAAAGAAGATACAGTGCGTAATGCAGGTAAGATAATGAAAGAAAGTGGTACAAATGCAGTAAAGCTTGAAGGCGGAGCGGAAATTATCGACAGCGTAAAAGCGTTAATTGCTGCGAAAATACCGGTAATGGGGCATTTAGGATTAACTCCGCAATCATTTCAGGTTTTCGGTGGATTTAAGGTTCAGGGAAAAGATTACAATACGGCAAAAAGAATTATCGAAGATGCTTTGTTATTGGAAAGTGCCGGTGTTTTTGCAATAGTATTGGAAGGTGTTCCTGAAAAATTAGCAACATTGATTTCTAAAATGTTAAAGATTCCTACGATAGGTATCGGTGCAGGAAACAATACCGATGGTCAAGTTCTTGTTTTTCAAGATGCATTAGGGATAAATCAAGGAAAGTTACCGCGTTTTGTGAAACAATTTTCGAATGCGGGACAAGAGATTATAAACGGAGTAAAAAGTTATATTGATGAAGTAAGAAATAAAACTTTTCCGACAGAAGAGCATACTTATAAAATGGATGAAGATTTATATAAAAAATTAGAGAGTGAGTATAAAGAATGAAAGTAAAATTAATTGAAACAATAGAGGAAATGCGTCTTTTTTCAAAAGAACTAAAAGCAAAAAATATGTCTATCGGATATGTTCCGACAATGGGAGCTTTGCATGAAGGGCATGTGTCTTTAATGAAAGCAGCGGTGGAACAAAATGATGTTGCAGTAATGACAATCTTTGTTAATCCTATTCAGTTTGGACCGAATGAGGATTATGATAAGTATCCGAGAACGTTGGAAGCTGATTTGGAAAAAGCTGAAAAAGCCGGAATATCAGCCGTATTTTTTCCTTCTCCCAATGAATTGACTGCAAATCTATATTCATATGTAGATATAAATAGTTTACAAGATAATTTATGCGGAGCTAAACGCCCCGGACATTTTAGAGGTGTATGTACGATTGTAAGTAAATTTTTTAATATAATAAAACCGGACAATGCGTACTTTGGAAAGAAAGATATTCAACAATTGTATATTATAAAACAGATGGTAAAAGACTTAAACTTTGATGTGAATATTGTTCCGTGTGAAATTGTAAGAGAAAGTGACGGTTTGGCGATGAGTTCAAGAAATCGTTATTTATCAGCAGAAGAAAGAAAAGATGCTTTGGTTCTTTCAAAGTCAATAAAAAAAGCTATAGATTTGCAACAACAAGGAGAGAAATCAGCTCAAGTTATAATTAATTGTATACAGGAGGAAGTTTCAAAAGTTTCTTCGGCTAAAATTGATTATATTAGCATTGTAAACGAACAAATGCAGGATGTTGATGTTGTTGAGGATAAAAATATTCTTGCGTTGGCAATATATATTGGCAAAACAAGATTAATTGATAATCATATAATTGGAGAGGCATTATGTTTTTAACCATGATGAAAGGAAAAATACACCGTGCAACAGTGACTCAGGCGGAATTGAATTATATCGGTAGTATAACGATTGATGAAGCTTTGTTGGAAGCTGCAGGAATTCTTGAAAATGAAAGAGTACAAGTTGTAAATTTAAATAACGGCAGTCGTTTTGAGACTTATGCAATAAAAGGAGCTAAAGACAGCGGAGTAATTTGTATTAATGGTCCGGCAGCCAGAATTGCGGCAGTAGGTGATAAAGTAATTATTATTGCTTATGCCATGATGGAGAAAGTGGAAGCAGAAAGCTTTTCTCCTGTAGTTGTACATGTTGATGAGGCAAATAAAGTATCATCTGTTACAAAATAAAAAAACCGGAGTTAATCTCCGGTTTTTTTATTTTTATTTATCTTATTCACTTAAAGTTTCAATTGCATTAAGAGCTCTGGCTCTGATGTCTTTGTTATAATTTCCGTGCTGTATTTCAGAAAGTAAATAAATTGCTTCAGAATAACTCATAGGATTACCTTTTGCAATGTTTTTAACAGCATCAATCAATGCAGCAACAAGATTGTGGTCTGGACGGTTAGTAGTTCTGTACATATAACTTAAAGCTCTTAAAATATCACCAGAATCGTCACTCATGTTAGGATCTGCAAGAGCAAGACAAATTTCTGCTTTTACAGCACTGTGAGGTTCAGTATTTAACGCATTTAAAAGAGACAATCTAGCACCGGAACCTCCGATTTTAGCCATAACTTTTACTGATTTTCTTCTTATTTCAGGATAGTCATTAATCAATCTTCCGTTTTCATATTGTGTTCTGATTGATCCTTCACCCATTAAAAAATCTGCCAATTCTACAAGTTTTTTGTCATCTTCTGAATACTTTTCTGAATCGAATCCGTTTAAGATTTCATCAAGTACACGTTCTTTTGCTGTTCTGTCTCCAGCTTTTACTTCTGTTAAGTAATTTTTTAATTTTTGTTCTTTTCTTGATAATAATTCTTCTTCCGGAGTACTTGCAAAAGTATTAAACGCACTCAAAGTAAGTATAGTACAAATAAAAACTAAAATTGTTCTTTTCATTTTTTGCTTCCTTTTCTACTTAATATTTTTTAAATTAATTTTTAAAGTCGCAGACATTACTTTTTGTCTAATTTCCATGAATCATTTTCGTAAACAAAATCATAAACAAAATTTGCATTACCGTCAAGCATACAATTTACTTTGATATTTTTTTCATTAATTTGTTGGAAATTTACATACTTTAAAGCAATTCCTTCTCTGGAAGGAATTACAATATAATCAAAGTAATCTTTCGCAGAACGTAAAACGATTTTTTTTCGTTTGAGATATGCAGATTTTTTGGACATTCTTAATAATTCATCCGGGTTTTCTATAAAGGAACGATAATTTGAACTTAAACTGTTGTACCAGCCGTTGAAATCTTCAGAAATGATTTTTTCTTCGATTGTTTCAAAAAGACCGCGTATTTTGGAGTTTAATTCGTCAGTAGATATTTCTTCCAATTTAAACTTCAATCTGGAATCTACATTTGGATTATCTTCGACAATTTGTTTTACCGGAACTTCAGCAGTTTTATTGCTAATTTCTTTTTCGATTACGACAATTTGTTCTTTTTTTTCCGGAATGTTTATGGCTTCATTTTTTACCGTAGAGTCAATTTTTACTTCCGGTTCAGTCTTTAAAGTATTTTGAATTATTTCAGGTTCTTTTTCTGAAATTGCGGTTTCTTTTTCAATGACAACTTGCTTTGTTGTATTTTTACAAGTAACGAAACAGCATAGAAATAAACATAATAATAATATAAATAGACGGCTTCTCATAAAATCCTTATTTTGCTATAAATCTTTTCTAAATTATAAAAGACATTCTTTATATGTCAACTATTGTTTAATTAAGGAAGATATTTTATGCCACAAACACGGCTTATGTCAATACGTGAGACATTGAGATTAATGGAAGATTCAATAATTTTTACATTAATAGAGCGTTCCAGATACAAATCGTCTCATGACTGTTTGGATTTGTTTAGGAAGTTTTGGAATGAACAAAATAGTTTGGTGTTTAAGTTTCAATCAAGTCGGGCTGAAAGTAAAATATTTTCCGAGATACAAGAAAAATTATTTTCATTTTATTTTACGAATATTCTTCCTGCTAATTGCAAAGATAAAGAATTACCGCTTACTTCTATCTTTCTTAAAGATACGAATATTCTTTTTCAGGTATCGGAAAGAATGCAACAGGGGATTTTTGTAGCAAAAGCAAAGTTCCAGTCGGAACCGGAACTTTATCAAAAGCTAGCAAAGGAAAATAATAAAAAAGAAATTATGCGAAAACTAACTAATTCAGAAGTAGAAGAAAAGATTCTTTTTCGCATAGAAGAGAAAGCAAAACAATTAAACTTTTTAAATCCCGATTTTAATCCGGAAGTTGCAGTTTCATTTTATAGAGATTGTATTATTCCGCTGACTAAAGAAATAGAACTTGCTTATTTACTGAATTGCAAATAATAAGATTAAAAGTTTGATTCCATTCGCAATATATCCATTTCTTTCGGTTTTATAATATTACCGTCGATATCGTATAAAATTGCAGAAAAAGGTTCTGTATGTTTAGCTTCTGTAGCGGGATTTCCGTGTTTGTCGAAAAATTGAATATTTCCCAAAGGAACGGTTTTCATATTTTTTCCGATTAATACAAGTTTATCGTTTGGAGTTATTTTATTGTAAATTTTAAGATTAACTTTTTCATCGGTTGATAAAACCATTGCAGCAAGTCTTGTGTTACGTTTGTATTCTGCAGAACTTGCAATATTTGCATCAAGCCAAGGTTTTTTATAGAAAAATCCTGTTGAAAACTCACGATGAGAAACAACGTCCAATTCATGGTAAACTTGTTCCATTTTATCAAGCGGTTTTCCGGCTAATATACAATCGATGACGTATCTATATGCTCGAACAATACTTGAGATATAAAGAATAGATTTCATTCTGCCTTCGATTTTAAAACTTGAAACTCCGGCTTCGATTAAATCTTTGACGTGTTCTATCATACAAATGTCTTTTGATGACAAAATATATGTTCCGTTTTCATCAGCAGATACGTCAAAAGTGTCATTTTCACGAGTTTTTTCCTTTAAAAAGAACTCCCAACGACAGGAATGTGCACAATCACCTTGATTTGCAGATCTTGTTCCATCCTCTTTTTGAGTTCCCAGTCCTTTGGTTGTCATATAAGATGAAAGTAAACATCGTCCGGAATATGCAATACACATGGCTCCGTGAATAAATGCTTCCAGTTCCAACGACGGTAATTCTTTACGGATTTCTTTAATGCCTTCAATATCGACTTCTCGTGCTAAAACGACACGATTTGCTCCGATGGAAGAATACATTGTAGCTGCATATTGATTTGTACAATTTGCTTGTGTACTTATGTGAACGGGAATTTCCGGAGCGTATTTTTTGGCTAAATAGAAAACTCCCATGTCGGAAATAATCATTCCGTCCGGTTTTATTTTTGCAAGGAAAGTCAACGCATCGATAATGCGTTCTGTATGTTCCGGCATAAAATAAATATTTAGTGCGATGTAGATTTTTTTGCCGATGTCATGTGTATATTTCACAGCTTCGGCAAGTTCTTCACGTGTAAAATTATCAGCATTTGCACGAAGCGATAATTTATCGAGTCCTGCATATACTGCATCTGCTCCATAATGAAAAGCGACTTTCAATTTTTCAAAATTTCCTGCCGGTGCTAATAATTCTACCATCTATTATCTCCTTTAATTATGCAAATTGAAATATTTTATTTTGCCAGATATTTGTCTAAAAAATCAGTTACTACTTTTATATATTCAGCTTTGTCGCTTTGAACCATTCCCAAGCAGTGTGCAGACTTAGGGAAAATATGAAATTCTTTTGGTTCAAGGGCATTTGCAAAGATTTCTTCACTGTTTTTAATATCTACGGATTGGTCTTTTCCGCCGTGTAAGATTAATAAAGGTCTCGGAGAAATTTTTTGAGCGACAACGTTTGCACGATAAATGTCGTCAGTAGGATTTACTCCGGATTTATTTTTTATAATTTCGATTGATTTTTCATCTAAATCATCCCAGATTTTATCTTTGGGAGCGGCATCTTCCAATACAACTTTTAATTGTTCGTATCTTGCTCCGGCTAAAACAGCTCTTAATGCTCCGTATGAAAAACCAAAGATTCCTATTTTGTTTTTATCAACGTCCGGACGGTCAGAAAGAAAAGTTATTATATCACCGATATCTTGCAAATCTTTTTCCATGGAATTAATAAATTTTTTTGGTTTTTTTGAGTAATTCCACATTCTTGGATTGTAAACTAGCAGTTGATATCCGTACTCTAAAAGGAAACGAGATTGATAAAGGCCGAATGACAAATCAGAACTGTATCCCGGAACAATAATTAATGTACCTTTTGCATTTTCTACGGGAATAAACCAGCCGTCAAGTTTTAGTTTATCAGATACTGGGATTTTAACTTCATCGTATTTTTCGATACGGTATTTTTTTGAAATGTCATTTTTGACATAATCATAATCATTTCCTGGAGTGTAACCTTCAAATCGCATAAAATGGAATGCGACAGCATCTTCTTTATTTTTTATTTTTTCTTGTTTTGTCAAATACGCTTTCCAGTCGTTGTTTCTTTTTATTCTAGCTTTATCTGCAGCTGTTTGTGCAGCTAACGATGATAAGTTAAAAATAATTAAGAGTAATAAAAAAGACTTTTTCATAAAGAATAATAACCTCCACTATTTGAAAAAACTTGTGCATTTATATAACAACTTTAATTCATTTACAAGTATGCCTTTTTTGACAAAATAACGCATTTTCAGTATAACGAAACATCAATTAATTAAACCATAAGAGGCAACTATGAAAAGTGAAGATTTTATAAAACAAGTAAAAGAAAAAATTGTTTCTATAATAGGAGAAATAGCCGGCAAAGAAACTTCGGCATTACCGGAACTTGTAACAGAGATTCCGCCGCAACAGGAACTGGGAGATTTAGCGTTTCCTATGTTTAAATATGCAAAAGAACTTCACATGGCTCCCCCTAAGATTGCCCAAGAAATCCAAAATAAACTTGTAGATTGTGAACTTATTGCTAAGAGTGAAATAAAAGGTCCGTATTTAAATGTATTTTTAAATCGAGGGATTTTATCAAAAGCGGTATTAAGTGAAACTCTTGAAAAAAAAGAGAATGTAGGAACTTTAGACGCAAAAAATGAAAAAGTGTTAATAGAGTTTTCATGTCCTAATACAAATAAACCGCTTCATTTAGGACATTGCAGAAATAACGTTTTAGGTGACAGTATTGCCAGAATCTATAAAAAAGCCGGATTCGATGTTACAAAAGTGAATCTTATTAACGACAGAGGTGTTCATATTTGTAAGTCAATGCTTGCATATCAAAAGTTCGGGGATAATTGTACACCGGAAAGTTTAAATAAAAAAAGTGATCATGTAGTCGGAGACTTTTATGTGAAGTTTGCGATAGAAGCTGATAAAGATGCTAATCTTAATAAAGAAGCTCAAGAAATGCTTATAAAATGGGAAGCAAAAGACCCGGAAGTGAGAGCGTTGTGGGAAAAAATGAACGATTGGGCTATCGGCGGAATAGAAGAAACGTATAAAAAAATGGGAATCAGTTTTGATTGCGTACAGCGTGAAAGTGAAACTTATATTCTCGGAAAAGACATTGTTCAACAAGGTTTGGATAAAGGTGTTTTTTACAAGGAAAAAGAAGATAACAGCGTTTGGATAGATAACGAAGATGTCGGATTGGATAAAAAGATTGTATTACGCGGTGACGGAACAAGTATTTATATTACGCAAGATATCGGAACGCTTGTAAAACGTCAGGAGCTTTTTGGTTTTGACAGAATGATTTATGTTGTAGGGTCAGAGCAGATTTATCACTTTCAGACATTGTTTGCCATTATGAAAAAGTTAGGCTACAAATGGGCCGACAAGTGCTATCATTTAAGCTACGGAATGGTAAATCTTCCTGAAGGAAAAATGAAGAGCCGTGAAGGAAAAGTTGTAGATGCTGATAATTTAATGGAAGAATTGCAGCAGTTATCATTTGAAGTTGTTTGTGAAAAACATCCGGATTGGACAGAAGAAGATAAAAAAGAAATTGCTCGAAAAATCAGTCTCGGAGCATTAAAATATTACTTATTAAATTTTAATACCGGAAAAGATGTAATGTTTGACCCTAAAAAATCAATCAGCTTTGACGGTAATACCGGTCCGTACTTGCAATATACTACTGCCAGAATTAATTCATTATTGAAAAAAGCATCAGACGTTAGTTTTGATTTTGAAATATTGAAAGATTATTCTTTCCGAGATGAAGAATGGCAAGTTGTATCTAAATTAATGCAGTTTGACCATGCTATAACTCAGGCTGCGGCGGAATATTCTCCGTTGGAAATCTGTAATTATTTGTATGATTTGGTACGTTTGTACAGTAAAATGTATCATGAGTTGCCAATTGTTACGGCTGAAAAACAGGAAGAAAAGAGCGTTCGATTGATGATAACGAAAGCAGTACAATATGTATTGACATCTGGACTAGAAATGCTGGGAATTGATGCTTTAGAAAAAATGTAAAAATCAGATTTATTTTTATGTAGAAGACACAGCTTTGTATAATGAAGTTGTGTCTTTTTTTATATAAAAAGGCTTTAGATATTCTTATATAAAATATTATGTAAAACTTTGGACAAGTAAAGATAAAAAAAATGTAGAAAAAGGCATGAATGCGGTGTTTATTTTGTTAATGAATAATGCATATATGGGTTTATAAAGTTTTTATAAAAAAAGGAAAAAAAGATGAATATTGTTATAGGAAGTTTAAAGTCTAAGGTTGTAAGTGATTTTAAAGAGGCATTTCATAATAAAATCGGGAAAGTTTTTTCGGTACAAAATGCTCAAATGTGTTTTCAAATATTGGAGAATGAAGATATTGCAATATGTTTTCTTGAATCATTGACCGGTGAAAAGCAACTGAAAGAATTATTACCGGCGATAAACAGAACCTCTCCGAGAACTAAAGTAATTTTGCTAAACCAAGAATCAAAAGGTGTATGTAATGAAATTATTTCTAATATAAAGCAGTCATTTGTAAATCACGGTAATGATACAATGATAGGAAAATCAGTAAAAATGATGAATACCATCAAAACTATTACAGCGGCAGCTAATTCTCTATCAAGGGTTTTATTATTGGGAGAGAACGGAACCGGAAAGGAAATGGCGGCAAAGTTACTGCACGAGAAATCTTCCAGAGCTAAAAAACCGTTTATATGTATAAATTGTGCTGCGATACCGCAAACATTAATGGAGTCGGAATTTTTCGGTCATGTAAAAGGTGCGTTTACTGGGGCTACGAGCGACAGAATAGGAAAATTAGAACAGGCAGACGGAGGAATACTATTTCTTGATGAAGTCGCAGAAATGCCGTTATCTATTCAGGCGAAGTTATTGAGAGCGTTACAAGAAATGAAAATATGCAGAGTCGGCGGCAATAAAGAACGTTCGATAGATGTGCGAATTATTGCAGCGACGAATAAAGATTTAAGGAATGAAGTTTTATGTGGGCGATTTAGAGAGGATCTTTATTATCGTTTGAATGTAATTTCAATTCGAATGCCGGCTTTACGAGAACGGGTGGAAGATATTCCCTTTTTGATTGACTATTTTGCAAAAAAGTTGTCTGTAGAAAATAATTTTGAAGTGAAAAAAATAGAGAAAGAAGCAATGCTTTATTTGAAAGGATATGCATGGCCGGGAAATGTTCGCCAATTGAAAAACTTTGTGGAACGAATTATGGTTTTAGAAAATAAACCGGAACTTTATGTAAGTGATGTTCGCAAATATCTTGATGAAGAAGAGGCTTTTGTAAGTACGAATGATTTTTGGAATCTATTTAATAATTTTTCACTGAAAGAGGCTCGTGATTTATTTGAGTCAATCTTCATAGAAAAGAAGTTGCGTGAGAATCAATATAATTTAACGAAAACCGCCAATGTTTTAGGCGTTTTTCCGAGTAATTTGAAAAGCAAATTACTTCGATTAAAGAATAATACTTAGGAGATAACGTTGGATTATCAGTCATTTAAACATTTATTGTTAAAAGGTTCTTTGAAAAATATTTATATGTTTTCCGGAGTTGAAATCGGAGATAAAAAGGAAGCATTGACACTTTTTAAGCAACGTTTATTTGGTAAAGAAAGTCCGACAGTTTATACATTTTATTGTGATTCAGAATTTGTTCCTGCAGATTTCTTAAATGCTGTACAGACTGCAGGACTTTTCTCTTCAACAAAATTAATTTTATTGAAAGGAATAGAACAAGCAAAAGATTCAACGATAAAAACGTTAACATCTCTTTTGTTACCGCAGTCTTTTGACATGAATCATTATGAAAGTATTTTTTCCGGTTTTTCGAAAGAATATTCCCAGTTAAGTACTTATTATGAGAAAAAAGATAATCGCTATTTTTTGAAAAAAATTAAAGAAGCTGACAAAAAGAAAATTGTTGATTTATTTGCTCGTTGTAATTTTTCGCCGTTGGATAAAGATACTTTTTTAATCGTTTTAGATGAAACTCATGAAAAAGTTCCTGAAGCGGTAATGCGATTATTTCCGGAAAATCAAATAATCCAATTTTTTGAAATGTTTGAAAATAAAAAAGTTGATTGGATTCGAATGGAGTTTAATAAATATAACCTCTCTATTGATAATAATTCTATTTCACTATTGCTTGATATGGTAGAAAATAACAAAAGTGCATTAGAGCAAGAAATAAATAATATCGCAACGGCAGTTTTGAATACTACAGAAAAAAAAGTAACGCATGATTTAATAGAAGAATATTTATATCATTCAAAAGAAGAGTCGCCCTTTTCTCTGTTTGCGGCGTTAATCGCAAAAAAACGAGATAAAGCGTTGGAGATTTTGGATAAATTATTTATCGATGATATCGACGGGATTTTGCCGGGATTATTGTGGTCACAACGTCGAGCTGTAAGAATCCTTGATTTGTATGAAAATATGAAACAACCGAAAGAATTAATATTTAGAGAATTATTTATAAACGGGAAAAAAGTACAACAAGAACTTTCTATGTTATTCGGACATTTTTCTTTTCGTCATGCGGTTCATGCTCTAAACAGATTGTCACAATTGGAGTATTTTTTGAGAATATTACCTACAAGTTTAAAACTTGTACAATTGCAAATATTTATTCTTGATTATATTGACGGAAGAATTGATAGAGATTTTTTGCAAGGTGATTTCCAATTTGTGGTAAGCTAGCAAGTTCTTCTTGTGACAATGTTTTGATTTTTTCAACCGACCCGAAAGTTTTCAGTAAAAATCGTGCTCGTGTTTTTCCTATGCCCGGAATATTTTCCAGCTGTGTTTTTAAACTGTCGTTTTTGTATCGAACAGCCAGTCTTGTATTACTGAATCTATGTGCTTCATCTCGAATATGTTGAATAATTTTCAATGCGTACGAACTTCTCGGTAAAATAATTGGTTCTTTCTGATTTCTGATGAAAATGTGTTCTTCTTTTTCGGCAATCGCAGCCATAGAAATATCGATATTCAGTAAGTCGATAATTTCGGCAGCGGCATTTAATTGACCTTTACCGCCGTCAAGGAGTATCAAATCGGGAAAGTCTTGCTTTTCAATTTGTAATCGTTGGTAACGTCTTGCCATGATTTCTTTCATCATAGAGTAATCGTCTGGGTGTCCCTCCCCTTCTACATTAAATTGTCTGTATAATGAACGTTCGGGATTTCCGTCTACAAAAACAGACATGGCGGCGGTGTTAAATTTTCCGTTTAAGGTAGCAATATCGAAACACTCTATTTTTCTTGGGATTTTTTCTAATTGCAAAATCTTCTTTAATTCACGTAAATGATGAATCTTTTCCAGTTTTAATTTCTTTTCTTCATAGAAGATTTCAGCGTTGTCTATTGCGAGTTTTGTAAGTCGTCTGTCTTTTTGAATTGTGGGTTTTTCAATTTTAATTTTACAACCGCGTTTTTTTTCGATGGCACTGTAAAAAAGTTCCTCATCTAAGAACGTATCTTTGAAATATATTGTAGAAGGCAAAAATATTTCATTCAAATAATAAAGGTTGAAAAAATCTGCAATAAACTCTGTGTCCGGAAGTAAACGAGTAAATAAGAAAGTTTTTTTATCATTAACAATTCCGTTTCTTACACTGATAACTGAAACAGCGGCTGTTTCTCCGTCTTGATATATTCCGACATAATCATTATTTTCAGCACTGTTGTTTTCTTGCATAAATTGGTCGGGTTTTATTTCGAGAACTTGTTTTATTTGATCTCTGATTTCTGCGGCTTTTTCAAACTTTAAGGCTTTAGAATATCTGGTCATTTCAGCAGTCAAAGTTTTAACTAAAGGTTCAGTGTTGCCGTTTAGAAAATCTTTTGCGGTTCTGATACGTCGCAGATAGTTCTTTCTGGATATTAATGAAGCACAAGGTGCACTGCATAATTGCATATGATAATTAAGACACGGAGTTTTATTAAACGGTTCTTTTAATCGGTGGCGACATTTTCGCAATTTTAGAACTCGATTTAGTATAAGGATAATATTATCTGCTTGTTCACTGCTGACGTAAGGTCCGAAAAAAGTTCCGTTCTTTGAGATTCTTTCTCGGCATTTATAGATTTTGGGAATTGGCTCGTTTGTAATTTTTATAAAAGGATAAGATTTGGAATCTTTTAAAAGAATATTGTAACGAGGCATATATTTTTTAATCATGTTGTTTTCAAGGATTAAAGCCTCGGTTTCATTCTCAGTAACAAAATATTCTATATTTGCAATCTGTTTTAATAAAGCCGTAGTTTTAGGGTCTTTTTTTCCTGTGAAATATGAGTTTACTCGATTGAATAAATTTTTTGCTTTTCCTACATAAATGACAATGTCTTCATTGTTACGATACATGTATATGCCGGGATTTTTGGGAATTTGTTTTAAAATCTCTGTAAATCTTTTCATTTTCTTATTTCCGAATTGTTGCTCACTTGACAAGGATAAAAAAAATTGATAAGTAAAACGACATCATAAAAAGATGTCATTGAACAACAAATAACA
Source organism: Spirochaetota bacterium (assembly GCA_045133795.1). Lineage (GTDB taxonomy): Bacteria > Spirochaetota > GWE2-31-10 > GWE2-31-10 > GWE2-31-10 > RGIG8597. The sequence continues at coordinate 51,709 of JBGUUT010000108.1, forward strand.
ATATATTTTATATTTTATCAAGGAGAAAAAATGCCGGTTCACAAATCTGTATTAAAAAGAGAAAGAGAAAATGAAGCTAGAAGATTAGCTAACAGAATTAATAAATCAATAGTTCATACTGCTAAAATTCGTTTGGAAGAAGCTATTGCAGCTAAGGACAAAGAAGTTGCTTATAAAAAATTAAGCGTTTACATGAGCGTTGTAGATAAAAATGCAAAACGTGGTATTTTCCACAAAAATAAAGCAAATCGTTTAAAAGCTAGAGCTACAAAAAGAGTAAAAGTTGCATTTAATGAACTTGCCCCTGTAGCAAATTAATTTTTTAAAACGTCTGTAATTCAATTTTAATTATTACATTAAGCAATAAAAAGTTTTCTATCTTACAGTGTTAAGTTAGAAAACTTTTTACAAGAACAATCTTATCTATTTTTTGTTCTTTATTAATAATATTATATTTGAAATTATATTTGCAGGTTTATATGACTAAAATAGAAATTGTTTCAATGATTCAACAAAAAATCCTAGAAGACAATACAAAATCTAAAAGCCAATTTACTCAAAAAAATCTAATGTTAATTCTTGATACGTTTTTTGATATTGTAAAAAATAGTATTACAGAAGGAGAACATATCGAATTGCGTGGCTTTGGAACTTTTGAAAGAAAAATAAGGGAAGCTAAAAAGGCGATTAATCCCAGAACAAAAGAATCCATCGTTGTAGAAAAACATGCAGTTCCAGTCTTTCGTCCGGGAAAAGAATTAAAAGAATTTGTCCGAACTTCTAAAGTTTAATAATAAAAAACACAAATTTTTATGTTAGGTTTTACAGGCTATAATTTGATGAGGGGAAAACTCAAAGGCGAGGAAATAAAAAGTGAGTCAGGTTTTAGCAAATTATTATAATAATAAGTGTGTAAAAACTATTTTGGGAGAAAAGACAGAATTTATAGGAAAAATGTCTTTTAATGATTCTTTAAAAATTAACGGAAGTTTTAAGGGAACGATAAATGCATCGGGATTATTGTGGATAGGAGAAGGTGCATCTGTTTCTGCTAATATTTCTGCTAAGTCAGTTGTTGTCTCAGGAACTGTAAATGGCGATATTTGTGCAAGTGAAAAAATAGATATGCTGGTTTCCGGTAGAGTCTATGGAAATATAAAAGCAAAGAAGATTAAGATTTCTGATGGTGTTATTTTTAATGGTGAATGTGAAATCATTAAATAACTCAATATGATTAAAAATAATATATGTACATTTAATAAACTTCTAGCGGAGAAAGATAATGACTGAAGATGATTTAATACCGGTAGAAAGTACGGCGGCTGAAGTTGTTCCGGTTAAGGAAGAGCCTTCTGTTGCTAATACTGAGCCAGTAGTATCAGAGAGTAATTCTAATGCAGAACAAAATAGTAGTGTTGTTGAAGTATCAGAACCACCCAAAAGAAAAACTAGAAAAGTTGTAGAGACGGTAACAAACAATAGTAAGAGAAATAATAATAATAGTCGTTACAACGGTGTAGTACGTAAAAAAAGACAAGCACCGACTAATAAAGATTCTTATATAACGGCAGAACTTACAGAGCGTTATGAGAAGCTTTTGAATGACCCAAATGCACCTAGATTGAATATTAATGATTTAACAAATCTAAATATTCAGGAATTAAAAGAAAAAGCAGAACTTGCCGGAGTTTCAGCAGAGAATATTGCTTCAATGAAAAAGCAAGACATTATTTTCAATATTTTAAAAACACATGTAGAAAATAACGGAATTATTTTTGCATCAGGTGTATTGGAAATATTACCGGAAGGTTATGGTTTTCTAAGAAGTGTGAATTATAATTATTTATCCGGTCCGGATGACATTTATATTTCATCGAGTCAAATTAAGCGTTTTTATTTAAAAACCGGTGATACGGTAAGCGGCCAGATTCGACCGCCTAAAGAAGGTGAAAAATATTTTGCTTTATTGCGTGTAGAATCAATTAACGGAGAAAGTCCGGAATCGACATATCACAGAATTTTATTTGATAATTTGACACCGTTACATCCGACAGAGCGTTTTAATTTATCTGGTAATCCAGAAACATGCAATTTGACGACACGAATTATTGATTTGTTTGCACCGATAGGAAAAGGTCAAAGAGGTTTGATTATCTCCCCTCCTAAGGCTGGTAAAACAACGATATTGCAAACTATTGCTAATGCTATAGTAAGTAATCATCCGGAAGTATATTTAATTATGTTATTAATAGATGAGCGTCCGGAAGAAGTTACGGAAATGCAACGTAGCGTAAAAGGTGAAGTTGTAAGTTCGACTTTTGATGAACCGGCGACAAGACATGTTCAAGTAGCAGAAATGGTTTTGGAAAAAGCGAAACGTTTGGTTGAGAATAAAAAAGATGTTGTAATTGTTCTTGATTCGATAACTCGTTTGGCAAGAGCTTATAACCAGGTTGTACCGACTTCAGGAAAGATTTTATCCGGTGGTGTTGATTCTAATGCATTACATAAACCTAAAAGATTTTTTGGTGCGGCAAGAAATATCGAAGAAGGCGGTAGTTTAACCATTATCGCTTCTGGTTTAATTGATGATGGTTCAAAGATGGATGAGGTTATCTTTGAAGAGTTTAAAGGTACCGGAAACATGGAATTGTCTTTGGACAGAAAGCTGGCAGAAAAACGAGTTTTTCCGGCGTTAAACATAAAGAAATCAAGTACAAGAAAAGAAGACTTGTTGCTTTCTGAAGAAGAATTAGCAAAATTATGGATTCTGAGAAAGGCGTTGTTTGATATGGATGACATACCTTTATTAGAGTTTTTAATTGATAAAATAAAGAAAACTAAAACCAATGAAGAGTTTCTGGCTTCAATGAATGATAATAAAGCTAGGCAATAACATTGATTTTTTTTCTATAATATATTATTAAACAAAAGGTTATTACTTAAGGAGAAAGAAAAATGAGAGATGGAATTCATCCAAATTATGTAGAAGCTACAGTTATTTGTGGTTGTGGGAATACCTTCAAAACAATGTCTACTTCAAAAGAAATTAAAGTGGAAATTTGTTCAAAATGTCACCCTTTCTTTACTGGTAAGCAGAATCTTGTAGATACTGCAGGAAGAATTGAAAAATTCAAAAACAGATATAATATTAAATAATTTATTTTGTTATGCAGTGGGATTTTATCCAATGCGAGAGTTTCAATTCTGTTTATTTGTGAATACCCTTTTAGTTTAGATAAAAAACTGAAAGGGTTTTTTCATTTACGTATGCATGCAAAAATATTTAATTTTGTAGATTACAAAAAGCATGAATAAATGTATAAGTTAGCGACTTTTTTGGAAAACGGGAGGTGGCGTTATGAATGACCAAAAACGAAAATTAAGCAAAGACGGAAGTATACATGTAACAGATGAAAAGTTTAATACAATATCTCATATGTTAGGATTAATGGTTTCACTTTTAGGAGTTGCAGTTTTAATTGTAAGTGCAGCAATACAAAAAGCACCATGGAAGATTGTCAGTTTTTCATTATATGGTTTTTCGTTACTCGGAATGTTTTTATTCAGTACATTACATCATGGAATAAATGGAACACATAAAATAGAAGAAATATTCAGATTGTTTGATTATGCAGCAATATTTCCATTAATTGCAGGAACTTATACGCCTTTGTGTTTGGTAACAATGCGTGGTGATGACTTTTGGAAACCTTATGCGTGGTGTATATTTGGTGTTGTTTGGTTTTTGGCAATATTAGGAATATCTTTAAAAGGTGCAATGTCTTGGTTGCCTAAGTGGGTTACAACTACTATTTATGTAGGAATGGGCTGGGTCGGCGGATTGTTATTGGTTCCTGTATATAAACTTTGTGGAATAATGGCTGTTGTGTTGATATTGTTAGGTGGTGTATTTTATACCGTAGGATCATTGATATTTTTTATGGAAAAACCTAATCCGATAGAGGGAAAGTTTGGATTTCATGAGATATGGCATATTTTTGTTATATTGGGAGCATTATCACATTATTTAGTAATGCTTATTTATGTTTTATAAATAAAATAAGACATCAATTCTATAAAAGGTAGAATTGATGTCTTTTGTTTTATGAACAAAGTAGACGTTGTATCATTTTAGAAAGAAAATTATTTCTTTTTAGTTGTGTCAGCTTTTTCAGTTTCAGCAGTATTTGCTGTTTCTTCACCATCTTCTGCAGGTTGTTCTTCAGCGGGAACCAAAAGCTCAGCTTCAGTTATTAAAGCATCGCCTTGAGATACAGAATCTGCAAGTAATGAGTTTTGAGCTGCAATTGCATCAATTTCATTCTTAATTTTTTTGATTTCAAAAGTATTTGCATTGATTTTATAAGTTGCATCAGATAGTTCGTATCTTTTTTGCATGATAGTGTTTGTTTTTTCAGTAAGTTCTTTTTTTAAGTTTGCAGATTCAGTTGCAAGTTTATCTTTTGTTGCAGTTAATTTTTCATAAGAAGCAACGGCATTAGCTTTTGCATCTGCATCAATTGCAACTTCAGATAAATATAGAATATTTGTTGATTCTGCATTGATTTTTTCAGTCATAGCAGTAATACTTGCGATTTTTTTCTGAATTTCTAAAGATGCATCTTCTTCTGTTGTAATTTCAGTAGTTAATGTATCAATTTTTGTTTGTAATTCAGTGTTTGCAGTTTCCAATTCTGCAACTTTTGCATTTAATTCTTCTGTTTTGGTTTTTGGTGCTTCTGTTGTTTCTTCTACTTTTACTTCTTTTGTGTCAACAGCTTTTGGTTGAGTTTTCTTTGTTTGTGCAAAAGTAAAAGACAATTGGCATAAAAGCATTAAAACTACGAATAATTTGATTTTGTTTTTCATTGAAAAGCTCCTTAAAATAAAAAAATGTAGGTAGATTATATATGTCTTTTTTTTTAAAAGGAAGCCTTTTTTGTAAAGTATTGTTTTTTTAAAAAATGATAAAAAAAGTACCTAATCAAATAATATTTGAATTAGGTACTTTTAAGAGTTTAATAAGTATAATTAAATCTTATTTTACTTTTCCTGAGTAAATGCTCATTTCGCATCCGCTTACGATTACTTCTTCACCGTTTTCAAACAATGATGAAGCGTTCTTTACTCCGGAAACCATAGCTGTTAAGTTCACATTTTCTTCTTTTAATACATCGAAAGAGAACTCAGAAGAATCTTCAAGGATAATTCCTTTTACATTTTTCAATGCACCTTTGAAAGATTCATCTAATTTTGCAGTTAACAATATAGAACCTTCTGCAACTTTTTTAGCTTCTTCAGCGTTAGCAACTTTTGCGATTTTACCTGTTGCAGAACATCCGAATCCTTTATCAGCTCTGCATTGTTTTTTGCAAGCAGTGTGGATTTTCATGATGTTAGGAACACCGGCCAAGATAACTGCTTTTTCGAAATTATCTAAGTAACCTTTTTCAAGAGCCAAATCGATTGATTTATCAAATAAAGCATCTGTATCTTCGATAACATCAACAACATCAGAGTAAACACCAGAAAGAATCATTAATTGTCTTGCAACTCTTTCAGAAGTTGTAGGAGCGAAAATGATTTGTTTAGGTCTGAACTTACTGATTTGTTTTGCTGTATTTCCACTCATTGTAGGAGCGATAATAACTTCTGCATTAAGTTCTTTAGCTGAAATGTAAGTAGCTTTAGCTGTTGCTTCTGCAATATTTTTTGCAGGGTGAAGTTCCATATATTTGTTTGTTGTAGCACGATATTCTTCAGAATCTTCGATTGTTTTTGCAATAGTAGCCATTGTAGTAACAGCTTCTAGTGGCCAATCTCCGTTAGCTGTTTCACCAGAAAGCATAACTGCATCTGTACCGTCGAAAATTGCATTAGCAACGTCATTAGATTCAGCTCTTGTTGGGCGTGGATTGTTAATCATTGAATCCAACATCTGAGTAGCTGTAACAACAGGTTTTCCGGCAGCATTACATTTAGCAATGATTTTTTTCTGTGCCAAAGGAATGTCTTGGATAGGAATTTGTACACCTAAGTCTCCACGAGCTACCATTATACCGTCAGATACACGGATAATGTCGTCAATGTTAGACAAACCTTCATCATCTTCAATTTTTGAAATGATTTTTACGTCAGCTCCGCCTACTTCTGCAAGATATTTTCTCATTTCCATAACGTCAGAAGCTTTTCTGATAAAAGAAGCTGCAACAAAGTGGATTCCGTTTTTAACACCCATTTCCAAGTCAGCTCTATCTTTTTCTGCCATAGCAGGAAGACGAGTGTGAACACCTACAACGTTTACGTTCTTTCTTGCCCCTAATTCTCCGCCGGCTTCGATAAGACATCTGATGTCATCGTTAGGCATTACTTCAAGAACTTTTAATTTGAATACACCGTCAGCGATGTAAACATAAGTTTTATCTGTAATTCCTACGTTTCTGATATCTTCAGGAAGAAGATTATAAGATAATGCAATTTTTTCAGCAGAACATTCAAAAGTTTCGTAATCTTTAACAGTTAAAAGAATTTCTTTACCTGCTTCAAGTTGGATTTTTTTACCGTCTTTAAGTACGCCACCTGTACGGATTTCCGGACCTTTAGTGTCCAAAAGATATGCACAAGGAATACCTGATTGTTTAACTGCTTCTTTTACAACATCCATTTGGTCTTTTTTTTCTTTATGGTCACCGTGAGAAAAATTGAAACGTGCAACATTCATTCCGGCTGCTAACATTTTTTTCAATGTTTCAACGTCGTGACAGCTTGGTCCGATTGTACAAACAATTTTTGTTCTTTTTAAATCTTTCATTAATACCTTCCTTGTTTTATTAAAATATTAAAAATAATTTCCTAAAATATTTGTTTTTTGGTACAAAACTTAGTAACTTTTCGTGCTCGGAAAAGCAGGCTACTTATAACATAAAAGAAAGGACTTGGAAAGTTTTTTAAATGAAATTAACGAACATAAACATGAGTAAGAAAAAAGCATTTGTTCTTTTGTTTGTAGGTATGACATTTTTTTCTGTAGCTTCTCATTTTGATAATATCCAATGGGAAAAATCACGTGTAGATAAAAATGTAACTTTGTATAGTGTCGGCGGAGACGGTTGCAATTATTATAAGACAGAAGCAATTATTGATAAATCTTATGGTTATAAAGCAGAAGATTTAATGAATATAATTTTAGATTACGAAAAATATCAACAGATTTTTGTAAAGACGACAGCTTTTTTCCCGGTAAAGGAAACCAATAAAGGAACGGTTGTTTATTGCAGAATTGATTTTTCACCGATGAAAGACAGAGATTATCATATTTTGATGACGAAAGATTGTACTTCGGATACCCAGACATTAGAATGGAAACCTTATAACGGAATGGATGTGAAAGCGGCAGAAAAGGATTGTCAACGTGTAAATCATGTTTACGGCAGATGGCAATTTAAAGATTTACCGGACGGAAATGTAAGGCTCAGTACTGAATATTATAATAATTGGGAATATAAGAATCTTTCGATGAAAATTGTAACGCCGTTTGAAAAAGATGTGGCAGTTAATAATATGAAAGCATTTTTACGTTATGTCATGAAAAGAAAATAGGAGAATAAAATGGCAGCAAAAACCAATGCAGCGAGACTTCTTGATACATTAAAGCTTCCGTATGATTTGGTTTCCTATGAAGTGGACGAAGAGCATTTAGATGCGGTACATGTAGCAGAATCTTGCGGTCAAAATGTAGATCAAGTATTTAAAACACTTGTTGCATTAGGCGACAAGAACGGTATAAATGTTTTTTGTATTCCGGGAGCGTATGAGTTGGATTTAAAAAAAGCCGCCGCTGCCAGCGGAAATAAGAGCGTAGAAATGGTTAAGGTAAAAGATTTATTTGCGTTAACCGGATATATTCGCGGCGGGTGCTCGCCTTTAGGAATGAAAAAGAAATATCCGGTTTTTATAGATGAAACAGCTCAACTTTATGACACGGTATTTGTCAGCGGAGGATTACGCGGCTTACAAATAAAAATAGCACCCGACAATCTTGCGACTGCAGCAGGTGCTGTTTTTGTGGATTTGCTACATTATTAGAACTTCAAAAGGAACTCTAATTTTTTCTTAGAATCACCTAGCATATCTTTAGATTTGAAATTGTAAGAAGCTGATTTTTTATCGGCAGAAAGAGAAATCCCTTTTGCTTCTAAGATAGGAGTTTTTGTTGTTACGTTTATGGCAAAGTTACTTTCCATGAAACTGTTATACCAATCAGGTTTATCTTCTTTAACCAATAAAATGTAGTTTTCTAGAGTTTCTACATCGCCCATTTGCGATAAATCAAGATTTTCAGCGAAAGTATAAACGTTCTTATCTTTTGATAAACTAAATCCCTTTTCTGCAACCGGAAATTGAGTTAATAATAGTTCCAGATTTTTAAAATCAACGGAAATTGTTCCAGTATATTTATCTTTATTTTGCTGAATTACGGCACTTTTCAATTTTAAATCTTTCATGTTCATGCTGTTGAAATAAGCAGAAAACTCGTTTTGGTCGATTAAAACTGACGGGTCGAAAGGTTCTCCGTTTATTCCCGGGATTGAAGATAAGACAAGTGATAAAATCTCAAAGTCATCATCGTTAAAAGAATAATTGATTGAAAGTGTTCCGCTTTCTTTGTTTGCATTCATTGCAATATCCATAGAAAAACATGATGTTAATGACAACAATGCAAATGAAAGTAAAATAGTTAGTAATATTTTTTTCATTACCTACTCCTTTTTGTTCCCTATGTAGAAAAACTACTATAGATTTGTTTGAAAATAATTGTCTATCATTATGAATTATGATAGTTTAGCGTGATTTTTTTAAGAAGTCATATTCTTTGCATTTATGCAAAAAAGATGACAAAAAATTGGTTAGACATTAGCAAAATATTTTTAATATTGTCAATGAGAGGGTGTTTTGAAACTATCAAAATATGGGATTGTAACATTAGTTTTAAGTATGATTATTTGTTTTTTACCTACGGGATGTAAAACAATGCAGGTAAAAAATACAGAGAATATAGAAGCAAACGTTTTGTTTAAGCGTGTGATGAAGAATGCAAAGTCGTTAGAATATGTAAATATAGCGACTTCGGTAATGATTGCAGGAAATAAAATGATTCCGTCTGTTTACATAAAAATGAATGCAAATGCGAATTATTTAGAGAAAAAGACAATTTTACGCTTTTCGGTTTTATCAAAGAAATTATTTGATATTGCGATTAATTCGGAAGAAATGACATTGATAAATCATACTGCATCGCAGTTTATAACTTTTCCGGTAGAAGAAATTAATTTGGGAAAATTGTTAGGATTAAATTTTGATCCGATTGATGTTGCATATTTTTTAACAGGGAATATTCCTTATACGGAAGAAATGCAAGTCGTTTCATTTTCCCATAATGAAAAGCAAAATGTTTTGTTAAATTTAACAAACAGTAATTCTGAGTATCAATTAGAGTTTGATAAAAACGGTCGTATGGTTCATGCATTGGCAAATAATCAATTTTTTCAACCTTTGAATATCGATACATTAACATTTTCAGATAACGAAGGAATTATAATGCCGCAAAAACTAAAGATAACATCGGATGAGTCTGCGGTATCAATGACATTTTTGGTAAAAAATGTAACTTATGAAAAAAATGATAATTATGAAGCAGATATTCCGCAAGGATACGAACAAATATTTGACATTAATGGTATGAAAATTAACCTGTAACGTAAGTAAGGGGTAATAATGAAAAAAGTTTTTTCACTGTTTATTTTTTTATGTTTATCGATTGTTGCTGTTTCGGCACAAACAATCGGAGAGATTCGCTTTGAAGGTTTGAAGAGAACTAATCAGAAGTATTTATTAAAAGTTGCCGGTATTTCTGTGGGCGGTAACTGGAATGAATCTATAAAATCGTCGGTTGTATCAAAGCTTACAGCATTAGACAAGATTATAGAAAAAGTTGAAGTTACAGAATCGGAAGGAGAAAATGATACCGTTGCCGTGACAATTGTACTTCAGGAAAAATATTCATTTTTGATAGTTCCGTTTTTTACTTACGGGAATAAAGCCGGAATAAAACCGCGCGTTATTTTTAGAAACTATAATTTAGGCGGATACGGAAAATATTTGGGAGTAAAAGGGGCGTTTAGTTGCGATGACTCTTTAGATTTTTCCGTAGATTATAAAGACTATCAATTTCTTAATCGTGATGATATGACTCTTTCGGTAGAAGCAGCGTTTGAGACTTCAGCTCCGAATTATGCTGTTACCGATTATGCTCCGGGTTTGGCTCCTATCGGGGCAACTTCATGGACAGAAGAACGCTGGAATGATGAAAATGTTACAGAGTTTAGTTTGTATGGATTGTATGGTTATAAATTGCCGTGGCGAAATGCTCAATTTTATGCAAATGCAAAATTTGTTTATGAGTATATTGCGGCATGGGATGACAAAAGTGATGATTATTATTATGAAGTGCCTATTCATCGAGTAATTCCGAGTACGGCTGCTTCCCTTCTTATTCCGGTTGCAGAGCATTTTGAAATTACACCATGGGTAAGTTTTGCTTATCGTTTGCAGCACAATGAAGAAAGCGGAGAATTAGTGTATAAAGATAATTCCGCACTTGATTTTGTGGGACAGTATTTAATGTATTATTCTCCGTATTTTAATACAAAATTTTCTGTTCCTTTTAAGGAAATCGGACTTACCTACTCTATTACTCCGGCAATCAGTTTTTATATAGGAGACCATCAAGTAAAAACGTCGACTAATTTTATGGATTTCGGCTTGCGAAAGTTTTTTAACGAATGTGCATTAAACTTTTCATTAAAAAATGTAGTTTCTCGTTACGGAACTTTGGCTAAGGGGCTTACTTATAATATTGAGTTGTCAAATACGATACATCAGCGATTTTTCCATTATAAGACTGCATATGAAAAAGGGACAAGCTGGTTTGCAGATGATAATCCATGGAAATCGGTTGAAAATACTATTCAGGTGGAAACGCATTTAACTTATAAATTGAATTATAATTTTTATAAACGTCATTTGTTTGCTATGAAATTTCGCTTGTTCTACTATTACAACGGCATGAATACAAAAGATGATTATAAACCGATTGATGAAAGTATTTATTCTCCTGTAACAAGAAGAGTTTGGGAGCAAGATGTTGACTATGAAATGTTTGAGAATGTCGGAGATTTTACCGGATATGCCGGTGGGATGTTGAACTTAGGTTATCGTTTGCCGTTGTTTACATTTAAAACACCGAACTTCCTGGGATTGACAATGAAACGAGAATTAATTTGGGATGCAGATTTGTCTTTCTTTGTGGATATGGGGCTTGCTCAAAACTACGGTGAAATAATGAAAGATGGCGATTATAAAGACTACATTATAAACAGGAACTTGTTACATCTTTGTCCGGGATTGGGGGCCGGTATAAAATTGGAAGTCGCTCCGAGATTTATTCCGGTAAAGGCGGTTGTATCGTTGGGAGTTGATCTTTATAAAATGTTAAAAGAGAAGAATTTCAATTCTAATCTTGTATTTACGATAGGTATTGATAATCAATAGTTTTGTGGAGGAAATAAAATGAATATTGTTACGCTTTTATTTTATCCGTTGCTTTGTGTTTGTATGTTACCGACGATTGTAGCACTTACAAATCATGAAGAACGTGTCGGATTTTTTCGTTGTTATTTCTTTACTGTATTGATTACATTTGTGTGGCTTTTTATGTTCGGACGACTTGAGACGTTTCCTTATAATCATATAGAATGGTATCAGGTTTTCTCGTATTACTTTTTATTAGATTATCAAGGTCTTTTAGGAATTGTGCTTTGTGCTGCGATTGTGATATTGCTTAATTTGAAAGGGCAAAAAATGCCGACTTGGCTTAGAGTCATTGCAATTCTTTTTGGAGTTAATACGGTATTTTCAGTAAGTCAAATGTTAAGAACAGAAAATCCTAATAATATTTTTGAATTGTTGACTCCGTTGGCAGCCAATATATTAATCGGGATTTTGATAATTTTAAGTGTTTCGCTTGTAAAAGAAAAAAAACACTGGTGGATTATTGGAGTTTCTGTAATTGCAGTTTGTTTTTATAACGGATTTTTTAATAGCTTGTTATTTTTCTATAAGCCTCTGCATTGTGTGAGTATTTTTATTGCAGCAGTGATAATATTTTTAACAGCTCTTCTAAAAAAGAAGGGAATTATCAAATTATAAAATACAGAATCGAAGAAGAAATAAGTGAATGTTTAAAATTGTATTATTTATGACAAGCTTTCGGGTTTTATTTTGAGGAAATCCTTGCGGAGCCAGAAGAAAGAACAGAAAAGAACTTTTGAACTTATATGTAATTTCTAATCCAACAAAATAATATTTATCTGTGAATATTTAAGAGACTGTTTTTATAGCAGTCTCTTTTTTATTTTGAGAATAAGCCAAAATAAGTATCATAAATTAAATTTATACGTAAGATTAGACATGGACAAATAGGTTGTATTATAATGACTTAATCTAATTATTCCGTACAATTCAGAAAGAATGAGTGATGGAAAGAATTTGGGCTTACAATCAAATGGAAAATAATTATCAACCTTCAACAAAAGCTCCTCTTTCTACATTTCCAACTATTGTCAATATAAAAAAATGTGAAGTTTATTGCCGATATCATCATTGTTGGGAACCGATTTTTTCCTTTTCTTCTAATGTTTTAAAAGCAGCCTGTGGAAAATTATATATGGGGTCATTTTCTTACGAAGGAAAAATTTTTTCTTATGGTTACGAAGTTTTAAAACGCCAAAACTCCTATCAAATAAGAGCATTATCCCAACTTGTTTCCGTAAAAAATCGAAAGTTAATTAATTTTGATTTCGAAGTAAATACAGAAAGAAAACGCATTTACAAAAATGATTCTATAGTTTTTGAAGAAAAAGACATAAGAGGATTTTTATGTGATGAGATTTCAAATATACTGCTTGAAGAGATAGGCGAAAGTTTCAAAGAAAAATATGGTATAAAGCCAACTGTTTCTAGTTCATATAAAGGATTTGAAGTTGTTCTTGGTTATATGCTTTGTCCTTTTAATGTAAACTTTTATAAAATTGCAAAACATTGGGGCTTAAATCCTTGTGATGCTGATTTTACATCTTTATCTTCAGGTGATACTCCATCTGCAGAAAATGGAATGTTTTCCTGTATGAATATTAAGCCAACAAAAGTTATACGAAAGCTTTACCAGAAAAATCCCTATAGCATAATTCCTTACGCAGCAGTAAAAGATTTGGGTTTTACAGATGTAAACTTATTACAAAAGAGCACTAATAAAGATTTTTATATTTTTTTTAGTTACTACCAGATTTCTTTTGCATCCGGAGAAATTAGTTATCAAATCAGAGATTCTTTGCAGACTTTTATTACGAATATGCTTGCTCTGAGCGACCAAAAAACGTATGGCATTCTCTAAAGCGAACAATAGACATTTTTGTAAACAAACAAATCTCTGAATATATTATTACTGACGGAATCAATATGTATGCTGGAATTTCTGCTTTTTTAACAGATAGAGAAAAAAAAGAAATTATTTAATACTTATATCCATGATTTTCTTATCCGTTGACAAAATCAATTATCAAATCAAGAAAGAAGAATAAAAAATAGAAAAGAAGAGAAAATAAAATTTGATATTGAACAAGAATTTCTAGACCTTGAATATAAATGTGGCGAAGATTTTTACCTTGATAAAAAAAAGGGGAAAGAATTCCTATTTCAGATGCAGACCGCTGGTGTTTTTATGTTGCAAAAGATTCTTATCAATTAAAAGTTATTGGCAGCGAAATGAGCAACTGTGTAGGCAGGGGGTATTCAAAAGCAGTACAACAACGTAAAGCTACAATTGTTTATGCCATTTATAAATGCAAGTTTAAGATTTGTATAGAAGTAACTCCCCAATTTACAATCCGCCAAGCTTTTGGACCTCATAATTCTCAATTGGAAGGCGATGCCTTTAAAGCTTATTTGGAATGGTGCAAAGAGAAAAAAATAAAAAAAATTAGAGTATTTGACCGTCAGCTAGCACCACGCTAAATATTTTTCGGTTTTGTTAACAAAATAAATTTATAAAAAAGCCTGCGAAAAAAATATTTCAATCGCAGGCTTTTTTATGTGAAATTATTAATCTTCTTCTACGCTGATGTGAGCTCCCAAGCTCTGCAATTTTGCCGGAAGATTTTCATATCCACGCTCGATTTGAATAACATTGTGGATTGTACTTTTTCCTTCAGCACATAATGCAGCTATTACAAGAGCCATTCCGGCACGAATGTCCGGACTTGTAAGTGTAGTTCCGCGTAAATGTGCCGGTCCTGAAATTACGGCTCTGTGTGGGTCACAAAGTATTATTTTTGCTCCCATTGAAACTAACTTATCTACAAAGAACATTCTGGATTCAAACATTTTTTCAAATACAAGAACTGTTCCTTCAACTTGTGTTGCGGTTACTATTACAATACTCATCAAATCAGGTGGGAATCCTGGCCATGGAGCATCATCGATTTTCGGAATCATACCGCCGATATCTGATTGTACTTTGAGTTCTTGGTGACCCGGAATAAATATAGATTTTCCGTCTGTTTCCCAGCGAATTCCTAATTTACCGAATGTCAAACGTGCCATATTCATGTTTTCCGGTTGGCAGTTAAGGATTTCCATTTCACTTCTGGTAACGGCAGCAAGTCCGATTAAAGAACCGACTTCCATAAAATCCATACCGATAGTAAAATCTGTACCGTGAAGTTTAGGAACTCCGGTAATTTTTAGAATGTTAGAACCGATTCCGTCGATTTTTGCACCCATTTGGTTAAGCAAATTACACAAATCTTGAACATGAGGTTCACTTGCTGCGTTCATCAAAATAGTTTGACCTTCGGCAAGAACTGCTGCCATTACGGCGTTTTCCGTACCTGTAACAGAAGCTTCGTCCAAGAATATATCTTTTCCTACAAGTTTATTTGCAGTCAATTTGAATGTTGAAGTAACATCAACGCTGCTTCCGAGTTTTGAAAGAGCCAGAAAGTGAGTATCAAGTCTTCTTCGACCGATTACGTCACCGCCCGGAGGAGGAAGCTCGATTTCTCCGATACGTGCAAGCATAGGGCCTACAAATAAAATGGAAGTTCTGATTTTTCTTCCCAGTTCTGAATTGATAGAATTAGATGTAACAATGCCGGAAAATTTATAACAATGTTCATCAATTTTTTCTATTTTTTTCCCAAGTTCACCTAAGATTTTAATCATGATGTTAACATCTTCGATGTTAGGAACATTTCTTAAAGTAACTTCTTCATCTGTTAATATTGTAGCAGCAAGTATAGGAAGTGCCGCATTTTTGTTTCCGTTAGGTGTAACTTTTCCTTTTAACGGATAACCGCCTTCGATAATGTATTTTTTTGCCATATTTTTTCCTAATTAGTATTTAAAACAAATGTCGACATTTTTACAAAACGCCTTACGCTTTTTAACATAAAGATTCTTTTTAATCACCCTTTAAAGATAAAAAATACTGCACCGAGCATACAAAGCCCAGCCCATAAGTAATTTAATCGCAAAGGTTCTTGTAAATACCAGACAGAAAATGGAACAAAAACTGACAGCGATATAACTTCTTGCATTATTTTCAATTGCGGGACGGAAAGACTTGTTGCACCGAGACGATTTGCCGGCACTTGAAACATATATTCAAAAAATGCAATTCCCCAGCTGATTAACGCTGCGATAAACCACGGCTTGTCGTTTAAATCTTTTAAATGTGCATACCATGCAAAAGTCATCAAAACATTTGATGCGATTAATAATAAAACTGTACGAATAACTACGCTCATAAAAACCTCTGAAAATTTATATGATTAGTTATCGTACAGATATTAAAATTGTTAATATTTTAGTTTTGTTCTTCTTGAATTGCTTTTGCTACAATTCCTGACAAAGTTTCGATAGTGAAAGGTTTAGGTAGAAAATCATAAAAACCGTGTTTCATGGCTTCGACAACTTTGGGATGATTTTGCATAGCGGAATTGAGTATAACTTTTGTCTTATTATTTATTTGTTGTAATTTTTCAAAGATTTCCAATCCGTTCATATCCGGCAAAAAGAAATCTATAATTACACACGAAATACTTTCATTATTTTCTTCGAATAACTGTATTGCTTCCGTACCGTTTGTAGCCGGGAGAACTTCGTAACCGCACATTTGCAATATTTTCATTGCCGTATAGCGAACAATATCTTCATCATCGATTAAAAGAACTTTTCCGGAACCGTGTATCAATTTATTTTTAGTTTCGGAAGTTTTGTTTGGCAGAGTAGGCGGCGTAACGTTACCTTTTTTTGCCGGCAATAAAATTGTGATTTTTACGCCGTTATCTGAAATACATGAAACGCTACCTTTGTGATTGTGAATCACGGTATATGCAAATGTCAAATCCAGTCCGAAATGTTGTTCAAGAGTTTGAGTGCGGAAAAAAGGCACGAATAGATTGTCAAGGTCGTCTTGTGACATTTCCAGTTGCGGATTGTGCAGAATTATTTGATAGAAAATTTCATCATATTTTTTTACGGAAGAAAAATTCATGCTTACAGCTGTCGGAGTTATTTTTTGGATACAAGAAATAAGATAATTAAACATTGTTCCGAGCATTTCGCCGTCACCGTCGATTATTGCTTCGTTTTTGATATTGTCGATAAAAATCATGCCGTGAGTTTCAAACGTTTTTGATACATCACAAACAAGCTGGTGTAAATCGTATGATGTAAAACGAGATTTATCAACTTGGGAAATGGAAACGATTTTGTTGATAATTTGCTGTCCACGCATTATAGCTTTGCGGATATTTATCATATCTTCCTGTAATTCCGTGTTGTTTTTGATTATTTGCTTGTAATCAATCAAATCCAGTGTTCCGGTAAGTCCGCCGGTGATATTATTTAAATCGTGTGCAAGTCCGCCAGCTAACGTTTTGATAAAATTGGCATTTTTTTCATTTTCCTGCTGTTGCTGGTTTTCCTTCAGAGAAGTAATGTCAAAAACGTGCAGAATAAAAATATTTTTTCTTTTTGTCATAGGAAAAACAGTTACATTATAGAAACGAGTTTGACCGTTAACATCTTTTTTAAAGGAAAATGTTTTGCGATTTCCGGATTTTGTCATTTGTTCAATCAAATCTAAATTGTTTTTTAAAATCGGCGAAATATCTTTCAGATGACAATTTGATACATTTTGGGCGTTAGTTTGAAAAATATTAAGAAAGCTTGTATTAAAATAGTCGACAGTGAAACATTCATTGAATGTCAATAGCCCGCTGGAAACAGAATTTATAACATCATGAAAATAATCTTGTAATTGAAAAACTTTTTGTTCGGCAAGGTATCGCTGCGTGATGTTTCTGGCACTTCCTTGAAGTTCCAGTTCGTTTCTTTTGTCTTTTAATCTGTGCATGTAAACTTCAAAGTACAAAAGACTTTGGTTTGAATGGCGAATTGTTATAACAAACGGTTTTGCAATGCTGTCTTCTTCAAAACTTTTTATAATTGAACGTAATGCACAGGAATTTTGTATTTTGTTCGGGAAAATATCGTTTCGGTTTTCTCCCGGGGTATTAAGTAAATCTTTAAGTTCTTTTTCTCCGTAACCCAGCAAAGCTCCGACAGACGGGCTAATATAAGTAAGTCGCAGATTTCGATTCATTCGGAAAATCATATCAACGCTTTCTTCAACCAACGCACGAAATTTCTTTTCACTGTTACTTAATGATTTTTTATTATCAAGAATTTGTGTCGCCATCGTGTAAAAGTTTTCAGATAGAACTTTTATCTCGTGAAAAAAAGCGTGGCTTTGGGGTTTGATGTAGTTTCCGAGAGCTAATTGCGTGCTGGCGTCGGCAAAACTTATGATTGGTTCCGAAATGTAACGTTTTCCGTAATATGAAAACAATATCGTAAAAAACAATATTATCGCAATGAAGATAAGTGTACTTATTGTTAGCGGAAACAAAATATCAAAAAGTTCTTTTCCCGGTAATAAAAAGTAAAGAGTGAGATTTCCTTGATTGATGGTATCTGCATTATAAAGATAGATTTCTTTACCAGACTTGATAATATTTTTTAGTTTTGTTTTTGAATAAGTGAAATTGCGACCGTGTAAGTTTTTAGAATCATCCGAGGTGTATAAGACTGTATTGTCATTAGTGGTAATAAATATTTTAGATTTGTTGTCTATTTTGCATTGACTCAGGATTTTTGTTAGAATTTTATTGTAATTCAGAGAAAGTCCCACAATTTCGGTTGTATCAGAATCATTTTTCAGCGGATAAAAATAAGATATGTTTGTGTATTTTTTATTTAAAAGTAAGGAATTAACCCAGACTGGTTGAGATTTATTTACTGCGATTTTAAATTCTTCATATTCAGATAAATCCATTTCATGAAAATCCATATCCGGAATTGATTTTTTTATGGTGCCGTCTTTATTTATAAAGAAGAAAGCATTTATAAACGGATGTATCTTTTTGTACTCAATAAAGATTTTTTCAAGCTCGTTTGAGGAGAGTTTATCCATTGTTTCCAGTTCGTTTGCCGTACTGGAAAGAATTGCTTCTATTTGAGCTGTAAATTGAGTTACGATAAATTGCTTTTTTGCATTTGTAAGGCGTATTATTTCGGATGTAAAAAATAAATAACAGAAACTGATTAATATCAATACGGGGATTAGAATTGCAAGCGGAATATATTTTGAAAAAAGGTGGAATATACTGTTTTTGTTCATTCTCATTAGTAAGCCTTTAATTTTAATTTTTTACAGTAAAAGACTGTATAAAACTATTTGCTTTTTTGCTAGCTAAAATGAAGTTTTCCGTGTAATATACGCAAAAATTTTACTAAAACATTGAGACAGGAGCTTTTTACATGAGAAAAGAAAGTGTGGAACGTAAAACAAAAGAAACGCAAATTTCTATTACGTTGAATCTTGACGGAAGCGGGAAGTCTGACATTTCGACGGGAATCGGTTTTTTTGACCATATGCTTTGTGCATTTGCCAAACACGGTAGTTTTGATTTAGATATGAAAGTAACCGGAGATTTGGAAGTAGATTTTCATCACACTATAGAAGATTGCGGAATTGCGTTGGGGGCACTTTTTGAAAAAGCACTCGGCGACAAGGGCGGAATCGAGCGTTTCGGAAATGTAGCAATTCCGTTGGATGAAGCATTGTCTCATGTTGCGATAGATATTTCCGGGCGACCGTTTTTGCACTTTGGATTAGATTTTCCTCGTCCGGAAGACGGCAGCGGTGTAAATCCATGGTTGTTTGAGGAGTTTTTCAGAGGTTTTGTTAATAATGCAAAAATTACATTGCATATTGATAAAATTCGCGGAGATAATTCTCATCATATTTTGGAAAGTACATTCAAAGCGTTTGCTCGTGCAATGAAAAAAGCTGTCAGCATTACCGGTAATGTCACAGATGTACCGAGTACAAAAGGAGTTTTATAATATGGTAGGAATAATAGATTCAAAGATTTGTAATATTGAAAGTATTTGTAACTTGATAAGAAAATTGGGTGCTTCGTATACAATAGTAGACAGTTGCGAAAAGTTTGAAGGAATAAATCGTCTGATTTTGCCCGGAGTAGGAGCGTTTGCTCGTGCGATGGAAAATCTGGAAAAACATAAACTTTTAGACGGTATTTTAGCACATGCCGCTGCCGGAAAACCGATGTTGGGGATTTGTTTGGGAATGCAATTGCTTTTTGAAAGTTCAGAAGAGTTCGGACATTCAAAAGGTTTGGGATTGATTCCGGGAAATGTCGTTAAAATCAATACAGATATGGTTTTGCCTCATATGGGCTGGAACGATTTAAAAATTACACAGGAAATCCCATTGCTAAAAGATATTCCTCAGGATTCGGATGTTTACTTTGTACATTCATTTAGAGCAGATACAGAAAGTAAATATATCGCAGCAACTGCACAATACGGCGAAACAGTTCCGGCTGTAGTATTTCGTGATAATGTGATGGGGACACAATTTCACCCAGAGAAAAGCTTGAAATGGGGCGAAAAAATAATGACTAACTTTTTCAATATGTAGTCAAAACTATTCTAATGTAATCAACGCTCCGGGAACTTCAGCCGGAGCGACTTGTAATTTGAACGGAAGATTTTTAGGTAAGCCGTTATTTTGCAATGTTTCCTGAATCGTTTCCAATGCTTGATACGGAGTGTTATTTTCTTGACTCAAATGTCCCAGAAATACATATTTTAATTTCGGAGATATTACGGAACAAAGAAAATCTCCGGCTGTATTATTTGATAAATGACCGTAATTACCTAAAATGCGTTTTTTTAATGCCTGCGGATACATCCCTTCTTTTAACATTTGTACATCGTGATTAGACTCTAAAAGCAGAATATCAGAGTTTTTCATTATACAGTCGAGCTTTTCCGGGATATGTCCCAAATCTGTCGCAATAGATATTTTCGATTTCCCGTCAAACAGTGTATAGCCGACAGGGTCTTCAGCATCGTGCGGAATGGAAAAAGGATAGAGCTGTAAATCTTGGATTACGATTTTTTCGTACGGATTTATATATTTTATTTTTTCGACAGCAATTAAATCACTTTCTTTTTTTGCATTTTCTTGAAGTTTTTTGATTGTCAACGCAGTTGCGTAAATTGGGGTTCCGTATTTGCGAGAAAATAAAGCAACGCCTTTTGTATGGTCAGAGTGCTCATGTGTCAGGAAAATGCCGGCAATTTTTTCCGGCGAAATTTCCCGACTTAATAAAGCTTTTTCTATTCGACGACAACTTATCCCGGCATCAATCAAAATATTGACATTTGAAGTGCCGACAAAAATTGCGTTGCCTTTGCTGCTGCTTGAAAGAGTACAAAATTTTAATGCCATTAATTTTTTTCAGCCAATTGGTTTTGTAAAATCTTGCACAGAGCTCCGAAACGTTTTTGATTTTCTTCAGACAACTCACAAAGTTTATCGTGTGAATCGAGAACGATTTTTAATTGTTCGAGTTCGTCAATGTCTATGGAATCATCAAAACGTTCAAAAACTAAATCTTCAGGGATTGGCGCATCTTTAATTTTTAGAAATTTGTCTAATCCCATATTTTTTAAGAGTTTCAACGATATTTCGTTCGGACAAACAATATATACGTGTGTTTTTAACTTTGCAAATATTGCTTTATCTAACGCAACCATGATTCCTAAGAATGTAGAATCCATGTAACTGGTTTGAGATAAATCAATATTGATTTCAAAAGGGACAGAAAATGAAGATATTCGCTTCATTATAATGTTCCTCAAAGGAAAACATAAATTTGCAGTAATGTGACCTAATGTTTGAAAATATAAGTCGTTGCCTTTAGAGGCGATTAATAGCTGGTTTTTAGTGTTTTCCATTTTTACATCCTTATAATGTTTTTATACACCGCAACATTTTTTATATTTTTTTCCGCTTCCGCACGGACAAGGATCGTTTCTTCCAACTTTAGGTCCGTCATTAACAATTTGCTGGAAAGGGAACTCAGAATCATCAAAATACCATACATTATCTTCTTTCTTAAAAGAAGCAATTTCGTGGTGGTCGATTTTTCTTAATTTTTCACGGTAATTAGCGATAAACTCAACTTTTCCTTCTGTTGCATTTGCATCGATATCTTGTGCTTTTATAACTGTTAAACCAAGCCATTCTGCACTGTCAATCCATTTTCTGATACCTTCAACTCTGTGTTCTTTGCGTTTAGACGGCAAAACTGTATTGATAATATAATCAACGTTACCTTTTACGTGAGCAGTATAACGTGAACGAAGTAATTCTAATGGATTAGCCGCGATTTTTTCACCTTTGAGCAGAGGTTCACAACATAAAGAGTATTCTTTTGTGCTTCCGCATGGACATAATTCTGCCATATTTTCCATCCTGTTTCTATAAATAAAGTTTCTTGTTTTTAAGTAGTATCGATTCTTATAACAGCATTTGAATGGTTTGTCAAAGAATAAAAAGGAGAGGCAAACTTTTTAAAAAAGGGCAAAAATATATTTTTTTGTCGGTATGTTTATGGCGGGGTGTGAAAAAAGAGTGCGAAGTTGTCGGGAATATTGATAAAAAAGATTTGATATCAAGCCGTTGTATAATTCGATAAAAATTGAGATTGATGGATTGTTGCTTGTAAAAATACTTTAAAATTTTTCATCTTTGCAAAAGTATATCGTTATACATTTCACAACATCAGCTGCGGAGAAAATTGTTAAGGTTAGCTCTCAGTCCGAGATTTTTTTTACTAAAGGAGTAAGAATGAATCATAAAAGAAGTTTTATATTTATTGTGTGGTGCTTGGTAAGCAGTGCACTTTTTGCAGATGAAAGCATTATTGCTTTACAGGAAAAATTACGTGAGATTGCGGATAAGGAGTCTAAACCGGTAGTTTTTATCAGTACGGAAAAAACGGTAAAACAGCAGAGTTATGACCCATTTGAGTTTTTTTTCAATAACAGAGGCGGTAGACCGACACCTAAAGAAAGGGAGTTTAAACAATCAGCACTCGGTTCAGGTTTCTTTTATTACCAAAAAGGCGATGAGTATTTTATCATTACAAACAGCCATGTGGTAGACGGAATGGATACGGTAAAAGTATCTCTTGATGACCAAAAAGAATATGATGCAAAAATTGTCGGCTGTGATTCCGATGTAGATATTGCGGTAATAAAAATCAAGACAAAAGATAAATTGCCGTTGGCGAAAGTCGGTGATTCTTCAAAAATAAAAACTGCAGATTTAGTGATGGCAATAGGAAATCCTTACGGATTGAGCCATTCGGTAACATTCGGAATTGTCAGTGCTATCGGACGTCCGAGCCCGGATAACACAAAACCCGGTTTTACCAATTTTATTCAAACAGACGCAGCGATAAATCCGGGCAATTCCGGCGGGCCGTTATTGAATATCAGCGGTGAAGTTATCGGAATCAATACAATGATTTATTCTCAATCCGGCGGAAGTATCGGAATCGGTTTTGCAATTCCTATTAATATTGCAAAGAATATTGCAGACCAATTGATTGCGGTAGGTAAAAGTGAACATGGTTGGTTGGGAATTACTTTCCGAGAATTAAATGAAGGTGAAGCTGAAAAATTGGGATTGAAAAAACAGCAATTCGGAATGCTTGTAATGCAAGTGGAAAAAGACGGCCCGGCAGATAAAGCCGGAATTAAATCCGGAGATTTGCTTATCGAAATAGGTAAGCAAAAATTATCACGTTCACATGATTTAACCGTAACTGTCGGAAGTGCTAAGCCGGGAGATAAATTGGCGGTTAAAATTATACGTGATGGAGGAACTATCGAAAAGACTGTTGTAATAGGAAAGCGAAGTACAAAATCTTCGGTTGCAAATGCCGGAGAATCTTCAAAAGAAGAGACACTGGAACAATTCGGTTTTGTTTTGACGGAAGACAGAAACGGTGTTTTAGTTCGTGCGGTAGAAACTAATTCTGCAGCTGCCGGTGCAGGTTTCAAAAGCGGCGATGTTATAACAAAAATAAACAGTCAGAAAGTTAAGAATGTTAAAGATGTGGTGAGTATATTAAAGGATATAAAACCGGGAGACGGAACATATTTCTTTGTGACTCGCGGCGAAGATTCATTGATTTTGATGATGTAATTTTGCCGGGGGAGGCTATCAAAGATTCATATATCGGTTATTAGTGGGTTTCAATTCTTGACGATTTGTGAATTAAATGATAAAAGCCACGAAATTATTTGATAGTAGGCGGTATTTAATGACAGAAGAAAAAGTTAAATATTACAAAGAATTATTACTCAAAGAGAAAGCGTCATTTGCTCATTCTCTTTCTGAAGATGATAATGCAGCTAGAAGTATGATGGAACAAGATGCAAATGTTGTAGGTGACAGTGCAGATGAAGCGTCTGTTAATGTTTCACAAAATATTTTGAATCTAACTAATAATAAGAACAAAGAAACTATGGTAGCAATCGAAGCTGCTTTACGTAGAATCGAAGAAAAAACTTACGGTATTTGTGTTCACTGCGGAAAAGAGATTAATCCGGAACGTTTGGAAGCTCTTCCTTGGACTACAATGTGTATCGGTTGTAAAAGTGCAAGTGAGAAAAAACGATAAGCATTTATGAAACATCAGAGGAATTTTTTAGATTCGATATTGAAATTCATTCTGATTACGGCAGCAGTTTTAATTCTGCTGCTGTTTGTTTCATGTGTGCTTTTTTCTTTTTATTATAAAGATATATTTCTGCATTTCTTTCAAAGAGATGTATCTGTCGGAAAAGTTACGTTTGATATAGCCAAACAAAAATTATCATTTACAGATATTTCGTGGGGAATACCTGACGGCGAAAATCTTTTGACGGCGAAAGAGATTCAGATTACGCCTGATTTGAAAAAAATCTTAAAATTACAAATTGCCTTTGAACAGGTTTTGATTGACGGAGTAAAAACTTTTGTCATTCAAAACGGCAATAATTATAAATTACCTCCGTTTTTACCGGAAAGAAAAGATTCTACATTAAATTTTAAAATCCCTAAAATTTCGGTCGCATTTTTCGGAATCACTTTGTCGAACTCCACCGTACATTTACGAAGAAACGGCAAAGATTATCGATTTTTATCGGAACTTAATATTATGTTGCCGAATGTCGGGGCAGGAACTTCAGAAATAAAGCCTGTAATTTCCGGAAATCTAAACAGAAAGCCGTTTAATTTTGTCGGTAAAACAAGATTTAACGAAAACGGCGACATTATTAATCAATTTAAAATATCATCACATCGTTTAAACATCGCAGAGAACAAAATATTTTTACCGGTTTTTCCCGGAATTAATATGGAGCAAGGTGTTGTAGATTTAGATGTCAGCGTAGAATATATTATAAGAAAGAAGCGGAAAAGTTCGTTGATTTTCAGTGGGACTTTGGCGGTAGAAAATCTTGCGTTACGAACGAAAGACGGACAAATTGCCAATCGACTGTCCGGACGTGCGGTAGTAAATCATTATGATTTTACTCAAAGACTGCTTGATGTTCAGAATTTGTCTATAACAAGCGGCAATATAAAGTTACCGAAAGAAATGTTTGCGACAAAAAAGAACGGCGGAAATGAAGCGTTTGAAATAGCAATTAATGAAACACAAGTTAAAAATCTTACATTAGAAATGCCGGAGATTTCATTAAGAAATGTAAACGGTAGTATTTCTAATTTCTCAAAAACTTTAAAAGATACGACATTTAAATTATCTGCCGGTTTCGGACACGGAGAAGTCGGCGTAAATGCAAGATGTAACGGATTATCAGAGTTTGAGTTTGACGAATTGTCGGTGAAGAATATTTATTTGCCGTCTGATTTTTCGGCGATACAAAAAGTTAAAGAATTAAAAAATGTAAATATCGATAAGCTTTTCGGCAGCGGACGCTTGCGAGTGGTTGCAAATAAAAAGCCGGAGATTGATTTTTCCGGAAACGGAAGTTTTTCGAAAATTGAATGTGAGTTTGATGATAAAAAAATCAGTGCAGAAAATGTAGCATTGACAGTCAAAGATTTGAATACAAAAGAATTATTCGGTGTTCTGCAAAACTTGCAAATAGCAGGCTTGAGTTTTCAAACACCGCAGACATATTTTTCGCAATGTAATCTGGAATTGGAACCGGGCGAGCATGCGTTGAAAATTTCGTCGAACTTTGCATTGGACGAAACTTGGAAGATTAAAGAAATCTCCGGAGTTTACGGCGAGAAAGATTCAATTGCGGCGAATATTAATAATGCGGTTTTAAACTTGAAGTTACAAACAAATAAGAATCAATTTAATGCCGAAGCGACTTTGAAAATCGGCGACAGCGGAATCTATTACAACGGCGATTTGTGTGCCAGATTGCGAAATGCAAATATGCAAAGCGTGAAAATTTCAAATAATAAAAACTTTCGTGTGAATATAGACCGTGCAGTTACGGCGGAATATTTGTATTTAAAAACAGAACTTAATGATTTCGGAAGTTTAAAAATTGCGGGGATTCCGCTGTTTAGCTTCGGAAAAAATGATAAGGAAGAAACGCATTTTCAGATTCATTTGAGCCGGTTAGATGTAAATGACGGTGAAATAGATTTTATAGATGAGCGAAAAGATTCGATTCCGTTTTTCTATGCATTTACGGGAATTTCTTGGAAATCAAATAATCTACCGTCTTTTATATATCCGCAAGGAAGTTTGACATTATCCGGTAAGGTAGACGGTGCAAATCCGTTTTCATTGCAATTAACTACCGCCGCCACGGAAATAAAAGGTAATTTTTCATGTTCGAATGCGTTACTTTCGCCGTTTTCCGGATATGCACAAAAGTATTTGGGACATACAGTGAGAAACGGAAGACTTTCAATTAATATCCCGTTTTCTGACACACCGTAAAAAATCTCGTGGGTTTTAGAGTTTAAGCTTATTAAACGTCAATTGAAACGACAGGCGACAAGCTCATTTCCGTTGAATCTTGATAAAACTTTGCGTGGAATGATGAATCGCAGCGGAATGATAGATTTAAAGTTGCCCGTTACGGTTTTGTTGGCGGAAAAGAAAGTTAAATATTTGGATTTATTTTTTGAGGTATTATCAAAAACATTGCAGTCTTCGTCTGATAAGTTGGCGATTCCGATTCAGGAAGAAATTATTTATGATAATGTTTTTTCTATTGCATATTTTAAAGGCGGCAGTTCGAATATTTCCGGCAATAATTTTTTGAGTGAAAAAATGCTGGAGAAAATTGATAACCATAAAAATGTTTTTACCGTGAACGGTTTTGTAGATAAACAAAATGACACGGAATATTTGAAACGAGAATTGGCTGCAAAGATGTTGAAAAAATATCTGACCGGCGAGGGCGAGACAGCACGCAAAGAAGCGTTGAAACAACTTTTGCAACAAGAATATGACGAGAGTGTTTCGGAAGATGAAGATTCAGATGTTTTATTGCAACGGATTTTGAGCCGTTTGACGGTATCACAAGAAGATTTCAGGGCGTTGGCGTTTGCCCGAGCAAATGTAATTGCCGATTATTTGGCGGATAATTACAATATTCAGCGAAGTAAAATTTTCGTACGTGAAGACAATAATATTTTTGAAAATCCATATGTCAGCGGAATCAGTAACAGTATAGCCGTGATTCGCAGCGGTCGACCAGTAGAATAAAAATCTGTCAGTCAATATTTTTAACGGCGGAGTAAATAAAAACTTCGCCGTTTTTTTATCCGCATAGTTTTATTATTTGTACAAAGTTTATTTGGTTATTGATTGCGGATTTTGTACTCATCAAAATTAACTATTTTAACATAACTTAAAACTTAAATCTGTAAATTGTTATTTCTTTTACCACAAAAAAGTTCCTAGGAAGTTTTTGGGAACATTTGGGAACTTTTTTTTATTGAAATTCTTGAAAATCAGAGCGATAACAATTGACAGCTAAATTGTAACAACCGGCTAATTCTTACAATTTTGTGAAAAATTATAACCAAGCTAGTAGGAGCTGAACATGAACAAATTGTTAATAATTACAATCATAATGGCAGTTTTTCCAATCGTGCAAACATTTGCTAATGAAATAGAAA
>JBGUUT010000109.1:0-14539 GCA_045133795.1 Spirochaetota bacterium
CTATCGCCGTTATTCAAAGTACAACCGATTAACAATGACAATAACAAATCAAATATTACTAATCTATCTTCCAAACCGGTCGCACTCCATTCCGGATAAAAAGTATCCGGAATAAAATGAGAAAACATAGAAACCAAATTTTTCACCGGTGCAGATTCTATTGAACGAGAAAGAAGATATTCCTCAAAATCTGCAAGAAAGTTTTGTTTCATGCTTTTTAATGCTGGCTTCAAGAAATAAAAACGATTCTTCTGTACCGTATCTAAATCAGCAGAATAAATACTGGCCTGTGACAAAAAATTATTTGCCTGAATCCGCATTTTTTTATCCTCAGCTTTATCTTCAAATAAAGACATCCTGTCTTCCATACAAGAAGATGTGCTCGGATTATTTTCATCTAATATACTTCTGATTAACTGTGATAACATCAGCCGTTGACCTTCTTATTTGCTTGGATTTCAGAGATAATCTCTTCAAGTGTTATTGCCTTTTTTTCTTCTCCGGCAAAAACATCTTTCAGATTAAATTTACTATTCTCAAATTCGTCCGTACCGGCAATTAACGCATAGCGAATTTGTCTGCGTTCAGCCAGCTTAAACTGATTTCCCAACTTACTTTTTGATGATACAACTTCACAATTTATTCCGGCTTTTTGCATTTTTTCAGCCAACAAATAATATTTTGCAATCAATGAATCATCAAGATTAAAAATCATTACATCAGCCACACTGTTTTTCTTTGTAAACATTTGCTTGTCTTCAAGAACAGACAAAAGTCTATCCAAACCAAAAGACGCTCCAACTCCCGGAACAACATTTTTTGAATACAAACCTGTCAAATTATCATAACGTCCTCCGGAACAAACAGAACCAAACTCCATTCTGTCCGTAATAAAAGATTCAAAAACAATTCCGGTATAATAATCAAGTCCGCGAGTAATAGCAGGATTATACGCAAAATGTTCAATCACACCGCATTCTTTCAAATTATGAAAAACAGTTAATAATTCTTCCGCAGCTGTCTTATCATCCAATTCATCTCTTAATTTTTCAAGAACCGTGAAAATTTCATCGCCTTTGATACCTTCTTTCGAAAAGTTTTCATTCAAACGAAGAGTCGTTAATATCCCATTTACACTTTCAGGAGACATACCCTCATCTTCCACCAAAATTCTCACAACTTCATCACGACCGACTTTATAAATTTTATCAATTGTTTGTAATATCTTTTGGCTGCGAGACTCTTCTCCAAACTTAGCTAAAATCGCATTTAATAATTTACGATGATTAATATTTATTATGTAACTTTCACATCCGATAGCTTCAAATCCGCTGCGAATAACTTGCAAGATTTCAAAATCGGCGTTTATATTGTCACTTCCGAGAATATCAAAATCACATTGATAAAATTCTCGATAACGCCCTTTTTGTGTATTCTCTCCTCGCCAAACCGGAGCAATGTGATAACGTTTAAACGGAAATACAAGTTCTGAAAAATGCTGAGATACAAAACGAGCTAAAGGTACGGTTAAATCAAAACGTAAAGCAACATCTCTTCCGCCGTGATCTTCAAAACGATAAATTTGCTTATCTGTTTCACCGGAACCTTTTCCCAATAATATTTCTGTATATTCCAATGCCGGAGTATCAATCGGAGAAAATCCAAAACTTTCGAATACTTGCTCTAAAGTTCTGATAATTTTCTTTTTAGGTATCATTGATTCAGGAAGTAAATCTCTGAATCCCTTTAAAATTTTTGGGGCAATGATTTTTCCCTGAGTATTTGCCATTAATAACTCCTCTTTCATTTCTTAATCTAACATTCTCAAGCTTAGTATCGAATAAGGTTAGGTAAAAATTGAATTTAAAGAACAATGGAAATACAGTTTAATTCAGAAAATAATAATCTTATTATTTACTCGTATCAAAAAGAGTATTTTCTTCCGGAATTCCTAAAATCTTTTGCATTTTTTCTTTACGTAAGAAGGCAATATTTTTCGCAGGTTTCAAATCTTTAAAACGCTCTTCATCAAAATCTGGCATTTGAAGAATCTTCTCTATAGGCATTAACTGAAAATACGTAAGCCATTTTTCCGGAGCAATAGTTTTATAATAAACAAGCGTAAATAACGGAACATAACGCGGATTTATAATTTCAACCTTTCCATTCCAACGAACAATATCAAATTTTAATATTGCACCTTCGGAAGTTTTTATAAACGTATTATCAATATCCTCTAATGGATTTTTTACATATCGATAACGCGATTGTAAGCCAGGAACAAAATTCCCCAAAGAATACGCAATCAATTTATTTTTATCTTCCTTAGTATCTTTATAAAAATCTATTTTTTGCAAAACATGAGAATGAGTTCCTAATACTACATCAGCACCGGCTTCCGTACAACTTTTAAGCCAACGACTTTGAATTGCGGACGGTTCACTCTGATATTCTGCTCCGCCGTGATATAAAATCATAACTACATCTACTTTATTTTTTATAAGACGAATTTTTTCACACAACTCATTTAATGCAGCCTCATCATAAGGTGGAAAATAATTAATATACGGAGAATAATAATCTTCACGAGTAGGACGTAAACCATTCAATGAAAAAGTTAAAGCCATAATTCCTATAGAAAAAGATTTTACATTAACAATGGTAAAACTCTCTGATACTCTTTTATTCTCTCCGCAACCGTTATAACCTATACCATTATCTTCCAAAGCTTTCATTGTCGTTCTTACACCAAATGCCCATTGATCAAAAGCATGATTATTAGCAGTAGAAACAAAATCTATCCCGGCCTCTTTCATGCTTTTAACAAGAGATGTTTTGGCATTATACTTCGGAGCCCCAAGAATTCGTATTTCATCAGCTATAGGTGTTTCCAAATTAGCAATCGTCAAATCATCTTTCTGCAAAAGCTCTTTTACATCAGAAAAAACTTGGTCATAATTTCCTGTTTGATACATTGCAGATTCCTGAATCTCTTTATGCATCATTATATCACCTAAAGCACTGATAGTTATTTTTTCACTATTAACAGTATAAATTCCCAAAAAACAAATAATAAATATTAAAAGTAATCTTAATTTATTCATAACTTCATAATCCATACATTCAGATTTTCCTGCAGTATAACAAATTTTTTATTAGATTCTACATTTTTTTCTATTTATTTCTTGACTTAGAAATCAAAACATGATAAAAGCTTTCTTGTCGACGCAGAGTAGAGCAGTTGGCAGCTCGTCGGGCTCATAACCCGAAGGCCGTTCGTTCGAGTCGAACCTCTGCTAAGAAAAAACAGCCTGAAAGTACTTTAAAAGTCATTTTCAGGCTTTTTCTTTTCCTTGCTTGCAAAAAACTTTTTTGGGTTCTGGGGAGTGTACTCAAAATTTTTGAAAAATAAATCTTAATTATTTCAATCTATCAAAAAATAAAAAAACAATTATTCGTAAAAAAAACAACTGCTTTTTTATTTTTTTCAATGTAAAACATTCTAACCTATCTTTTCTTTTTTCCATTGATGACTCAAATGAATAAACATAATAATTGCCGTTAAAAGACAGCCTAAATCCGCAATTGGTTGTGCAAAAATAATTCCGTTAAGTCCAAAAAACATATTACCCAATATTAACACCGGAAAAAATATCAATCCCTGTCTGCTGACTGATAGAACTAATGAAGAAACGGCCTTTCCCATTGCTTGAAATGAAAAAGTAAATACAAACATTATTCCGATTACAGAACTGCTGAGCATCAAAGCTCTTAACATTTTCTCTCCATAAATGATTACATCTTCATTCTGTATAAATACCCCGACAATCTCTTTAGAGAAGATAAGATAAAGCACCGTTAATGTAGAACCGATAATTACAGAACAAATCATAGAAAATTTCATAACACTCTTCAGTCTGGAATAATTTTTAGCTCCGTAACAATACCCTATCAACGGTTGAAGCCCCATCGCTATTCCCAATTGCAAAAATATTACAAGCATATTAGCTTTCATTGCAACCCCCATCGCCGCCACGGAAACATCACCATATTTTACCAAGAAATTGTTCATTAGCACATTTGATGTACTCATAAGTAAATTATTTAAGAAAGCAGGAATACCGATAACCAATACTCCGAACAAAATACCTTCTCTTACTGAAAAATATTTTGGATTTACGGAAAGCAAAGTTCTACGTGAAAAAATTATATATCCCAGGTAAAATCCCACTGAACTTATATTACCGATTACCGTAGCCCACGCAGCTCCTTTTACTCCCATTCCCATCCACAAAATCATAATCGGATCGAGAATTATATTTACTACAGTCCCCAACATCATTCCAAACATAGAAGTTTTTATTGCACCTTCTGCCCGGACTATATTTCCCAATGCCACAGAAGGTACCACAAATACGGCACCGTATGCACAACGAGACAAATATTCTTTTGCAAAGCCTTCGGTATTCGGCGAACTTCCGGCCATTTTCAAAATTACCGGCATTGCTCCGAGAAATAAAAACATCATTAATAAGCCGACTAATATACATGAGAAAAAACAAAAGCAGCTTATCTTTTTTACCTTTTCACGGTTTCCTTCGCCTAAAGCTCTGGATAAAAAAGAACTTCCGCCTATTCCGAATATATTTCCGCAAGCCAAAAGCAATAAAAAAACCGGAGTCGCAAGAGAAACAGCTGCAACCTGATTTGGGTCTCCGGTCTGTCCGACAAAAAAAGTATCTGCCATATTATAAAAAACCGTCACCAAAGAAGTTAAAATTGACGGTATCGCAAACGAAGCAACCGCTCTCGGTACCGGATAATGTTCAAATACATCTAAATTCATATTTATTTACCTTACTTTTAAACTTAAAGCCTACTTATAACTAATTTTTAGTCATTATCAGACGCATTTTACATTTTTATCATGTTAATTAATTTTTTCACAATAAGAACTTTCAATAAAAAAGGCCATCTTTTCTAAAAAAGACAGCCTTCTCTGTAAAATTATAAAATATGGCGTTTCTCATCCTTACTTCTTCGGTAAAGAACGATTACGTTGCCTGTAGCCGAAATCAGTAAACTTTTGCTTGCTTCTTGCAATTTCGCAGCAATTTCCTCTTTTTCTTCCTTAAATTTATTACAACGTATTTTTACCAGTTCATGATATTCTAACTCTTTATCTAGTAATTTTAAAGTTTCATCCGTTAAACCATTTTTTCCGATTATTACATAAGCTCCCATAGTGTGAGACATTTGTCGTAATTTACGTATATCTGAATTAGTTAAATCTGTATTTTTCATTTATACTCCTATTTTCATTTTAAAGCTTTTTTAATACCAGAAAGACAATGTTTTTTCAACTATTCATTTAAAATTATATCATCAGTACAATCTACAAAATCTTCATCTTCATGATAACTATTATTATAAGAAAAAATAATTTCTGCAATTTTCTGTGGCCATTTATAAAATTCGTTACCTTCCATTTGATTGGATAATATTGCCATTTGCAAATTATCACGATGAAAAGAGGCAATTATACTGTTAAAATTATAAATTACACCGTCATGCCAAAACATTTTCTTTTTTACACCGTTTATTTCCACCAATGTAACATAAGTTCCCAAACCATATCTTGATGAAGACTTCTTTCCAATAACACACGATCCTTTGAACATTTTTGAAATAGAGTCATCCGACAAAATATTTTTCAATCCACATTGCCATTTTATCATATCTGACGTAGTAGAATATGCCATTCCCGCACTACCCGGCCAACCGTAAGTATTAACATAATTCGGCATATTAATAACAGCTTCCTGTTCTAACGGATTAAAAAAGTTCTCTACATCATATTCGTAATATCCTTGAGCAAGCAACGGAATTGCGTTTTTATTATAACCAAAACCGCTTTCCGTCATATCCAGCGGTATAAAAAAATTCTTATTAATGAACTCTTCATACTTCATTCCGCTACATTTTTCTATCAATGCCCCTAAAATCATATATCCGTAATTACTGTAATTAAACTTATGACTTCCTCTTCCGAAAGTTTTTTCATCTTTCAATAAATATTCAACCCCCTCACTCACGGAAGAAAAAGACAAATTATTATCAAAACCTAAGCAATGAAATGTATATTGTAAATCTTGAAGTTCACGCTGCGAAAAATCTTTCTTTCTCATAAAAAAAGCTTCATCGTCATAAGAATAAAACTTAGACATTCCAATTTGAAATTCCGGAGCTATTTCAAACCACGGCTCTACCAAATCTTTTGAAATACATGAAATAAAATTTACTTCAACTCTCTCGCGCGGAATTCCCGCACAATGTAATAACAATTCTCGAACAGACACGCTTCCGGCACCGGATAATTTGGGAAAATAACGATCTATCTTATCATCAAGTGATAACTTTCCGTATTCATCAAGTAATAAAACCGCAGCTGCTGTCATTTGCTTAGTAATTGAACCAATCATAAAAGATGTTTCGGGAATATTAGGAATACCAAATTCTCGATTTGAATAACCATAACTTTTATTAAATATTACAGCTCCATTGTGGAATATCTGTACGCAACCATTAAAATTATTCTTATCATGAACACCTGCAAAAAACTTATCTATTTTTCTTATCATTCCGCGATATCGAAAAGAACCTTGCTCCCCGGCAGAACAACATGAAAATAACAAACAAGAATATAACAGCAAAAATACCATGCCCATATAAAAAAGAAATCCTGTACCCAGGATTTCTTTTTTCTCTATCAACGATTTTTTATTATTAATTCTCATCAGGTAGTCCCAAATAGAATGCCCCAAGTGGTGTTCCCATTGAATCGAAAATCGGTGAATAAATAGCTACATACCATTGATTAACTACAAATGAACGACCGAAAAATTTCTCTCCGGAAATAATAGCCTTATAAATATCATCATCTCGGTCAATCATTGTTCCTACGGCACGACTTCCGTCAAAGTTCTTGATTGTCGTAGCTACACGCATTAATTTATCATCATAAAACTGGAAAACGGTCATTTCTGTACCGAGTGTTTTCGCTACGTTATCAACAAATTTATTATTTCCCGTAATTACCATTTTACCGTTTCTCATTTCGGTAATCTTATAATCATTTATCATTACATGGTCATCTGTAAGAATAAATGATGTTCCCTGATTATCAAAAATCTTATCAATTTCTTCCATTTTAGTAGCAAGAATTTTTTCCATATTAACAATAGCTTTCTTCTGAGTTTCCGAACGCGTATCAAATTTTCCGGCTATTTTTTGAAGTTTCAAAATCTGGCTTACTACGTCATTTACCGAATCAACAACCATTTCTGTTTGATTTTTATTTTCCTGTGCAATACTGGAAATATAATTCATTGACTTCAAAATCATAGAAGAACTGTCACGAACGCTCTGTCCTTCTTCCGAAATGTTTTTTACAAGTCCAGAAATCAATTCATTCTGCGTAGAAATATCACCGAATATCTCCACTGTTTTATTTGAATGCTGAACACCTACACGAATAATATCATTATTATGAGTAATAAGTCTCTGGATTTCAGCAGCCGCTTGTCCTGATTTTTCAGCCAATTTACGAATTTCCGAAGCAACTATCGTAAAACCTTTTCCGGCTTCACCTGCACGAGCAGACTCAATAGAAGCGTTTAAAGACAACAAGTTCGTTTGTTCTGCAATATCATTAATCATCGAAATAATATCCGTAATTTGGATAGAAGACTTTTCAATCTCTCCCATCTCATTTTTCAACTGCCCCATTGATTCCATACCGGTTTTTACACGTTCCAACGCAGTCTGAACATATTCATTAGCTTTTTCTGATTCAGAAGCGATTGTCCCTACAAGCTTGTTAAGACCGGAGAAATCCTGAATAATTTTATCAACTGTTCCGGCTTGTTCTACCGCAGAATCTTCTACCGCCTTAGAAGAAAGGAACAATGTTCGCAAGTTTTTAGCAATAATCAAAATTGCATCAAAAACACTCTTTACGAGATCTTTCAATACTTTAATCATTTTAAAGAATGACCAAGATAATTCTCCAATCTCATCATTCGTTTTTGCATGCATATCATTTACGGTTAAGTCACCTTTTTTTACAACGATATCAGCTGTATCTCTGATTAATACCAACGGACCAATAATTCTTCTTTGTATAAAGAAGATTATGAAAAGCCCCATCAAAATAGCAATCAAAACCGCTATTGCATTTATAAAATACATTTTTCTTGTAATACTGACAAAATCTGTTGAATCAAGCTCTATCATTTGACACATCAAAACATTACTGTCTTTCATGATAGGAATAATTGAGAAATTAGAAAAGCCTCTTTTTTCTGTTATATCTTTATAACTTTTTGAATGGATAATTTCTCCGTTCGCATCTTTTAAAGCTTTTTGAACTTCATTAGGTAAAGAAATAAGACCATTTTTCTTAGCTTTTGCTTTATCGGTATCCCACACTCGGCAAAATAAGTTTCTTTCAAATTGACTTGCTGTAGTACTTTCTTTTTTATCAACTCTTATAAAAAAGACTGCATTACCGTATCCGTGATTAATATCAGAATTACTGTTGTCAAATCCTATAATTGAAACTGATTTTACCGGAAGAATCTTTAACGACTTATCAAAAATATTCCACAACTTTGAAAAGTTTTCATTATTAACTTCTGTATTTGTTTTTAAAAAAGTCAAATCAATATCTTCAACTTCTGATGAAAAATAATTTTCCGAAGTT
Organism: Spirochaetota bacterium; assembly: GCA_045133795.1. GTDB lineage: Bacteria > Spirochaetota > GWE2-31-10 > GWE2-31-10 > GWE2-31-10 > RGIG8597. The sequence goes on from JBGUUT010000109.1 coordinate 8,765, forward strand.
AAAAACATCTTCTTTATTTCTTGAGAAGCAATATTCAAAACACCGGAAACTCCAACTGTAGTAAACAAAGCTATAATCAAAAAGATTGTCATATATAAAAGAAGCGATATTTTAAGTTTGATACTTATCCTTCTGCGAAATAAAAAAGTAGCAAGTTTACTGTTAAGAATCGCTTCTGTCCTTTTTTTCATTCGCTCGCAAAACTTCATATAATTACGTGCAATCGTCACACGAACATTCCATGTTTTCTTAATTTTTTTCTTTTTGTCGCTTATTTTACCCATAACTCTTCTCTCTTACTGTTGTAAATTTGAAGTAAATCTCTGTACACCACACATATTGTGTAAGCGTATCTTTTTGATTATCGGAAAAAGATTCGGTTTTCTCAATAAAAAAATAGAATCTTTCTGAAGAAAGATTCAAAGATATTATCGAGAATACTAAATTTTCTTCACTTCTTCCTCAATTTCCGAATAAAGTTGTGCAATTTTAGAACGAAGCGTACTTACAAATAACCTTTCATCTCCGTTAAAAGCTTCAAAATCCAAAGGTTCTCCCATTTTCACATAAACATCACGCCAAATTAATTTCTTCTCATACAAAAAATTTTGGTCGATTCCGTACAACGCCACCGGAACTACTTTAGCACCGGTATTTTTTGCAATCTTCGCAATTCCGCCGCGAAGTTGTCCTACAGGCTCGTCGATTACATATTTACCTTCCGGGAAAAAAATCAAAGATATTCGCTCTTTCAATCTCTTCCTTATAGTATTGTAAGAACGTAACAATCCCGATACGGAACGATGATCTATCGGAACAAAACGCATTTTAGCAATAATAAGTTTAAACGGCGGAATTATGTCTGCAACATGTTGATCCATTGTATAAGCAAACGGACGAGGAACAAATTTTGAAATAAATACCGGGTCTGAAAAACATTTATGATTTGATGCATAAATCATTCCTTGACTTTTTTTGCAATCCACAGATGTCAAGTCGTGCATTCTTACACGATTTGCCCAAATATAAAAATTAATTGCCAACGGATACAACCAAGTAATCCATCTGAAAGGAAAAAATAAAGACGGAAAATAAAAAATAATAATCCATGCTTGAACCAGCATTAATCTGGCAAAAAGTAATTTATTTTTTTTTCGTTTTTCTGGTTTACTCTGTTTATCTGCATTCATATTAAATCCTTTTTCACTGATAAAAAAACACTTTAACATTAAATACAATCAGTTTTATCTCAATCACATTTTTTTTCACAAATAAAAATCTTTTACTGCTAAATTTATTTTTTTTTGTAAAAAAGTCTCTTTTTATCTTCCTTATTAAATTACTTTTTATTATCTTAGACAACGGACGGACACGAAGAGCGATCCTTGTTGTTGTTTGTCTATTTCATAAAATTCTCCTAAACTTACCAGGGTGCGTCACACCCTGGTTTTTTTATTAGGTTTATTCTATATTTTCAATTACTCCGCCGCATTGTCTTATCAAATCTTGAAAGTTCGGAAATGTCACTGCAGCAGCTTCCGATGTATCAACGACAGTTTCACCCTCGCAGCACAATCCGGCAACAGACAAAGCCATTACGATTCTGTGGTCTGCATAACCGTGTAAATTATCGCAAGCCTTGAGTTTACTTTTTCTGATAACAAGACCGTCTTCCAATTCTTCGATGTCAGCTCCCATTGCAGATAATTCTTTGTACATACAAGCAATTCTGTCTGTTTCTTTATATCTTGCCTGCATTACATTATGCAATCTTGTTTCACCTTCGGCAAAACATGCAGCGACAGACATTGCCGGTAAAGCATCGGGAATAGCATTCATATCAATATCAATTCCTTTTAATTTTCCGCCGGTCACGGTCACACTGTCAGCTTCCATTTTTACCGTACAGCCCATTTTTTCAAGCAAAAATAAAACTTCTTTATCACCTTGCGGGTCAGTCATATCAAGATTTTTCATTGTAATTGTTCCGCCGCTGATTGCCGCAAGAACAACAAAAAAAGTAGCACTCGAAAAATCTGCAGGGATTGTCATATCGAAAGGTTTAAACTTTTGCCCGCCTTTTACCCAAAACTTCTTATAATTTTCATTACGATATTCTATACCAAGTTTATCAAGCCACCATGTCGTAATATCAACATAAGGCAATTCATTCAACCGTGTCATTTCAATTTCTGTATCTTGTTCAAACATCGGAGCATTTATCAATATTGAAGACAAAAATTGAGAGCTTAGCCCGTCAAGCTTTGTAAAACCGCCCTTTGCCGGTCCGGTCACTACAGCCGGAGCTTTGCCGTTATTTTTCGTAGTAAATGCCTTTGCTCCCAAATTATTAAGAGCATCAATCACCGCTGCCACCGGACGATTAAGAATCTGCTCATCTCCCGTAAAAACAGCACTTCCGTCCAGCAATGCCGCAGTAGACAAAGCAATACGCAATGTGGTACCGGAGTTTCCTACATCTATGACATTATCGGGAACTGTCGGCTTTCCGCCGAACCCGTCAATAATATAATTTCCTTCTGCATCTTGATTAATGTCAGCTCCGAATTGACGGCACGTTGTTATTGCCGACCGCGTATCATTAGACAAAAGCGGCTTGCGAATGACAGAACGTCCGTCTGCAAATGAAGCAAAAAAGAATGATCTTATCGAATGTGATTTCGAACCGGGAATCTCTACAGTCCCGCAAATATTTGATTTTGTTACTTTAAACTTCATTTTTTTCCTTCCTTATTCTCTATATATTAATAATAGTTTCAACTTAAACAGCTACACTTTTAAAATGTCTTTTAAATAATGACCGGTATAACTTTTTTCGCAAGCTGCCACTTCTTCAGGTGTACCGGCAACAACCACTTGTCCGCCTTTGTCACCGCCTTCCGGGCCGATATCAATAATATGGTCTGCGATTTTTATCACATCAAGGTTATGCTCGATGATAATCATTGAGTTTCCTTGGTCTACAAGCTTGTTAAGAACTTCCACTAGCTGTTTTACATCGGCAAAATGCAAACCGGTAGTCGGCTCGTCGAGAATATACATTGTTTTACCGGTCTGACGTTTTGACAATTCGTCAGCCAATTTCACACGCTGAGCTTCTCCACCGGAAAGTGTAAGAGCCGACTGTCCCAAACGAATATAGCCGAGTCCCACGTCGCACAATGTTTGCAATTTTTTACTTATCTGCGGATGTTTTTCAAAAAGCTTCAACGCATTTTCTGCTGTCATATTAAGAACATCAGAAATCGAATAGCCTTTATATTTTACTTCAAGAGTTTCTCGATTGTAACGCATTCCGTTACACGTTTCGCAGGTCACATAAACATCCGGCAAAAAGTGCATTTCAATTTTTATCTGACCGTCGCCGCAACAACTTTCGCAACGCCCGCCTTTAACATTAAAAGAAAAACGTCCAGATTTATAACCGCGGATTTTGGCTTCTTCCATTTCTGCAAATAAATCACGAATATGATTAAAAAGTCCGGTATAAGTCGCCGGATTGGAACGAGGAGTTCGCCCGATGGGACTTTGGTCGATACAAATTACCTTGTCGATATTCTCGATTCCGCTAATCGACTTGTAATATTTTACTTCATCATTTTTATGAAAAAGATGATTGAACAATGCCGGATAAATAATTTCATTCACAAGCGTAGATTTTCCCGAACCGCTGACGCCGGTAATTATAGTCATTTTTCCCAGCGGAATCGACACGGTAATATTTTTCAGATTATGAAGTTTTGCTCCGGTAATTGTAAGGAATTGTCCGTTTCCCTCACGGCGTTTTTGCGGAATCTCAATAGAATCGGCACCGCTTAAAAAACGCCCCGTAATTGATTCCGGATTTTTTTCTATTTCTGACGGCGTTCCTTCGGCAATTATCATTCCGCCGTGTTCGCCGGCTCGCGGGCCTAAATCCACCACGTAATCTGCACTGCGAATCACTTGTTCGTCATGTTCTACGATTACAAGAGTATTTCCTATATCACGAAGCTCCAGTAATGTCTGAAGCAATCTGTCATTGTCACGTTGATGTAATCCGATTGTAGGTTCGTCAAGAACATAAAGAACGCCGACAAGTTTGCTTCCGATTTGTGTCGCAAGACGAATTCGCTGTGCTTCACCGCCGGAAAGTGTCGCCGACTTTCTGTCAAGTGTAAGATATTCCAAGCCTACATCCATCAAAAAACGCAATCTGGAACGAATCTCTTTTAATATTTGTACGGCGATTATCTGACCGTTATCACTTAATTTCAAGTTTTCAAAAAACTCATAGCTTTCTTTGACACTGTGACAAACCACATCGTCAATGTTTTTATCAGCAACTTTTATGGACAATGCAATTTTATTCAAACGTTTTCCGTGACAAGAATGGCACTTTTGTTCCGTCATGAAAGACTCCAGCCATTCTTTCACGCCGCCCCACATTGCTTCACGATAACGCTGTTTTAACTCTTCGAAAATACCTTTGTATTTACCTTTTTTAACTTTCATTTCGTATCGAAACTCGATTTCTTCGTCCGTTCCGTTAATGATAATATCTTGAATATTCGCCGGTAATTGCTCAAAAGGAATATCTAAATCAAAATCGAAATGACGAGACAAACTTTCCAATTCTGCATAAGCAATTTTGTGTTTTTGCAGATGAGTCTGAATCGCACCGTCCGCAATAGAAAGACGTCTGTCCGGGATAATTTTATTTAAATCGTACTCGATAATCTCTCCCAAGCCGTGGCAAGCTTCACAAGCTCCTTGAGGATTATTGAAGGAAAAAAGACGCGGTTGAATTTCCGGGTAGCTGATACCGCAGTCCGGACAGGCGAAATGCTCGGAAAAGATTTCTTTTTCACCGCCGACATCCACTGTCACAAGTCCGTTTGCCATTTTTAATGCACTTTCCACCGATTCGCTGCAACGTTGATGAATCCCGTCACGTATAACCAAACGGTCGACTACGATTTCTATAGTATGCTTTTTTTGTTTATCAAGTTTAATTTCTTCATCAAGGGTATATAATTCACCGTCAACTGCGACTCTCATATATCCGGACTTGCGGGCATCTTCGAATATCTTTTGAAATTCCCCTTTTCGACCTCTGACCACCGGTGCCAAAATCATTATTTTCGTACCTTCATCCTTAGCTAAAATCAAATCTACGATTTGGTCTACTGATTGAGCACTGATTGGCTTATTACATTTATAACAGTAAGGCACTCCGGTTCGTGCAAAAAGAAGACGTAAATAATCATGAACTTCAGTTACCGTGGCAACCGTAGAACGTGGATTTTTATGAGTAGTTTTTTGTTCTATACTGATTGCCGGACTCAATCCTTCTATGTAATCAAGATCCGGCTTTTCCATCAAACCGAGGAATTGTCTGGCATAAGGCGAAAGGGATTCTACATAACGACGTTGACCTTCAGCATAAATCGTATCAAACGCCAAACTTGATTTCCCCGAGCCGCTTACTCCGGAAACAACAATCATTTTATCGCGAGGCAATGTAATATCGACATTTTTTAAATTATGAGTTCTTGCCCCTTTAATAATCAACTTTCTGTGCTGTTCCATCTTGCTTAATTTCCTTTCATTGAAAAATTAAGCGACTTTAACACATTTTAATTTGATTTAAAATTAGTTTGACAGATTAATAACAAGAGAACAACAATGAAAAAGTTATTTTTCTTCCGCAACAATAAAAATAGGTCGCTGTTTTACTTCTACATAAATTTTAGCAATATATTGTCCCAAAAT
>JBGUUT010000110.1:0-27408 GCA_045133795.1 Spirochaetota bacterium
GGAAAAACCGAATGTAATGTTCCATGCTCACCGTGTCTGCAAGCCAAAACCAGTTTTGATTACAAAAAAAGAGAAATGCCCCTTAAAACCTCGTTGTTCTTTGAACAATAATTAATATTTGTGTCGACTTGTCGACGAATGAAACTTTAAACCAAAGAGAGTTTCTTAAACTTTGACCTAAAGTTGCATTTTAACGCCGACTATGCCGACGAATTAGATTTTAACCCGGAATGATTTACTTTTGTTTTTCCAAAATAGCTTTGTAACTTTTTTCTATATCTTTTTTTATGATACCGACTCTGATTTTATTGACAAAATCAAAAAAGAACAAATACAAGCCAAGTTTATTTTTGCATTCTTTTGATACAAGGTGACTTCTTATTTCTTGTTTTAGCTTTTCTTCTTTTTGATAAAGTTCTTTTTTTAAAAGGAAAAACTCCGGGTTTGCCAGTGCGTCATCTATGTTGTCGGTAGTAAAATCCGGTGGGAGGTTTTCAACTTGCAATAATGCACGATAATATAAATCGACATTGCAAAAGCCTAGAAAAGTTAATTCTTCAAGTGCTTTTTTAAAACGTTGTGATTTTTCTTCAGATTCGTATTTTGAAACTTTTTCAGCGAGATTTCTTAATTGGTAATGGAGTTTTATTTCAACATTTTCAATATTTGTATAGTTTTCACGCCATAATGTTACGCAGTCAATAAATGTTCTTTTACCGAATTTTAAAACGAGTCTTTCTTTAAAATTGAACCCTTCGTAGTTATCGTAAGATTCTAGCAATACGTCTTTTATTCTGTTTGCTATTGGTTCATTTTCCGGTAAAGTTTCGGCGTGTGTGAGAAAAATGCAAAGTATAAAAGAAATCAAAATAAAACTTCTTTTCATTGGTAATCCTTGTTTCAGTAAATATATTAATTTAGCTTCAGTTATAGCATAACAATTGATTTTTTTTATAAAATAAGTTACATACAGGCACAAAATGAACTTACTCTTTTGAGGTGTAGCTCACATTGTGGGAGATTATATAAGATGAAGAAAATTGGTATTATCTATGGCGGAAAATCAGTAGAACATGAAGTTTCTATTATTACCGGACTTCAAGCGTATGAAAATTTGGATAAATCAAAGTATACGGTTGAACTTATTTATATTGATAAAGACGGAGACTGGTTCTTTGGTGAAAAGAAACTTAAAGATTTGAAAATCTACAAAAATTGGACAAAAAAATGTGCTAAACAATTTCAGCCGTCATTAAATAAAAAAGACAAAAAGAATATTCTTAATTCTCTTGATGCAGCTGTTATTGCGTGTCACGGAAACTACGGAGAAGACGGAAAATTACAAAGTTTTCTTGAGTTCCTTGATATTCCTTATACAAGCAGCGGTGTTGTCGGTTCTTCTTCCGGAATGGATAAAATTGTAATGAAGAGTATCTTTTCGGGAATTAATTTGCCGGTTCTTCCTTATATATGGTTTACACGTCATGAATGGATAGAAAAATCAGAAGAAGTAATAAAGAAAGTTCGTTATACTCTCGATTATCCTGTTTTTGTAAAGCCTGCTAATTTAGGTTCTTCAATCGGGATTTCAATGGTAAATGATGAAAAAGATTTGATAAATGCCATTGATGTTGCCAGCAAGTATGATTACCGAATAATAGTGGAAAAAGGTGTTGCCAATTCGGTAGAAATCAACTGTTCTGCAATTATGAAAGATAATGAAGTTTTGACGTCTGTTTTGGAAGAACCGGTAAGATGGGAAAAGTTTTTGTCGTTCGATGATAAATATATTAATGCCAATTCAAAAACTAAGGGTATGGGCTCTATGGGACGTAAGATTCCTGCGGAAGTTACTAAAGAGCAAAAAGAACATATTGAAAATTATACAAAACAAATTTATAAAACTATGGATTGTTGCGGTGTAGTGCGTGTCGATTATTTGATGGATGAGTCAAGAGAACATGTTTATGTTAATGAAATTAATACTATACCGGGGTCGTTTAGTTTTTATCTTTGGGAACATAATGATTTGCCTTTTGGTAAGTTGCTTGATGTTTTAATCGAAGAAGCATTAAATCAAGCTAAGTTAAGAAAGGATAAGGTCTTAAAATACGATTCAAAAATATTGGATAATCTTACTCGCAATGGTAAACAGGGCGGTTGTAAACGATAAATTATTTCATAAATAAAGGAGTTAGGAATGATTAAATTAAATGAAAATTACAATAAATTACCGGGAAATTATTTATTTACCGAAATTGCTCGTCAGGTAAATGCTTATCAACAAGCTAATCCGGACAAAAAAGTTATTCGTCTAGGTATCGGTGATGTTACAAAACCTTTGACCGGTAAAGTAATTTCATCATTGAAAGAAGCTGTTGTAGATTTGGAAAAAACAGTTCACGGATACGGACCGGAACAAGGATATGACTTTTTACGTAACAAGATTGCTGAAAGTGATTTCCGTTCTAAAGGTCTAAATATTGCAGATGATGAAGTTTTTATTTCTACGGGAGCAAAAGAAGATACTGCAAACTTCCAAGAATTATTTTCAAGTGATATTAAGATTGCGGTTCCGGACCCTGTTTATCCTGTATATGTTGACAGTAACGTAATGGCAGGTCGCGGCGGCGTTTACAAGGACGGAAGATATACTGATTTTGTTTATCTTGAATGTAATCAAGAAAATAACTTTATCCCGGAATTACCTAAACAACCGGTAGATTTGATTTATCTTTGTTTCCCTAATAATCCTACAGGACAAGTTGCAACAAAAGATGAATTGAAAAAATGGGTAGATTATGCAAGAGCAAATAAAGCCTTGATTTTATTTGATGCTGCGTATGAAGCTTTTATCAGAGAAGATAATATTCCTCATTCAATTTTCGAAATTGAAGGTGCAAGAGAATGTGCCGTAGAATTCAGAAGTCTTTCTAAGACTGCCGGTTTTACGGGAACACGTCTTTCATATACTGTTATTCCGAAAGAATTGATGGTTTACGATAATGCGGGAAATACTTATGAATTGCATAAATTGTGGTTACGTCGTCAAACTACTAAGTTCAACGGAACTGCTTATTTAATCCAAAAAGGTGCAGAAGTTGTATTTACTCCGGAAGGTAAAAGTGAAATTGATGCAATAGTTAATTATTACCTTGAAAACGCTAAGATAATTAAAGAAGGTGTTACAAAGTTGGGAATATCTTCTACAGGCGGAATCAACTCTCCTTATATTTGGTTGAAAACTCCGGCTAATCTTTCAAGTTGGGATTTTTTCCACAAATTGTTAAATGAAGTACAAATTGTAGGTACTCCGGGTGCCGGTTTCGGTTTATGCGGTGAAGGTTATTTCAGACTTTCAGCATTCGGTGAAAGAAGTAACGTAGAAGAAGCAATTGAAAGATTAGTAAAATTAAAATTTTAATTGAATATTTTTTATGCACCCCGAAAGTTTTTTATTCGGGGTGTTTTTTTATATTTTCAATAAATACAGATTTCTTCAAGGAGTAATATAGTTATGAAGAAAGTTATATTTCTGATTTTTGCTATTATTTTATCCGTAATTTTAAACCAATTGATTTTGGGAAGTAACGGATTGATTGAAGGATATAAATTAAAAAAGGAAAAAGAGGCATTACAAAATTACACGGAATACCTCAAAGATGAAAAAGCTAATTTGGAAGAATATGTTGCTTATTTGAAATCGCCGCAAACGGGTGAAAATGCCAAGAAAGAGTTAGCAAATAATTTAGGTTTTTTTGAAAATAATAAAAAAGTTCTTTTCAGAATTCGTGACAATGCTTCAAAGCGTGTGACGTTGAATATCGGTGAAAGTAATACTTATTTAAAAGAATACGTACGTGTAACATCCGAAGTCGAAAAGATTTTGAAAATGAAACAACTTGTCAGTGCTTTGTTTTATTTGATAGTTTCGGTGTTTATTTTATTGATTGTTTTTGGAATTGAAAATGAGTGAAAAAGTTTTTGTTGATGAAAATTATCCCATAGACAAAATAGTAAGTGTTCTTAAAAATGACGGAATTGTAATAATGCCGTCGGATACGGTTTATGGTTTTTTGTTTACTCAAAAGGCGGCAGAAAAAGTAAGAGAAATAAAAAGGCGTGATAATAAACCTTTTTTGTTTTTTATCGGTAATATAAATCAGTTGGAAGAATTGAATGTTAATTATAGACCGTTTGTAGATGTACTTGAAAAAAATTGGCCTGGACCTTTTACTTTTATTTTTGATAATTATGACGGTACTACAAGCGGAGTGAGAATGCCGGAATGGAGTGTACTTAAAGAGTTATCTGAAAAAACAGGAAAAATTCTTTATTCTACAAGTGTAAACTTTTCCGGCGAACAACCTTTAGAAAATCCGACAGAAATGGAAGAGGCTTTCGGCAATTCTGTAGATTTGTTTATTTTTGATGAAAAATACAAACCCGGCATTCCGTCCACAATAGTGCGAGTGTCTGAAAATGACGGGATAAAGATTATTCGTGAGGGAGCGAGACAGCTTAAATTATGAAAATAAAGCGTTTTGTTTGTGTACTTTTGTTGCTTTCTGTTGCATTTTCTGGTTTTTCAATAAAGAAGCACGGTAAATCAGAACTTGTAATGGGAACTGTTTTGAATATCCAATTTTTTTCGAATAAAAAAAATGCAACGCAAACTCTTAATGAAGCTTTTGAAATTGCAGAAAAGTACGATAAAGTTTTTTCTTCGAAACAGTCTTACGGTGAAATTTACAAACTTAATCAATGCGGTTTCTCTGATAATCCTTTTATTTATTTAATGTTGCAAGAAGCTGATTTTTATCATGAAGTTACCGGCGGAAGTTTTGACTACACTCTGTTTCCGTTGATTAAGTTGTGGAATATTGAAAATGCTTTGACAGTTCCAACAGAAGAAGAAATTGCTGATGTTTTAAAAAAATGCGGAACAGATAAAATTAAATTTGAAAATAATAAAATTACTTTAAATGAAAATGCAGCTGTGGATGTAGGCGGAATTGCAAAGGGGAAAATATTGGAATTGATTTGCCAATATTTAAAATCTGAAGGCATTGATAATTTTATCATTAACGGCGGCGGCGACATTGTGCTTTCCGGGCTGTTTAACGGCAAAAGAGAGTGGAATATTGCAATAAAAGACCCTTTTACGGAAGGAAGCGTGTCCGGATATATTCAAACGACTGATGTGACGATAGTGACGTCCGGAGATTATGAGCGTTTCTTTGTGGCAAAAGACGGCAAGCGTTATCATCATATCTTAAATCCCGATACCGGTTACCCCGCAGAAAGTGATGTTTCTTCGGTGACGGTGATTTCTCCGGATTCGGTATGTGCCGATGCTTTGTCTACTGCATTGTTTGTAATGGGAAAAGAGAAAGGCTTAGAATTTGTCAATCAGTATGAAAATGTCGAGGCAATTTTTATAGGTAGGAACGGCGTTTCATATTCTGACGGAATTTCGGAAAATGTAATTAACGGAATGCGTTATTTTGTTGTTGAAAAAAATGCAGTGACAGATGATAGTAAGTAATTAATGAGTAAGTTCTGAAATTTAAAATAGGTTAGATATTATCTTAATTAATATTTTAAATTAAGGAGCTGCATTATGAATATCGATGTAATGGATAAAATTACTTATGGACTTTTTGTTCTTACCGCAAAAGACGGAGAAAAGGATAACGGTTGCATTATAAATACGGCAATGCAGGTAACCGTTATGCCTAATTGCATAGTAGTAGCAGTAAATAAAGAAAGCTATACGCATGATATGATTTCAAAAACGAAAGAGTTTAATATTTCTATACTTGATGAGACATCTCAATTTGAGACTTATAAGAAGTTAGGTTTTAAAAGCGGACGAGATTTCGATAAGTTTACGGAAGTAAATTTTGCCAGAGCAAAGAACGGAATAGTTTATCTTACGAAAGAATGTAACGGCTATATTTCCGGGAAAGTTACTCAAACCGTAGATTTAGGAACTCATACTTTGTTTGTTGCGGAAGTAACGGACGGCGAAGTTTTATCAGATAAAAGTTCTGTTACCTATGCGTATTATTATTCAAACATAAAGAAAAAAGATAATATTGAGTCCGGCAAAAAAGGTTTTATCTGTATTGTTTGTGGTTTTATTTATGAAGGTGAAAGTCTTCCGGCTGATTATATTTGTCCGATATGTAAACACGGTGTTGCGGATTTTAGACCTTTATAATTGAAAATTGAAATGCCTTGACTATTGAAAATAACTTGTGTAAGTTCCCGATATTATGAATGAGCGTATGTCGTTAAAATCAAAAGACTTTTCAGTAGTCAAACTTATTATTATTATTAATTGTGTTTTATTTATCCCTTGGGTTTTGAATTATGTAACTCATAACAGAGTGTTGCTCGGATATGAGTTTTTGTTCGGGGCGTTAAATATCGGCTTTCCGGATGTAAGAGTTCCTTCTATCGATAATGGTTTTCAGTTTATATATCAACTTCTTACTTCAATGTTTCTTCATGGCAATTTGGCACATTTAGTATTAAATATGTATGCTTTGTATGCTTTCGGCAGAACACTTGAAGAACGTTGGGGAAAGGGGCACTTTTTAGCTTTTTATCTTGTTGTCGGAGTTTTGGCAAATGTGGCTTCGTATTTCTTTTTTCATTTGACAGGTGCGAAAAATGTTTCGCTTGTAGGTGCATCCGGTGCGATTTACGGTGTCTTGTTGGCGTTTGGAGCTTATTATCCTGAAATAAAGTTACTCTTATTTTTTGTAATTCCGTTGAAAATTAAATGGTTAGTGCCATTATTTGCTTTATTCGAACTAATTATAGAAATTTCCGGGAATGCAGACGGAATTGCTCATATTACGCATTTGTTCGGTTTCTTGTTTGCATTTGTATATTGCTTGATTGTTTTTCGTTTTAATGCAATTCGTCAAATGTATTTTTCTCCTTTAATTGTTGATGATAACGAGAGATACAGATGATGAACGATAAGTTTTACAGAACGTTAAATGATTATAACAAGGAAAAGTTCGGACAAAAAGTTTGGCGTTTACCGCTTGATATGGGATTGCCTTGCCCTAATCGATTAGATGGAAAACCGGGGTGTTCTTTTTGTGACGGGGTGTCATTTTTACCTGATTATTTGCAGGGCGGCGGGCTTCATTTGTATGAGTCAGGCAATTTGTGTGGGATGAATGAACTTGATATTCAACTGGAAAAAGGGAAGGACTTTTTCGGTAATCGTTTAAATGTTTTTTTATTTTGGGGATATTTTCAAGCTAATACAAATACTTACGGCGATATAAATGAACTTTTAGAGCGTTATAAGGCTGTCTTGGATAAAGATTATATTGTCGGTATAATGATTTCCACACGTCCGGATTATATTTACGCTGAGATTTTAAAAGGTTTGCAGGAATTAGCACAGCAGTCCGGCAAAGAAATATGGTTAGAATTAGGTTTGCAAAGTGTTTTTGACGAAACTTTGGAACATATTCACCGAGGACATTCATATTCTCAATTTTGTAGTGCGGTAGAAATGATTCATGAATTTGCACCGAGTCTGAAAGTCGGCGTTCATATGATTTTAGGTTTGCCGGGGGAATCTATTGAAATGATGATTGAAGGTAATCATCGTTTGTTTAAAGAAAATAAAATTGACGGCGTAAAATACAGAATGCTTGATTTTACCGAAGGTACTGAAATTACGGAAGAATACGCAAAATATCCGCAAAAGTTTGTGAGATTTACGGATGTTTCGTATGTAAATTTGATTTGTGATATTTTGGAGCGAACTCCTGAAGATGTTTTAGTTTTTCGTTTTGCCAATTTCAAATCTTTGATTTCGACTTCTACAGATGAAGCAAATTATACAAAAGGGACAATTTTGCGAAAAGTAGAAAAAGAATTTATGCAAAGAAATACGAAGCAGGGCAGTTATTTTAATAGCTAGATTTCTTATTGCAAAATATTTAAATAATCATCTAAATCATTCAGATATTTTTTTTCAACAACTTCACCTTTATTAAGTTTTTGATTTATTTCTTTTAATAATTGGAATAATTCATCCAATCTGGCTTGAGAACTTACAGAAATTCTAGATTTTTCTAAAGTTAAATTGAAATTGATTTCAATACTGCTGTCTGTTTGTATTTTTGTATTCGGAAATTCGATAAATGCTGCACTGTCATTATCAGAATATGGTTCTGTATTGAAAGGGCGGTTGGCATTTATAGGAAAAAATCCGGATTCATAATTTTTCATACGTCGCCAATTTGTGAAGAAAATACGTTTTGGGCGGACAGTGTCGGTTGTTTTTTTATTCGGAAAAGTAATTTCCGGGAGAAGTAATTTTAGACTTGTATGTTTAATTAATGTATTAATGATTAGAAAATCTTTTATGTTACTTCCCAATAATTCTTGCTCATTTGATATACGTTGGTTGGATGTGAAATAATGCTCTTCAAGTGTATCGTTGTTTCCGTCAAAACAAGCGATAGGAGTTAGTTCTATCTCATTTTTTGAAATATTTTGTATATTGAGTTTGATTTTGAATCCATCATAACTTGATGTGGCTCTATTTTCGGAAAAACAAAATGAACTTATTATTCTGACTTCAGCATTTTCCCAAGCGTATTTAATTTCATTCCATTTTATTTGACATGTATGAATTCCTTTTTCTCCGGAACCGTATCCGATAGAAGCTCCGTTTTTCAAGAAAAGAAAATAACTTGACGGAATTGTTTTTTCAGACAAGATTTTAACCCAATCTTTAGAGTTATTTTCAGTTGTAGAATCTTGTTTTTCTTTTGCATAAAAAATAAAATTTCCGGAATCTTTATCTACGCTGATTTTTAAATCTTTTGAGATAAGTGTTTTATTGGCTGTAGAATTTGTATTTTTGTCCGGTGATTTCTGTGCAAATGCTGTATTTGAAAGTGTTATAAAACAAAATAAAAAATATATATATTTTTTCATGAGCTTGACTCCGTTATTTGCTGCTTTTTAATAATTCTTTTTCAATTAATTTTAAAATGATTTCTTTTCTTTTTAATAATTCTTCGCGACTTTCTAAAATCTTATTTTGCTCATAATTGAATTCTATAGTGTTTTCTTTTAATGTAATTTTGTTTTCTAATATCTTGATTTTATCTTCAAGTATTCTGATTGTATCATTCGCTTCTTGTTCTTTTTTTATAAAAGAATCACGACTGGCAAGAAATTGTTCTTGGGTCCATTTTAATAAATTTTGTAAAACCAATTCATTTTTTCTGCTTTCGATTAATTTTACTCTGAATGAGGCCGCTTCGTAATAATTTGAAGTTGGATAATTGTCAGTTACGGTTCTAAAATAAATTAAAGAATCGTCATATAATGATAGTTCATACAGTGCTTCTCCGATTTGATAACAAACTTTTGCAGAGATTGTACTTTCCGGAAATTCATTGAGAAACTTCACGAATAAATCAATAGCGGTTTGGTATTTTTTTTCGGTGTAATACATCATTGCATTTTCGTAATACGCATCCTCGTAATTTTCTCCGAAGTTTTTAAAATTAGCGATGTAAAATTCCAGATTTCTTTTGGCTGCATTAAAATCGTTACATCTGATATATGTTTTTCCAAGCCAATAGTACGTCTCTTTTATATATGTTTGAATTTTTTTGTCGTTTTTATCGCTTGTATTGATTATTTCTTGCAATAAATTAATTACTTCTTTGTTTTTTCCTTGTCGGAACATTAAAATTGCTTGGAATTCTTTGTCTCGAATTTCGGCTTCTGTTATGGCAACCAGTGACGTATTTGCAACAGATAAGAATATAAATATTATAAAAAAATGAGAAAATATTTTCATGTTTTATAAACCTGCTTAATAGAAAAAAAGTTTAATCTGTTTTCTATCGGAATATAAGGTCAAAAAATTGCTATTAAAACGAAAATTATCAGATGTAGTTGTATTGACCGAAATTAGTGAAAATGATATAAGGAACATGATGGATGAGGTGGTTTGGAGCATTTCATCCATTTATTTATTTTAACACTGGTTATAAAACACCATTTTGGAATATTTGAAAAGGCTGCTGTAAAAGGGGGCATGGTGGGGTTTAGAAATAGCACGAGAAATGAAACTTTTTCTGTAGAGCAACATTTACGATTTGCTATGTCGTATTTGGCTGAAGGTGCTTTCAGTGAAGCAATGATTGCTTTTAAAGAGATTTTAAGGCATGATTTTTCCAATGAAAGTGCAGAAATCGGCGGAAAATGTTGTAATTATTGGAAAGTAAAAATAGAGAAAATAAGAAAGGAAAAAGATAAAAAATCATTTTCGTGTTATAAAGCTGGGAACTTCTTATATGAAGAGTGGCGAAAGTTTATTTTAACTTTCAATTCTTCTAAAGAAAACGAAATCATAATTTTGGATTGCGTAAAGTATTATGTATTAAGATTAGCTTTAGAATATCTAAAAAAAGCAGAGAGTGAAGAAGATACTACAATAAATGTTGTTCCTTTGTTTGCTTTAATTGGTTTTCTTAATAAGATATTGAGAAATTATGAAGAAGCTATTTGTTACTTTCAAAAAGTAATTCAAATAGAACATTTTAATGCAGATGCGTATGCTCAGTTAGGCAATTGTTATGAATTGCAAGGTGAAGAACGTGCAGCAAAGATAATGTTGCGTGAAGCATTTTTTCTCAATCCCGCAGCTGTGGATTTGGCAAAGTTGGAAAACAGTCAATTGATTCTTCGGGTTTCCAGTGTAATGAAACAGTATGATATTGCCAGTGGAGCTTTTGTTTTTTGGATTCCGGTATATGCTCGTGTTTATAACGTTTTTGATGTAAAGCGAGAGTTGGGAGACGAGGAAGTTATCAGAATACAAAAAGATATTTCTAATCTCAGAAATGAGTTGGAAAATAATCAGGAAGCAATGAAAAATAAAAATGAGGCTGAGAAGTTTAAAGCAATGTTGCTTATAAGGTATTTTTGGCTTTATGATTATTTTCAGGGAAAAGAAAATGCTAAAGATGAAATAAAAAAAGTGGAAGAACGAATTAAAGATTTGTCTTGTACTATCTACAATATTTTTAAAAATTCTATATAAAGCAGGAGTAAAAATGAACGAGCAACAGCTGATTGAAAAGTATGAAAGCCAATTGAATGAAGAAAAATGGACAAGAACGGCAATCAATAATTATACTATCAAGAATTTTGAGGATTTGGATGCATTGGTTCAAGAAATTTCTGATAACCATATTCAGAAAGAAATAAATGCAATTACAAATGATTATTTATCAAAAAACAGAAATTCTATTATAGCATTGTATATTTCTACAATTTTTCAGTTGAATGAAGGACGTTTTGAAGACGGAAGTCCTTATAGCTTGTTGAAGATTTTTTCTGATAATTTAAAATGGAATATTGTGGAGTATATAGCTCTCAAGATTAATAATTCAGGTTTAAAAGATAAGCTTGTAATTCGTTCACTTTTGGAAGCATTAAATAATCTCGGTAAAAAAGATGAGATTGAGAATTATTGGGAAGAGTTAATTAAAGTTGATTATGAAGAAATCGGACTTGTTTTAAAAATAGCTGAAAAACGTGAAGCTGAAAATAAAAAAGATGAAGCTATCAGTTATTATAAGAAAGCTATTAATCGTTCTATTCATGTTTGTAACTACACTCAAATTGAAGAAGTATGGAAAAAACTTTTGACATTCGATGAAGTCGGATGTGATTTCTTTTTAGGTTTAGAAAAAAAGATTTATAAAGTTTTATCTATAGACAGAGTTGTAGATTTATTGATGTTGGTTTATGAGAATTACAAGAAACAAAGTAATTGGGATGTTTGTGTTAAATTATTAAAAATCATTCTTGATTATGATTCCAGTAATGAATATGCTCGTGATGAAATAGTTTTTGTGTATAGAAATAAATATGCAAATCATTCGCATTTGGATGAATATATAAAGAAAAGTAATCTTGACGGAAAATGGCGAACTAGTGCAGAAGCGATTTCCAGCTTTGAAAAACATATTTCAATAGATGTCGGAAACTTTGTTTATCATAGAGATTGGGGTATCGGATTAATAAAATCTGTAGAGCGTGATGAGTTTGTTATTGATTTTGAAAAGAGTAGAAATCATAAAATGTCATTAAAATTGGCAGTTTCATCGTTACGTGTATTGGCTAAAAATCATATTTGGGTTTTAAAACTTAAAAATATGGAGAAATTAAAAGTAAAAGTCGTAGAAGATCCGTTATGGGCAATGAAGATTTTAATTAAGAGTTATAATAATAATGTTAAGCTTAAAGAATTAAAAGCAGAGCTTGTTCCGGATGTTATAACACAGGGAAAATGGAATAACTGGTGGTCAAAGACGAAAGAATTAATGAGAAATGACCCAATTTTCGGAACAGTAGATGAAAACGGTGATGTTTATATGTTGAGAGACAGACCGATTTCTGTAGAAGAAAGAACTGCAAACGCATTTAAAGCTTCTAAAGATTTTATGCAACGTTTTAATATTGCTTATCAATATTATCAACAAGATTCAGAACCGGATCCGGATCTTTTGGGCGATATGATTGCTTACTTTAAAACACATTCAAAGGTTATTGATGTTGTAAATGAACAAACAATTATCAGTTTCTTGTTGTTGAGACTTTTCCAGAAGAAATATTCTTTCTTAAATGTTGAAACTTCAAGTTTTAAAGAATTGATTAATAATGTAGAGGATCCGCTTGATATTTACGAAGCTCTTTCATTGCAAGAACTTAGAAATGATTTCCTTCGTAATATTAAAGAATGTGATAGCGAATTAGAAGGAAGTACATGGCAAGAGACTTATATGAGATTGTTCTTCTTGTATCCAAGTACTTTTATTTATGAAGAATTGGACAAATCTTCACCGGAAGATCATAAATATGTAAGACAGTTAGTTCGTGATTTAATGGTTGCTTACAGAGAATATAGGGAAGCTTTTTTCTGGCTTGTTCCTAGAGTTTTATCTTCTAAGGAGAAAGCAGAGGAATTTGGAATAAATTATGAAACAGTTCTATTCTCATTGCTTCATTTGATTGAATTGGCAGGAAACAGTATAACTATTAAGAAAGAGACAACTAAAAATAAGAAATTGCATAATCAAGTTAGAGATTATTTGTTTAAAAACTCTATTTTGGAAAATTATATTGATGTTGCATCTTCTGATTTTGCTAATCGTCTTTATAAAATAACTGTAGATTTAAACTATTTGGGTGAAGAGGATAAAGTAAGAATTAAAGATAAGATTGCAGAATGTTATCCGGATATTGTTGCTAAATACAAAGCTGCAGAAGAGATTGAAGATAAAGAAAGCAAAATCAAAAATCTTGCAGGTAAATTGCTTACTTTACGTAAAAGTTTGGAAGAAAAGAAAAAAGAACTTGCTTATATTCAAGAAGTTGAAGTACCTCAAAACTCTAAGGATATCGGTGAAGCTTTGGAAAAAGGCGATTTGCGTGAAAACTCAGAATATAAAGCTGCAAAAGAAAAAGAAACACAGCTTGCTGCCAGAGTTACTGAATTGGCTAACGGAATTAATGAAGCTACTATTATGGAGCAAAAAGATGTTAATTCTACAATTGTTAGTTTTGGTACTAAGATTGAAGTTTTGGAAGATGCAGAATTAGTTAAATTTACGATTTTGGGACCATGGGAATCTGATATTGAAAATAATATTCTTTCTTATAAATCACCTTTGGGAATGGCTTTATTAGGAAAGCAAAAAGGCGATGTTGTTGATTTTAACAATAAGAAATATACGATTAAGAATATTGAAGTTGCAGATTTTGAGTAAATTAATAATAGAATTTGTACTAAATATGGAAAATCAAGTTGATTCTTTTCATATTTAGTGTAAAATAGATAAAACTAAAAAAAGGAGTTTGGAAGAATAATGACTAGAGCAGAAGTAGAAGAATTAGTAAATAACGTATTAATCGAGGAGTTTGAAAAAAGCGAAGATGAGCTTAATGCAGAAGCTAGCTTGTTTGATGATTTAGAGCTTGACTCTTTGGATGGAATTGATTTAATTGTTGCTTTGGAAAAAGCTGTAAAAGCTAAAACAGGTAAAGAAACAAAAATTAACGAAGAAAAAGCTAAAAGCTTGAAAACTGTTGGTGACATTTATAATGTTATTGAAGAGTTAAACTAATAGTTTTGTTGTGTAGAATGGGGTAAGTCCATAAAATTGTGGATTTATCCCATTTTTTTTATGCAGATTATTAATTAATTTTTTTAATATTGAATTTCATTTTCTAAGAAATGTTTTAATGCGACTTTCCAGTGGCGAATAAATATTTCTAATTCTTGCTCAATTTTATTTGTTGATAAACAGGAATTATGCGGGCGTAATGCAGGTTGTTTATATTCTTCTGTGGAAATAGGTGAGATTTCAATGTCTTGTGTAATGAGATTTAATTCTCTTGCTTGTTTGTAAATTTCAGAAGCAAAATCAAACCAGCTGATTTTTTCTCCATTATTGCAACAGTGATATGTTCCGTATTTGGTAGAATCTTTGAGTATAATATTTTTTATTATTTCAACTAAATCTTTTGTATAAGTTGGTAACCCAAATTGGTCGTTAATTACTTTTAATTGTTTTTTTGTATTGAAAAGATTAAGCATTGTTCTTACAAAATTTGCTCTGTTATGTCCGAACAGCCATGAGGTTCTGAGAATAAACTTTTTTTCCCATGTTAATGCTAATTCACCGGCATATTTGCTTTTTCCGTAAATATTTAGCGGATTTGGAATATCTTTTTCTGTATATTTACTATTTTTAGTTCCGTCGAAAACGTAATCTGTAGAAATATGAATAATTTTTGCATTTTTTTTCTTTGCTATTTGGGTAATATTTGTAATTGCATGACAATTTAAATTAAAAGCATTATACGAATCTTCTTCTGCATTATCTACGGCTGTATAAGCAGCACAATTAATAATCCAATCAAAATTTTTATTTTGTGTGAATTGCTGTAAGCTGTCTAGATTGGTAATATCGACTTGACTGGCAGTTCCTATATACGAAAGTTTTTCTTCTTTAAACATTAATTCAATTTCTTGTCCGAGTAATCCGGAATTTCCTATTAACCAAATCATTCAAAAATCTCTGCATTTTGTAGTGTAGGAAGCATTTTATCTTTATCAGAAACAATCGGAATTATATTTTTTTCCCAAGGAAGATTTAGTGTTGGGTCGTTCCAGATAATTCCTCGTTCGCATTCTTTGCTGTATTCTGCCGTACATTTATAGAGTAGGTGAACATTGTCAGATAATGCCATAAAACCATGTCCGAATCCAGGCGGTATATAAAATAAATGTTGGTTTGTTTCTGAAAGTTTTACTAATGTGTGTTGCATGAAAGTTGGAGAATTCTTTCTTAAATCAACGGCAATATCTATGATTTCTCCGGATATTACTTGTACAAGTTTTCCTTGAGCAAACGGCGGTAATTGATAATGTAATGCTCTTATTACACCTTTTTTTGAAAATGAATGATTGTCTTGTACAAAATCAAGATTAATTCCGACTTTCTGAAAATCGCTTTTTTTGTATGTTTCCATAAAAAAACCGCGTTCATCATAAAAAGCTTGCATTTTTAACAAAATAGTTCCGTTGTGTTCACGTAATACAGAGAATGGCATAAAAACTCCTTATGATTTATCTTCAGCTGCTAATAAATAAGAATACACATAATAACTTTGCATAACTTTCCTAATATAGTGGCGTGTTTCTTCAATGGGTAACATTTCATAGCGAGTTTTACTTGGATATTTTTGGTACTGGTATTGCCAACGTTTAGCACGTCCTTGACCGGCATTATATCCTGCAGCAATAAGTTCTTTGTCACTTACTAAAGTCTGCAAATAAGAAAGGAAATATACACCAAATTGGATATTTTGGTCAGCATTAGTTAAATCTATTTCACGTTGTTTGATATTAAGTTTTGGAGCTAACCAACGAGCTGTAGCCGGCATTACTTGCATTAGACCTACGGCAGAGGCACTGGATTGAATATCTGCTTTATATCTGCTTTCTTCTCTCATTATCGCCCATACCAGAGCCGGTTCAACTTTGTATTTTTCAGTCCATTTATAAACACTGTCTTTATAATACAGCGGATATAGATGTTTCAATGTTTCCAAATCAGACATTGCAAATGCACTGCCGTAGAGTAACTCTGCGATTTTTACGGCTATTTTTACGGCATTGTAATAATCACCTTTTTCTTCGAGAAAATTACGTACAAATGCATATAAATACGCTTGGTCTTTTGCCGGAAGATGACTTGGCGGTACATAATTTTTCATAATGTCATTAAAATTGTATTGTTGAAAATATTTCCATTTTTCTTTTTCTGCATGAACACCTTTTGAAACATTTTCAGGATAATTAGGGTGATTTTGTTCAACGGAAAAATGTCCTCCGTGATTGCGAAGGTTGGCATATGATAAAGGTAGTTTTTCAACTAAGTAATTAGTCCATTTTGTTTCGTCCGGATATATCATTTCAATAAGATAAGCAATAGAACTGACATAAGCATCAGAAAAACTGTTTGGATTAAGTATTTCTATTGATGCACGTAATTTCTTTTTTTGTTCCATTGTGAAGTTTTCTAAGATATTACGCAACATTGCAGAAGTTATCAGATATGCATTATAGCGACCGGGAAATTCATTTGTATAAGTGGCTTCGTCTGCAATTGTTTGAGGTTGTGCAAAAGCTGTATTAAAAAAACGTGAAGATTGTAATTTGAAACGTTCTTCTGAATGTACCGGAAATTGTTTTTCTAATGTGGGAACAAGATTTCGTACGGCAAAATATCCGATTGAATTTTTTGTAGTTATTGCATAAAGACATTCTAAAAAAAGATTTTTATCTTTTTCTTGTAATAAAATTATTGAAAAATCACGTTTCTTCCCGGAGGCGGCACATAATTGTTGTAAGATTTCACCTTCTTGCAGTGATTTAACTTTTCTTAATGCTTGTCGGATAGAGTAGAGCTCCGGAGGTCTGTTTGCTAACCAAGATGAAAAAATGGAATAATAATAATCTTTTGTCTCTTTAAATAATTGTTGAAAGTATGTTATTTCAAGAAATGATTTATTTTCTTTACGCTTTTTGGGATTAGAAACTAAAGACGTAAAATATGAAATTATATGTTGGCGATTTTCTTCATATGAAGAACTTTTTGTCAGCTCGATAACTGCCGGAATAAAGTTGATTTTCCCTTCAATCATTTCTATAGATTTTAACGGAGCTTTTAAATAAAGACTTTCAAGAAGCGGAGCATAACTTAATCCGACGGGAATCCCTTGTTTTTTTATGTACGGTTCAATAAGGTTGGGATTATTTTCTTTAAGTGCATAATGAAAATATAAATCAAAAGCTTCTCTGTAAAAGAGGTTGTTTGAATCATTTAAAACTTTCTTTGTAAACTCTAAAGTTGAATTATTAAAGCCGTGAGTGATATAAGATTGATATGCGAGAATAAAATATAAGTTTGTGTCAGAAAACAGAACTTCTTCGGGAGTATCTTTTACTTTATCTAATAATAAACACAGAGCTTCATTACTTTGCGGAAACTCTGTGTTTAATGTAATTTTCTTTTCTGTATGAAAACATGAAAATAAAGTAATGCATACTAAGATAAGAAAAAATATTTTGGGCACGAAAACCTTACCTTGTTTCTTTGTCAATTTTATCAAATAAGTATTGCTGTCCTAAAATATCAGAACATGTAACGAAAGATGTTATAGTTACACCGACAATTCCCGGAAAGATTAAAGATTGACCGGTATAATAAAAACCATCCAGTTTTGTTTTAGCTCTTATAGGAGCTCTCATTTGTTCCATGTTGTGTTTAATTCCGAAAATAGAACCTTGAGGACTGTTGGTAAAATGCTCATTTGTAAGCGGAGTAGAAGAGTCTACAAAATCGACTTTTCCTACAATCTCCGGAATATGAGATTCTAATTGTTGCATTACATTTTCTTGGATTTTAGCTTTAAAATCTTTGTATTCTTGAGGTCGTTTTCCGAATTTACTGTCACTCCATTGTTGATAGTTGTTGTAAGTATCTACAGAAATTGTCTCAATTAAATCTTTTCCGTCCGGAGTTCTGCCCAGACGAGCTGTAGGTACAGTAAAATACATAAAACTGTCTTTAGGTAAAGCAGATGCCGGATTTTTGTATATATCATCTATATTGTATGACGGGAAATATAATACATCATGTTTGTAATGGGACAAATCTGCACTTGTTGCAATATATCCGCCGAAATGGCTTGATGTATTTTCCATTTCCATGATTCTGTTTGTATAAGCTGCACGGAATGGATTTTCATCAAACATTGAAAATGCCAGCTTAGGATTAGCAGAGAAAATTATAGAATCACATTCGTAATAATCTTCATCTTCAGTGACAACACCGCGGATTTTCTTGTTTTCTGTTTTTATTTTTACAACCTTTTTTCTGAATGCGATTTCACCGCCGTTTTCTTTTAAACTTTCAGCTAATGCATTACATAATGCATCACCGCCGCCTTTTATGTCGGTTGTAGATGAATAAAGTGCATTAAAGAAAATTGCGTGAGTTCCTAACGGTGTTTCTGACGGAGGAACTCCGTATAAATACGAATGAGCTAAAAGTACTGCTTTTAGTTTTTCACTGGCACCGATAGAATTAAGAAAATCCATTACGGAAACTTCAAAAGAAGCGTGTTCTTTGTCTAAATCACCGATATGGTCTCGATTGAAATAAACAAAATAACGTTTTAATTCAGTGATTTTCTTCAAGAATAAATCAATGGCTTTCTTTTCATCAGGAAAAGTTTTATTTAATAATTCTTGTAAAGAATCTATTCCGGAATGCAAATCTAAGTGAAAATCCGGGAAACGTAATGAATGAAAGTGTTCTCTGTTGTAAGGAACAAGCTCGATTTTATCTAATACTCCCAAATATTGCCAATACATTTGCAATATTTGAGAACTTCCTAATTCCGGAGAAAAATGAAAACCTGTTTCAAATTGCCAGCCGTGACGTTTAAATGAGTGTAAATATCCGCCCGGTTTAAAATGCTGCTCTAACACAAGAACTTTTTTATTTTCCTTTGCCAGAATAATAGCAGCACATAAACCGCCCAGACCACTTCCAATTATAACAAAATCGTATTTTTTCATTAAACAATCCTATTTATTATTTTACTGAACGCAAGATTAAGGCAGCATTAGTTCCGCCGAAACCAAAAGAATTTGATAAAATAATTTCAGGACGTTCATGAATGATTTTATTTGTAATATTAATTTTTGAAGTGTATTCATCACCTTCTTCAAAATTGATATTTGGAGCAATAAAACCGTCACGCATCATTAAAGTTGAGTAAATAAGCTCACTGGCTCCAGCCATCCAGCATTCATGTCCTGTCATAGATTTAGTAGAAGAAACATAAGGGCGATTACCGAATACATTAGATATAGCCCAAGCTTCCATTTTGTCTCCACGTGGAGTAGATGTTGCGTGAGCATTAATATATTGGATTTCTTCCGGTCTCATATTAGCTTTTCTCAGAGCTTTTTCCATAACTTGCTGTGCTCCGATTCCGTTTGGTGCAGACATATCGTCTCCGTCGGCACCGAATGCATAAGAAACAACCTCTGCATAAATTTTTGCACCTCTTGCTAATGCTAAATCCATTCTTTCCAAGATAACACAAGCGGCACCTCCGGAAGGAATAAGTCCGTCACGGTCTTTATCAAACGGGCGAGATGCTTTTAAAGGATTTTCAAGATTTGTAGTAAATGCGTTTAATGCATCGAAACTTGCCATAACATGGTAGTTAATTTCTTGAGCACCTCCGGCAATTACACGCTCTTGGTCTCCGTTACGAATTAATTCGGCAGCTTGACCGATTGCGTGAGAACCTGAAGCACAGGCTCCGGCAAGTGACCAGTTTGCCCCTTTTGTATGGAAAATAGTAGAAAGGTTCATTGTAACTGTAGAGTTCATAATTTGAAAGATAGAACCGGAACCGATATTTTTAGAATCTTTTTCTTCCATTAAAACTTTTGTTGCTAAATATGAGGCTTCAGCTATTGAGTCGTGTCCGAAGATTACACCGGTTTCGGTAGATTCAATTTCTTCTTGTTTAAGGTTAGAATCTTTAATAGCTTGTTCTGCAGCTGCGTAAGCCCAAACAGTTGACGGAGCCATTGTTTTTCTTCGTTTTCTGTCTAAATAATTTTTAGGTTCAAAGTTTTTTATAGTTCCCGTTAAAGGACTTCTCATACCGACTGCGGTTCTTTCAGGATCTATTTCGTATCCGGGGATTCCGTTTTGTAATGATTTGCTTACATCGTCTAATGTATTTCCCAAACAAGAAATAATTCCCATTCCTGTTATAACAACTCTATTTTTTTCGTTCATTCTATAGCTCCGTTTTATATTTATATAGTTATGTCTTTTTTAAAAAAAACGTCTCTATGTTAAATCAGAGACGTCTCATATTTACAAAATATATTTTCTAAGTAAGAACTCCACCATTTACGGCGATTACTTGTCCTTGAATATAACTTGCTTTTTCACTGATGAGAAATTCGGTAACATTAGCTATATCCTCAACCGTTCCGATTCTTCGCATAGGAACTTGTTTTTTTATTTCGTTAAAATGTTCTCTCATATCACTGATAAGCTCGGTATCAATATAACCGGGTGCAATTATGTTAACATTGATATTTCTTCTCCCCATTTCAACTGCTAAAGATTTTGCAGCTCCGATAATACCGAATTTTGAGGCACAGTAGTTTACTTGTCCCGGCATACCTGTCAAACCACCAGTGGAACTGATAACAACGATTTTTCCCCATTTATTAGTAAACATTCTTTCTACGATAGGGCGTGTAATATAATAGAAACTTTTTAAGTTAACGTCGATAACTTGTTCCCATTGGTTCTCTTCCATTTTAATGAGTAAAGAATCAGCAGTAGTTCCGGCATTTACAATCAAAACATCGATAGCACCGTTATCTTGCAATTCTTTTTCAATTGTAGTTTTTGTTTTTTCAAAATCAGCAATATCAAATTGTAAAAGGGTACAGTTTACACCTAAAGCTTCAATTTCTTTTTTAGTTGCTTCTGCGGCTTCTTTATTGCCTCTGTAGTTGATTATTACATCAAAACCGTTTCTGGCTAACATTAAGCTTATGCCTTTTCCGATTCCGCGACTCCCCCCAGTAACTAATGCTCTTTTTCTCTCCATTTTACACTCCAATTTTTTTATTAATGGCTGTTTAATTTGAAATATTTTAAGTCTTATGTCAATAATTGAAGGATAGAAAAACGCAAAAAATACAGCGTTTTTTATTTACTTCATCAAGTCAATTGTAATTTCAGTTTCTCGTTCGCAATAATAACATCGTCCGATAGCTGTTTTGTCGTCGATTTTCTTTATAAAGAATTTCGACTGGCAATCATTATATTTATTTGTAATACATGTCGGATTAGGACATTTTAGAATGTCAGATACTTCTTTTGGCATTTCCAAAAGACGCTTTTCTATAACATTTCCGTCTTTTATAATATTAATAGTTGCTGTCGGTGAAAGCAATGCAATTAAATCCGTTTCTTTTTTTGATAATGAAACATTTTCGACCTTTATAATGTCTTTTTTGCCGGTTCTTTTAGAATCGAAATTCATTCCGATTGAAAGGATTCCGTCATTTTGTTGTAACTTTAAGATTTCTATAATCTTTAATGCCAGCGGCGATTTTATATGATCAATAACAGTTCCGTTTTCAATCTTAAAAACTTTATAAGCACGTTCATTTGTCATTGTATTACTCCTGTAACCAATCCTAATAATGCTTGTCTTACAAATATTCCGTTATGGGCTTGTTCAAAATAAACAGCATTAGGCAATTTGTCTACTTCTTGTGTGATTTCATCAACCTTCGGTAATGGATGCATGATTTTTGTGTGTGCCGATAACATGTTCATTGTTTCTAATGTAACTCGATATGAACCGGAAGCTTTTTCGTATTCTAAAGGGTCTCCGAATCGTTCTCTTTGCAATCTTGTAACATAGAGAATATCAAGCTTTTTCCCGATATCTTTCAGTGAATCGACTTCTGTAAATTGTATGCCCAAATCAGACAAATATTTTTTATTATAAGTAGGCATTTGCAGAAGTTTAGGTGAAATAAAATAAAGATTGACATTATAATTTGCTAACGCCATAGAAAGTGAATGTACCGTACGTCCGTATTTTAAATCACCGAACAGACCGATATTAAGATTTTCGATATGTCCGAATTGCTCTTTTATCGTGAATAAATCAAGTAAAGTTTGTGTCGGATGTTGATTGGCACCGTCACCGGCATTAATAATCGGAACTTTTGATACTTCACTGGCAGCACGAGCCGCACCTTCAAGATTGTGACGCATCGCAATGACATCACAATAACCGCATACCGTTCTGATTGTATCTTTCAAAGATTCACCTTTTTGTACGGAAGAATTGGTTGCGTCTGCAAAACCTATGTAATTCCCTCCTGCAAGTGTTATGGCAGCTTCAAAAGAAAGACGAGTTCTTGTTGACGGTTCAAAAAATAATGTAGCTAAAACTTTATTTTTAAGAATTTGCTGATCTTTATTATTTTTTAAAATTGCGGCTTTTGCCAGGATATAATCAAGCTCAGCTCTTGACATATCCCTAATCGAGATGATGTGTTTATTTTTAAAATTCATGTGAATCTAACCTCTCGAACAATAATATTAAATTTTATTGTCTTCATTGTCACCTGTAGGGAATAAAACAATTTCTATCTTTTGGGTGGCAAGTTTTTTCTTTGCACGCATTAATAAAGATGAAACGGTACTATTTTTTATATTCATTTCTTTGGCAAGCCATTTATTGCTTCTGCACATATTAAAATTCTCAAGAAGCTCCAGTTTGCTTTTTCTGGCTTGTTTTATTTTGTTGATTCTTTTCGTGATTTTTTCGTGAAGTTCTGTGTTCTTACATTTGAAAAGTAATCTTTCCAATCTGAGAATATTTAATTGATTTTTATGTATTCGTTCTTCTAAAAGTTCAAAAAGTTGAAATTTTTTCAATAGAGCCGGGTCTTCGGAATCTGCAAAACAGAAATTGGAGAATTTTAAAATTATGATTTTCTTTTCTTTCGTTGAAAGCGGAGAGTTTAAGATTGTGTTTATAAAATCATAGCATTTTTCATTTTCTTCATCATTTTCATATTTGATGTTGTTTTCTGCGACAAAATATTCTTTTTCCTTTTTTTCATCAATGATTTCTTCGTGTAATTTGCGTGCATTTTTCCTTCTTTTCAATTTAATAAACAGTCTGAGATTTCTGTTTAGTATTAATGAAAACCATGTAATAAATTTACAATTGTTTTTTGGTACGTATACAGAGAAGATTTGGTCAAACTTTGATAAAATGAAAATATAGAAATCGTGATGGAAATCAGTGTCGTAGATTTTGAAAAATTGCGGATAGTGTACTGTGAGTGGACTTAAAGCAGATATTAATTGTCGTTTTACTGCGGGAGATTTATTTATTTTAAATCTGGCTGCTAATTTTTTCATTGTTTTGTCTTTTTTTTCTAATTCTCGGTATATGGATGTGTCATAATTTTTCATAGAAACCTCTTTTTTTATTAATTTTTTTATTTGTATTAGAATGGTGTAAGTGTGAGATGATTTATTTTTGACAAAAATTTTACTAATTAAGAGATGTGTCTCTTTTTGAAAAAAAGACTTTTTGGTTTATACTGTCAGCTTTGTGATACAACGAGGGAAAAAATAAAATGAATATAGAGCAAGAAATTATTACGCTAAGACTACAGATTGCACAGGCTCAGCGAGCTTATTATGTCGATTCAAAACCGATAATGAGCGATATAGAATTTGATGTGTTATTTGATAAACTTTCAAAATTAGAATCGGAACACCCGGAATTTTATGATGTCAATTCTCCGACTGCAAAAGTCGGTTCAGACATTGACAATGAACTTCCGGAACGTGAGCATTCGATTCCGGTTTTGTCTCTTGATAAATGCTACAGTACGGAAGAAATGTTGGGATGGATAAAACGTACTCAAGATAAAAATCCGTCACAAATAGAATTGACGATAGAACCGAAAATTGACGGTTCCGGGGTGGTTTTATATTACGATAACGGAGAACTTCAATATGCGTTGACACGAGGCAACGGCTATATAGGTAATGATATTACAGCCAATGTAAAAACCGTTCGTAATATTCCGCTGAAGATTAACTATAAAGGAAAGGTTGCCGTTCGCGGTGAGATATACATTACGACGAAAGATTTTGAAGATTACAATGAAAAATACGGCGGAAATCAATATGCTAATCCCAGAAATTTAGCAAGCGGATGTTCTCGCAGATTAAAATCAAGTGATGTTGCAAATTGTCCTTTGAGAATTTTTGTTTATGAGTGTTTCCCGGAAGAACAGATTTTTTCAAATCATCTTGAAAGTATGATTTTTATGAAAGATAACGGTTTGCCGGTAAATTCTTATTTTGGATTTTTTACATCACAGAACATCAGTGATGAACTTCGAGACAAAATAATTCTTTCGTTTCCCAACAATACAATCGGCAATTTGCAAGATTCGGCAGATTATCTTTTGAAGTTTTCGCAAATAAGAAAAACGCTCGGTTATGACATTGACGGACTTGTTATAAAAATAAATGATTTGGCGTTACGTGAGAAGTTGGGAATGACGGAACATCATCCGCGTTGGGCTGTTGCTTATAAATTTGACGCCCCGACGGCACAAACTAAACTGCAAGGCGTTACGTTTCAGGTCGGTCGCGGCGGAAGAATTACACCGGTGGCGTTGTTGGAATCTGTAGAATTAGCCGGTTCGGTAATTTCAAGAGCGACTCTTCATAATGAAGATTATATTCAAATGTTGGGGATTAATGTCGGCGATACGGTAAATATTTCTAAACGCGGTGATGTAATTCCTGCGGTAGAAGAAGTAGTCGAAAAGGGTGAACACATAGAGCCGATAAAATTTCCGGAAAAATGTCCGTCTTGTGAAAGTATTTTGGTAAAAGACGGAGCTCATCATTTTTGTACAAACAGTAAATGTCCTAAGAAAATGCTGGGGCGACTTCAATATTTTGCAGGTCGGGGACAAATGAATATCGAATCTTTGGGAGATAAGACATTAGAATTTTTATTTGAGCAAAATTATGTTCGTGAAATTTCAGATATTTATACTTTTGATTTCGGAAAATTATTTGGGACGGAAGGATACGGAGAGAAAAAGATTCGCAATATTTTTCAATCAATCGAAGAATCTAAAAAGAATCCGTTTCCTATTGTATTGGCGTCGTTGGGGCTTAAAGATATAGGTGGAAAGGCCGCTGAAATATTAACAAAGAATTTTAAATCTATAGATGAAATAATAGATGCGGCACGAGAAAGAAATGTTTGTGTTTTTACAGATATTGACGGATTCGGAGAAACTCTTGCACAGTCGGTAATTGATTCGTTTACAGATGAAAATATGTTGGAACAGATTGAAAAATTAAAAGCCGCCGGATTAAAATTTGCAGTTGAAGAGACGGTAGATGAAGCGGAGGTTAATTTGTTTCTTTCCGGGACACGCTGGGTAGTTACGGGAAGTTTTGAGACATTTAAGCCTCGTGAAAAAGCTGCTGAGCTTATAAAAAAACACGGCGGCGAAGTTTTGTCGTCCGTTTCCGGGAAAACTACGCATTTACTTTGCGGAGAAGAGGCGGGAAGTAAATTGGAAAAAGCTCGGAAGGTCGGTGCAGAGATTGTAAATGAACAGGCTTTTATTAAAATGTTGGAAGGTAATGTTGTTACTGCGGATTCGGTTTCTGTGCCAGAAAGCAGCAAAACATCTGACGGACAATTGGAATTATTTTAATTTTTAAATATAAAAAGGTGCGATATGCAAGAAATTACGGAACAGCTTATTACAATGAAGGATGAGGTTTATAAGAATTTTCACGGTAAGCTAATGCCGACAATAAATCCGGATTCGATTTTAGGAGTAAGAGTTCCGTTGTTGCGAAAGTTTTCAAATCAATTGAATAAGAATCTTTCAAAAGAAGAAATTGAAAGATTTATGAATGAATTACCGCACAGATATTATGAAGAAAATAATATTCACGCCTTTTTGATAGAAAAAATAAATGATTATGATGAATGTATAGTTGCGTTAGACAATTTTTTGCCGTATGTAGATAATTGGGCGACGTGCGATATGATGAATCCTAAAATATTTAAGAAAAATACACGGAAGCTTTTCGATAAAATAGAGGAGTGGATGTCTTCGTCGCACGTGTATACAATTCGATTCGGAATAGGAATGCTTATGCGTTTTTATTTAGATGATGATTTTTCGACTCAATATTTAGACATGGTAGCAAATATAGTTTCTGATGAATATTATGTAAATATGATGAAAGCATGGTTTTTTGCTACGGCATTGGCAAAACAATATGAGGCGACATTACCTTATATACAACATAATCGCCTGGATATTTGGTCTCATAACAAAGCGATTCAAAAGGCAATAGAAAGTTTTCGTGTGCCGAAAGAACATAAGGACGAATTAAGAAGTTATAAGAGAAAATAGGTTGTCCTGCCGGATGGTGGAAGTGGATGCGACAAACATCTTTGAAATGGGAACGAATAACAAAATTTATCAAAAGAAATGTCGTAGACCTTAAGAATTGCGTAGCAATTCAGAATCCGTGTGGCAATAGTAAAGGAGAAAATTAAATGGCAAAGAAAGAAATAGAACAAACAGAAATAGAAGCTCCTTATGAACTGCCGGAAGGCTGGAAGTGGGAAAGTTTAGCTAATACATGTGACATGTATCAACCTAAAACAATTTCAACAAAGGAACTTATAGAAAATGGCAAATATCTAGTTTATGGTGCTAATGGTATTATTGGAAGATATGATAAGTATAATCATGAAAAATCACAATTATTAGTTACTTGTCGAGGAGCAACTTGTGGAGCTGTAAATATTTCAGAACCGTATTCTTGGATAAATGGAAATGCTATGGTAATTAATCCAAAAAATGAAAAACTTGATTTAAAATATTTATCATATATTTTTCAAAGTGAAGTAAATTTTGGTAAATTAATAACGGGATCCGCACAACCACAAATAACTAGACAATCATTATTACCAGTTTTATTTCCGCTTCCTCCAACACTTGCCGAACAACAACGTATTGTAAATCGCATAGAATCAATGTTTGCCAAATTGGACGAAGCAAAAGAAAAAGCCCAAAACGTGGTAGATGGTTTTGAAACACGCAAAGCC
>JBGUUT010000111.1:0-32671 GCA_045133795.1 Spirochaetota bacterium
CTTAAACCAGAATGGTTTATAAAACTTTGCCCCAAAGTTTAGCTTCAACGCCGGCTTGCCCGGCAAATTGTTTTTAACAGCTTCCACTGTCTGTTCCATTAAGCTTTCGCTTGGTATTTCTTGCAGAAATACTTCGTTCGCATGCGTTGCAAACTCATCTTAGAAGCGTTCTTTTCTTTTGGAGTATAAGGGGAATTTTTCTACAAATGTTTACATTCGTTATAGTCTGTCCCCGACAAAAGAATTGATTATTAAATAATGCACAACCCTTATACATTGCAAAATTGCACAACCCTTGTGCATTGAGGTCTGTCCCCGATAAAAGAATTGACTATTTTTCTTTTTTTTTTACAAATATCTGACAAAAATATTGATTTTTATGTATTGTAAGCCTGAAAATAAGGAGAACAAAAAGGCATGAGAAAATACTTATTGATTATTTTTAGTTTATTTCTGTCTACAATGCTTTTTGCACAGACAAAGCAGATAGACGCAAGTAAACTTGTAAGTACGTTGGAGAAGAACAAAAAGACAACGATTGTATTTACGAGTTCCGTAAATCTAAAGGGAATATCTGTAAAGTCCGACGGAGCTTTAACTATTCCGTCATTGGCAAGTGAAAAAATAAAATTTATTGCCGGAATAGATACAGAGGCACTGCAAGAAAGACTTAATTATAAAAATCTTTCATCATACGATATTGAGCTGGTACTGAAAGATGTCGCTACAAAAACTTATGAGATTACAAAAATCGTCGGAATTGAAAGTGTATCTCAATATAAAAACAGAAAGGAAGCTGAACGAATTGCAGAAGAAAAACGAAAGGAAGCGGAAAGGATTGCTGAGGAAAAAAGAAAGGAAGCGGAAAGGATTGCTGAGGAAAAAAGAAAGGAACAAGAACGGCTTGATAATTTGACAAAAAATCCTGTTCAGGTGGTAAACTTTGAAGCGGTGAATCTATCCTCAAGCGAAACGTCTTGGTTGCCGTTGCAGATTCAAGACAAGTTAAAGTCAAACTTGCAGACGTATCTGGGAATGAAAACCGTAGTAGATTCAAAATCTGAAAGTGCATTGAAAAAATTACAAGCTGCAAGTGAAAGTGCTGCAAGAGATGAAGACTCTGCGATAGAAGTGGGAAAAATCACCACAGCTAAATTTGCACTGTTTACAAAGGTAAGAAAAATCGGCGTAAATTATGCAGTAGCCGTGGATTTTACCGACTTGACTACCGGCGAGCAATTGGCAAGCTGCCTGTCGAAAGAATATTCTAAGCCGGAGTATTTGTACGGCAATACCGGAGCGGTAGATGAAGTGACTATTGCACTTTCCGAAAAATTACAGATTCAGATAAATGACTTGAATAAAAATCTGCTTACTAACGGTACGGCGGATTTCAGCGTAGACCAGCAGTTGGAATTGGCAAAGCAGAATGAGGAACAGTTTCAAAAAATGATGGCAGATTATGACGCCCAACTTTCAAAATTGATGACAAGTAACGACATAAATGCGATTCAAAATAAAAAGCGAATAGAAGCGGAAAAGGCACTGCTAAAAGAAAAACAAAATGCAGAAAGAAAACGTCAGGAAGAACTGCAAGCACAAAAACAACGACAGGCAGCAGACGCAAAGCTGGAGGCGGAACGTTCTATAGCATTGAAAACACAACGTGACAAAATAGCACAGGAAGCAGCCGCAAAAGCAGCAGAAGTGCGTAAGTTGAAAATAGGAAAACAGGGAGTTTTGGGACAGATAAATATATTGGAAAGTAAGAAAAAGGCACTTGTAGAAATCCGCCAAGGTGTAGAAAACAGATGTATAGAACTCTACGAACAACTTGAAAAAGACAGAGCGGCGGAGGAAAACAGAATCCGCAATAAAACTTACAGCACGGTAGAATTGGACAGCAATGGAAATCCTACCGAAGCAGCAAAAAAACGCCGTGAAAACCAAATAATGGCAAGTTACAAAAGCCTGACAGAAAAGTTTTTTACCGATTGTGCAAGTGTAAAAAATGCAACATCAACTCAAGATTCAAGCTTATTGGCAGAAATCAGGGCAGACCAGAAAAATCTAGCCGTCACAAGAACTGTCAGCAGTATGGGAGATGAACTAAAGGTAAGTTTCGGAAAATATGAGGGGGCAAAAAACGGCTGGAATGCGTATCTGTCACTGTATTCAGACGGGATACAACTGTATACTGATAGTTTTATTGTAAATTATGAGGCACTCAGCGGTAAGAAAGCTCCGAATATGGAAACGGAACTAAACGACAGCGTAATAGAAGAATATACAAACAATGTAGATATGTACAGCTCCCTGCTTACCCGCGGAGACCCGATTATTTATTTTGAGATAGACTACAATGTAGCGGCTGAAAGTGATGATAAGCCAAGTACGTATAAGTTTAACTTTAGCACGGTACGTGTAATAAATACTGTTTCCGGCAAGACCACACAGACAAGCGGGCTAAACAAAACACAGCCGAGAACAATGACACCGAGCAGTGACTTACGTGAAATAGTAGGAATAGCGGCAAAGGAAAAAGAAGATTTTAATTTGTTGAATAAAATTCTCACTAAAGACTTAACTTTAACAGAGGCACAACAGAAACTTTCTGTATATAAAGAGTTAATGCCTTTATTACAAATGGTGAAAATTCCGGGACAAAATTATGAAATGATGAAAACTGAAGTGACACAAAAATTGTATCAAAAGATAATGGGAACTAATCCGAGTAAATTCAAATTCAAAGGAGAAAACAATCCGGTTGAATGTGTAAGCTGGTATGACGCAATATATTTTTGTAATAAGTTAAGTGAAAAATGCGGTTATACACCTGTATATTCCGTAAACGGAACTACTGATGTGACAAAGTGGAACTACACACCACATCAAGAAGATGAAATAGAAGGTGAGGTTACTCAAAATACAAAAGCCGACGGCTTCAGACTTCCGACAGAAGCAGAATGGGAATATGCGGCGAAAGGCGGACAAAACTATGAGTACGCAGGAAGTGACAATATAGACGAAGTCGCTTGGTACAGTGATAACAGCGGAGAAACTACACATTCTGTAGCACAAAAGAAAGCTAACGGCTACGGACTGTACGACATGAGCGGTAATGTGTGGGAATGGTGTTGGGATTCTAACCTCTCAGGCCTCCGTTATTTACGTGGCGGTAGCTGGAGCATCTCGGAGGATTTCTGTACTGTGTCTGACTGGGACGACAGCTACGCATGTTTTCGCGACAGCGCATATGATCGCAGCATCAGGAGCGGTTTCCGTGTGGTGCGTACTGTAAACTAGCGAGCAAAATGGCGACGGCAACGGCGAGGAACCGCCACAGCGGACAAGCCGTAGCATGTGCCATTTTGCGTGGATTGGGAGCGGATAAAACTTTCCTGCGGAAAGTTTTTCGCTCCCTTTTTTTAGTTATCAGAAAGAGACATTATATTTTAAATTTCCCGAATTTGATAAAATGGTATTGTTTTCGGCAGAGATATTTATTTTTTTCCAATCGCTCTCGCTGCCTTCATAATTTATGATTGTGGTATTTTTGCATTCTGAAAATGCATTTTTTTCTATTGAAGTTACAGATTTAGGAATGTTTATACTGTTTATAGTTTGATTTTTATAAAACGCAGCTTTTTTGACTGTTTTGACAGAGTTAGGAATTGTTACTTTGTTTAAGTAGCCGTAAACACCGATTAAGTCTTTTCCGTCTTTTGAAAGAATGAGTTGATTTTCAATTTTGTAATTTGGGTTATTATCCAATTGTAATGTAGTTAGAGAAATACAATCTTGAAATACACCACCGCCGATGTATTGAGTGTTTGAAGATATTTTTACGTTATTGAGTTTTATACATCCGTAAAATGCAGCTTCAGAAATTTTCTTTATGTTATCCATATTTTCTACTGTTTTTAAGTTTATACAACCTATGAATGCTCCGATTTCAATTTCTTCAACAGAATCAGGGAATGTTATTTTTTCTAAAGCGGTACAATTAAAAAATGCTCCGGTATTAATTTTCTTTAAAGATTCGGGAAGAATAATTTCTTTTAAACCGGTACAAGTGAAAGCTCCGGAATTTAAATATTCTACAGAATTAGGTAGTATTATTTTAACAAGATTTGAACAGTTATAAAAATGTCCACCGTGAATATTTATTAATCCGTACGTTTTGCTTAAATCCAATTCTACATTAGCCTTAGGATTGGATTCTAGTTCTTTTGCCAGTGTAAATAAAGTATCGTTACTAATCTCTCCGGCGGGAACTTTGACTTGATGCGGACCGGGACCGCTTAGATTTTTAATTAATCCATTAACATTGACCATGTCAGAATCTCCGCCGGATTGTGCAGTGGAACAGCTTCCAAATGCTAACGGAAGCATTAATAAAAAAATTGTTTTTTTCATCTTTTTAATCATAGATGAACTCCTTGATTTGAATGTTATGTGTAATGTAAGTATGAACAAAATTGCAATCAAGAAAAAAGAATATATGAAATGTAAAAAAATGAGTTGTGTGTAGCAGGAATAATGTCGTTTTTTCGAATGAACAGCTTTTCTTATATATCCGGTTCGTCTTCCGTGTCGATGATGACTAAGCCCGTTCGTGCGATTCGGAATCCCGTACAGTGAATGAATATAGTACTTATCATAAAGTTGCGATTTGTTATTTGCATTTCCTGTTCTTCGTGGTCATAGGAACCGCCTCGACGGATGTGCCAATAGCTATTACCAAGATTTTGAGCTTCATCAATCGTAATTCCGGTAAGCGGTGTATCTGCATTAATTTTGTTATTAGCATTGCTTGGGTAAAAATCCCAGCACCATTCTCGCACATTGCCTGCCATGTCAAAAATATTCTGTCTTGTACTGCGTTTTGCGGTTCCGATTGTGTGAGTTTGAAATTCGTTACTGATAGAACTGTTTTCTGAAAACCATCCGGCTTCTTCAGCGACATCTGTCCCGGGATAGGTATAATTCCAGTTTTTTGTGTCTGACGGGTCGCCTCCTCTGGCTGCGAATTCCCATTCTATTTCCGTAGGCAACCTGTAGCCGTTTTTAGTCATATCTAAATCCGGAAGTTCGCTGTTATCAAGTTTAGAATTTTTTAAAATATTTCCCTCGTATGTATATACCGGCTCAAGTCCTTCTTTTTCACTGTACGCATTACACCAGACAATGCAATCGCACCAGGTAACATTTGAAACCGGTTGATATGCCGGACCGTCCGGATTAGAAGCTGCTCCGCCGGGTTTTCGTCCGCCTTTGGCTGCATTACCACTGAAAGTGTAGCCGTTTTGAGTCGCCCAGTCGGCGACAGATGCCCACATTTCATAAGGGATTTCATAACGGCTGATAGAATAGTCGGGAACATCTACATTTCTGCCGGAAATAAAAACGCCTTTGTCGCCGTTTCCGATTACGTAAGCACCCGGTACCGGCACCATAAAATGTTCAATGTCTAGCCATTTTGCATAAAGGTGTAACGTGGCGGTTGTTGTATAACAAAACGGATCTTCATTCAGATAAACAATTTCGCCGTCGGCAGAAGTTCCCCAACCGACGAATAAAAATTTACCGTTTGTGAATGTATTTTTTTTAATCTGCGAATTTGTACGTTGATAAATCTCTTGAGTTGTCATTTCGCCGTTTCCGCCGTTAGCATGAAAAAAAATAGTCGTCTTGTCGTATGTTACGGTAGAAAATAAATCTGTACATGAGATAAGAATACAAAAGATAAAAAATGAACAAACAAGAAAGATTTTTTTGAACATAAAAAACTCCGTTCTTTTATATTTTTTACTGCCGTGAAAAATCACTTTGTCAGGATAAATTCTACCCTACGATTTTTCCACCATTCTTCACGCTTTTCTCTGGGAACAATCGGAAACTTTCCGCCACGTCCGACTGTTGTTATTCTGTCTTTGTCTATTCCGCGTTCTATAAGCATTTTCTTTATAACTTCGGCTCGATATTTTGATAACGGAATCAAAATGCGTCGTTCTTCGGCTTCGGTATTTGAAATATTGTTTGCGTGTCCCTCTACGGATATTTTATAATCCGGAAACTTTTTCAGAGCCGTAACGATTTTATTCAAAACCAGACTGTTGCGATTGTTTTCGTCCCAAGTAAGTGTAGCAAAGGTAGCACGATTTGGGTCAAATTTTATTGTTGCCGTAGCAATTTTAATATTTTCTTCATTCCTGATTAAAAAAATGTCGGTAGAAAATTTCCCCTCGCAAGTATCGGTTAGTTTTCGGTAATTAACGGCGTTGAATGTGTAAGTGTAATTACTTGCAGCTTGAATCATTTCTCCGTTTTCGTTGAGCCCGTTCCAGTGAATATATTTCGGAGGATGACCGCGACCTTTAAATGTCATAAAAAGTTGATTGTATTCATCGAAAATTTTTACTTCCCAATTTTTTACAGGTGAAGTGGAAAAAGTATACAGTCGCAATGTCAACGTGTCGTCTTGACCGTCATTATCCGGAGAAAAAGTTTCGGGAAAGCAGATTGTGTTTATATCCAGAGAACCTTTTTTTAATGCGGCAAATCCGAAGGGATAGACACGAACGCCGCCTTGAATGACCGGCATAAATGTAAGTCCTTTGACATCCGGCATAAAATAAAGTTCCGTCCCCACATAAGGAACTCCGAAACGTTTATCAAAATAAAAGTTAAAATTAACTCCGGTACTGATATAAAAAGCACTTCCGGAAATCTGGTGAAAATCAGTATCGTAATCTCGTTGATAATATTCAGTGTTGATAAATGAGACACCGCAGCCGACGGACGGAGTAAAAGAAAGCCATTGCGGAAAAGTCGGAATTATACGTTGTCCGATGACTTTTGAAATCTGTCCGCCGAGCATAAAGTGATTGAAAAAGTTTATTTTGGAATCAAGATATTTACCGGGAAAATAAAAAGTCGGGCCGCAACGTAAACCGAACAGCCAGCCGTCCCAGTCGTAACCGGTCTCAAGACGTAGTGAAAATCCCATTCCGCTGGCTTGTTTAGGTTTTTCACTTTCAAATATGATTGTCGGTAATGCAGGAGCATTTTCCAAATTGCAATAAATATTTTCTGCATTGGGAATAAAAGTTCCCGGTAAAATATCGCCGAAAACTTTTGCATTAAGTGCGTTTTGCAGAATCAAAAAAATAAAAATGAGAAAATATTTTTTCCGGTAGAGCATAATAATTTTTACTGTTTTATCGGAGCTTTATCAATGAAGATTTTCTTTTATAAAATAAAAAGAATTATCGGTTAGTTTTTTTGTATTAACGAGATTGTCTCTGTTGTTTGTTGACTGTATCCTCGATAGATTCGTTTTCGGTAGGTGAAAAACTGCGGTTTTGCAAAGAACAGGTGTCTCGTCTTCTGATTTTATTAAGTTTTAAAGAATGCTTTTACCTTACATTTACTGTTACTTTATTAACAAAAAATTGGATTTTTATTTCTGATTGGAGTATAAGCGTTTTAAAAAAATTATGCTTTTTTAAATAAAACCGATAAAAAAGGAAAAAACAAAGGATTTTATTAAATTGGAAAATTTTAAAGTGCTTATGTTGGGAGACGCAATCGGGACTCCCGGACTTGAACAAATATATATGAAGTTGCCGAAAATCTTGAAAGAAAATGAAGTTGATTTAGTAATTGCCAACGGGGAAAATTCAGACGAAGGTTTTGGTATTACCGAAGAGATTTATGATCAATTGCTTGATTACGGAATAGATGTAGTGACATCGGGTAACCATATTTGGTCAAATGCCGATGCCGGAGAAATTTTAGAAAAGAATGACAGATTACTTCGACCGCACAATTATTATGATGCACCGGGAAAAGGTTGGTGGCGAGGAATTGTCAATGATGTAGATGTCGGCGTGGTTAATCTACTCGGACGATATTTTATGACACCGGTAGATTGTCCGTTTCAGACATTGGAAAAGCTTTTAGAAAATGAATTGTCCGGATGTAAAATTGTAATTGTTGATTTTCATGCAGAATATATGAATGAGAAAAAAGCGTTGGCGGCGGATTTCGACGGAAAAGTTTCATTTGTTGCCGGCACACACACACATGTTCAAACTGCGGACGAAGTCATTTTTCGAAAGGGAACCGGGTATATTACCGATTTGGGAATGTGCGGCGGAATAGACAGTGTTATCGGAATGGAACGTTCAGCTATTTTACAAAAAATAAAGCGACAAGTTACTCAACCTTATATTCCGTCAGTAGAAAACGGAAAAATGCAGGGCGTTTTTGTAGATATTGATTGCAGCACGGGGAAAACTCTCGCTATTAAAAGATTATCAATTTAAAATTAACAGGAAATATTATGGGATTAATAACAGATGAAATTTCACGTTTTAATATAGAAGAAGAACTAAAAAAATTAATGTATCACGAAAATGCCGCAGCCGCTTCAATCGAATGGGGAATGAATCATATAATGTTTGCTCCGTCCAAACGAGTGCGTCCGCTTTTGGTGCTGGAGGCAAATCAAGTTTATTGCGAGCCGGATGATGACGCATATGTTCTTGCAGCGGCGGTAGAGTTGATTCATACATATTCGCTGGTTCATGATGATTTGCCGTGTATGGACGATGACGGATTGCGACGCGGAGTACAGACTTTACATGTTTTATATGGCGATGCTTACGGTGTTTTGGTCGGTGACGCTCTTTTGACGGAAGGTTATTCGATGTTGTCACGTTATAAAAAAGCAGAAAAGTTGTCGTTGCTGTTAAAACTTTTCGGTGAAAAAGCCGGACGTTGCGGAATGGTTTACGGTCAAATGCTGGATTTGGAATACGAACGAGGTTTGTCAGGCGAAAAGAAGTTGTCATTGGAAGCGGTAAATAAAGTAAATCGTTATAAAACCGGTTGTTTATTGCAATTATCATTGTTGTGCGGTGCGATAAACGGCGGTGCGGAAGCGGAAGACTTAGAATTGTTTGATAAGCTCGGTGCTGCTGTAGGTGATGTATTTCAGATAAAAGATGATATCCTGGATGAGACATCCAGCACGGAAGTTTTGGGGAAACCGGTCGGCAGTGACGAACGAAATGAAAAGTCTTCGATTGTTCGTTTTTTGGGAATATCCGGAGCTCAAGATTTGATGAATCAACGTAAAGATGATGCTTTATGTTTGATAAAAGATTTGCCGGGAAACAGAGATTTCTTTGAGAAGTTTTTGGATTTTCTTGTGACACGGGAAAAATAAATGGCAAAAAAAATAATGCTTAAAGATTTGGTGGCGATTCAAGCCGGTTGTACGATTGCTGCTGCCGAAAGAAAAATTATGGCAGGCGAGGTTTTTTCCGGAAATGCACGCTTGACTCATCCGGGCGAAAAGTTTGATTCAGAAATAAAACTTTATATAAAAGAAAACTGTCCGTATGTCTCACGCGGTGCTTATAAATTATTGAAAGCGTTGGAAGTTTTTCCGTTGGATGTAAAAAATCGAGTTTGTATAGATGCCGGAAGTTCTACCGGCGGTTTTACTCAAATTCTTTTGCAAAATGAAGCAGCGAAAGTTTATGCCGTAGATTGCGGGACTAATCAGTTGGATTTTAAACTTCGCTCGGATTCTCGTGTAATCACTATGGAAAATACTAGGATTCAAGATTTGCAAGAGAGCGATTTACAACCGTTGCCGCAAGTCGCAGTTATGGATGCGAGTTTTACATCTTGTATGCCTTTGGTGCGACATTTATTTAATATTCTGAAAGTTGAAGAAGCGGCAATTCTTATAAAGCCACAGTTTGAATATAAAAGACTACAGACTGTTTTGAATCTGTCCGGGGATTTTAACGGTGTCGTTCAGCATGAAGAAGAGAAACTGAAAATTTTAAATTATGTTTGTGACGAGATTCGAGAAGCCGAAATTGTATTGGCAGCAGAGCCGATTGAAAGTCCGATAACGGGAACTTACGGCAATACCGAATATCTGGTCTATTTGCAACGAAAAAAAGCATAAGGGGAAAAGGTTGTTGAAAATAAGCAAAATAATTTTGTTAGGTGTAATTTGGGCAACTTTATTTTCATGTAGTCATGAAAATATTTT
The DNA here is from genome assembly GCA_045133795.1 of Spirochaetota bacterium. Classification (GTDB taxonomy): domain Bacteria; phylum Spirochaetota; class GWE2-31-10; order GWE2-31-10; family GWE2-31-10; genus RGIG8597. The sequence continues at coordinate 10,082 of JBGUUT010000111.1, forward strand.
AAGCGGTTTAAATCAATATCAAAATACACTGTGGACAAATGCTTTGTCTGCGTATGATGAAAATATGACTTTAGATGCGAAAATTTCGTGGTTGGGAAATGCTGCAAAGTTGGAACAACCGATAGAGTCTTTTTTACCGTTAGTGACTCAAACAAAAGATGAAGCTTTTAAATCTTGTCTTTATTTTTTTATCTCAGATTTTTATTGGCAGGATAATGAGATTTCTCGTGCGGTATTTTATATGAACAAAGTTCGCAGTGAAGATTATCAGATTATTTTTAACGGAACGCCGTTGGGATGTGCCGTAGGATTGCGTGCAATAAAGCTTAAAGAATATCCGGAATTGCGAATCAGTATGTACAAAATGTTGCTGGAACAATTCGATGACAGAATAGACGAATTGTTTTTGCTTTATGAATTGGCAAAACTTTATAAGGAACGATACGATATTAAATCTGCTGTTCAAGTAATGGAAGAAATGGTGCGGATTTCGGCTAAAAGCAGAATCAAAGATGACAGAATCGATATGAAGCAAATTCAAGAAGAGATTAATTTCTTTTACAGTAAAAAGGGCTGGATTTATAAAGATTTGAATAAATTAATCAATAATATCAAATATGCTATCGATATAAGAAGTAAAAAGCGATTGTACAGTTTTATACCGGATGATTTTACGGTACGCTTTTTTGACCCGACTATTCAGCAATGGGGGGTTAAAGAATTAAGTATTCCGTCAAGATGGGGGAGAAATATTCGTTTTTCTCCAAAGTTTGCCGAGATTTCAACCGAAGATGAGGTTTATTTAGAAACGACGGGATGGGTATTTCCGCAGCTGACGACGTGGTATTTTTATTTTAAGCGTGTGGATTACCCTTATGACAATACAATTAATGGTGGATGGGAATGGAAAGGAATCTATTTTGGAAGTTGGATGTAGTTTTATTTTATCTTTTGATAGGGAGTGTCGGAGTTATATTTGCCGATGATTTTTCTTTACGTACAGAAATTCTTGTAGCAGCGGCACAAGACCCGATGGTAAATGAAGAAAGCTCTATATTATTGGAAAATATAAAAACTGAAGTTGATACGCAAGACAGTGAGGTTGTTGTAGTTGCGGAAAATCAAGATGTGAGTGCAGATGAAGTTGCGACAGAGAATGATGAAAATGTTTCAAATATCGAAATTGAAGCTGTAGCTGTTGCAAGTAACGATTTGAGTGATGATGATTTAGCAGAATTGGAACGAATAGGCGAATCTGTTTATACGGAAGATATGACTTGTGATGTAATCACAGAAGAAGAGCAGGATTTGATGGTTTCGGAACTTTCGAATCTTGTGGCAGATAACAGAGCATTGCAAGAAAGTGATAACGAAAAGATTTACCGTGAAACATTTCCTTTAATAATAAATGATGAAGTGCAGGCGGAAATTACCTATTTGACGACTAAAGCCAGAGGTTTTTTGACCAAAGCACTCGGTCGTGCGGAAAAATATTCGGCGTTAATGCGTGAAATCGTGGTGGAATACGGAATCCCGGAAGAGTTGGCGTATTTACCGATTATAGAATCCGGTTTCAATTATCAAGCATATTCTCCGAAAGGTGCTGCCGGTATGTGGCAATTTATGCCGGGGACGGCAAAATGGATAGGGATGAAACGCAATGAATGGATGGATGAACGTTTGGACCCGGTAATTTCATGTCGTTATGCGGCAAAATATTTAAGAATGTTATATGACACTTTCGGCGATTGGTATCTTGCGTTGGCAAGTTATAATTACGGCGGTCATAATGTAAAACGTGCAATCAGAAATGCCGGAACAAGCGAATTTTATGATATTGCAGCGAAAAGAATTATTCCGGTGGAAACACAAAAATATGTTCCGAGATTTGTAGCTTCGGTTTATATAATAAAAAATTATGAAAAATATGGGCTGAAGTTTAAAGAATGGAAAGAAGATTACGAGTATTACAGTTTGCCTTTTACCAGTCCGGTAAGATTGGTGGCAAAATATTCCGGAGTTACGGAACGAGAATTTATGCAATTAAATCCGGCATTACGTTCGCCTTTTGTACCGAGTAACAGACACGGTTATCAAATCAGACTTCCGAAAGATAAAATGGCTCGATTGAAAGAAAATTATAACGTTTTAAAAAATCAATCAGCACAAGATTATCAAGTGTATTATGTAAAACGCGGTGATAATCTTTCTAAGATTTCTGAAAGATTCGGAGTGTCTCAAGGGATTTTGATGAGTATTAACGGAATTGTTAATTCTAACAGAATCAGAGAAGGACAGAAGCTGTATGTTCCGGTTTCTTATTATGCCTTGCAGAAAGCAAAAGTAAAAACTCAAACTGCTAAAGCTGCTGCAACTGCAAGTCATGTTGTTGCTCGAGGAGATACTCTTTACGGAATTGCTTTAAAATATCGAACTTCTGCCGATACTTTAGCTAGGTTAAACCGTTTACGCTCTCCTTATACAATCAGAGTCGGACAGGTTTTACGTATCAGATAGATTTTTTAATTTGTCTGGGATAATCCTAATTTATTACAGGATAAAGAAATGAAAAGACTTGTATATTTTGTTCTGTGTAATTTGTTTTTTACATCGATTTTTTCACTGTTTGCTTCTAATAACTACCGAGTTGATTGGGCGGACGGAAAGGTTTATTCTTCTGCTGTTTTTACATTAGGTCGAGATTATAACTATCCGGCACAGCATTTGTTATTGCAGGAAGAAGCTAAAAACCAGGCGGAAATTAATTTTTATCGAGTTTTCAAAAGTATTGAGGTTTCCGATAACGGTCAAAACCTTTACGACTACATGGATTCAATGGGCGAACGTAAAGCGTTGTTGTTTAGCCTGTTGAACAAGGCACATTTGCATAAATTAGAATATCCGCTCGGGAATCGGGATATAAAAGTTACGTACAGTATCCAGTTGTACGGTCGTGAAAATTCAATAATGAATATTTTGCTAGGTGACCGAAGTCAATATACTCAAGAATTACCGGCGTTTATCGGTGAAACTTATGAAAATGATTATACGGGAATTGTAATTGATGCTCGCGGTGAGTTAAGTTCTTTTAGCGGAGAGAAAGTTAAAATTTTACCGTCGTTATTTTTAACTGTGCGTGATGCAAACGGCGATGTGGTATTTAATCGTTATAATGTAAGACCGGATGTCCTTTTAGAACGTGGAATGGTAAAATATTCTTATGATATTAAAGACAGTGAAAGTAATCCTAACGGAGCGTATTTGGAAATATCTGAAGAATGTGCCGATGGGCTTTTGATAAAACTAAGTGATTTGTCCAAAAGTTTACGTGCTGAGATAGACGGAATTGTTGTGGCTTGCAATAAAGGCGGAATATCGAAGGAAAAAGCTCGTTCTACTTTAGCCAAAGCATTGGTGACTGAATTAAGCGGTAAATCTGCAAGTACAGGTATTATGGTGAAGAATTTAGAAGAACTGTTATTTGCGTATACAAGTGAATTTGCGGTAGGTCGTGAAAAAATACTGCTTAAAGGCGGAACTTCTTTAAAATCTTTAGTCTTATTAAAAAGCGATTTGAAACGAACGGAAAAGCGTGCCGGAAATAATCCGTTGCGAATTGTCGCATATGGGGCTGGTAGTAAATCCGGCTCGGTAATTGTTATATCTAATAAAAATGCTAAAGAGATTTTGGCTGCAACATCGACTCGTAAAGCAATTGCAGATGGTAAAATAGAAGTAGTAATTGATGATGATTACGGTTTTATAGGAACGAATAATTAGTTATTTTAAATATTTAATTAAAGAAGGATATTTATATGGCAGAAAAAGAAGTAAAGTTAAAAATTAATGACGAACAGTTAAGAGGTGCATATGCAAATCAAGTCGGAATTATGCATACTCGTGATGAATTTGTACTTGATTTTATATCTATGTTACCTCCGGAAGCATTAGTTACTTCACGTGTTGTTGTCAGTCCGGCAGCTTTAAAAAGAATGTATATGGCAATCGGAGTGAATATTAAGAAATTTGAAGAGTCTTTTGGTACGATAAGAGTAGATGAAGATTTGTCTTCCGGCAGTTCGGCTAAGGTTAATTAATGAGACAATTTTTTCTTGTACCCCTACTGTTTTTATTATTAGTAACGGGATGCAAAAAAAAGGATAAAACTGTACCTACAGAACTTTTATTTATATCTAATAAAAAATATTTTAATGCTTTTCCCGACAGTCTGGAACGCCAAAAGTTTGTGAAAAAGAATTTTAAAAAGGGCTTTAAGGTCGAGACTTTTGAGATTAAGAATTTTGAGGGTATAGAAAGAGAATTAGAATCTTTTTTTAAGTCGAAAAATAATAAAGAATGTCGGTATATTCTTTTTGTTGAGCCGTTTTTGTTTCCTATAATAATTAACAGTTCAATTTTATCTAAGTTTGATTTGCGAGTTGTCAGTTATGGCTTGGGAGGAAAGCCGTCGTCATCAACTTTAGGATTATTCCATATTTATGTATCTCAAGAAAAGATTTTTGAGGAAATAAAGGCTTTGTTATTGTCGGATTTTAAAAGGACTAAGAAAAAGTCGGTTATTTTGTGTGATGAGCAAAACGGTCTTTCTAAAGGTTTTAAATCTTGGTGGGAGAATAATGTAAAAGAAAAAGAGCAGGATATTGTCGATGTGCTGATATACAAGCAAAGCAGTGCCTCTAAAGATTTAGAAAATGCAATAACGGAAATCCCTAACAGAACAATATTTTTATTTGCCGGAATAAATAATCGCTCAATAAATATGATTAAGCGTGAGAAGATAAAAAATAAACGTATTGTTGAATTATTTACCAGATACGGCTTGGGAAATGAATGCGTCTCGTATTATATAGATGCAGATTATGGAAAAATGCTAAAGAGCGGACTGAAAGCAAAAGAATTGGATGATTTTATTGCGAGTACGGATAAAAATATTATTAATTTTGAATCGGAAGAAACTCTTCTGAAAAAGAAAGCAAGTAAAAAGATTAGAATTGTGAGACGTAAATAATGATTCCTCGAAAGCCACACTGGTTAAAGAAAGAGTTGTTTCAATATTCTGCATTTTCGGAAGATGAAAAAGAATTATTTGACAGAGAACCTACGGTTTGTGTTCAAGCAAAATGTCCTAATCGAGGAGAATGTTTTTCAAATAAAACGGCAGCGTTTCTTTTATTGGGAACGCAGTGTACTCGTAGATGTAAATTTTGCGGGATTTCAGTATTAAAGACGGAATCATACGGAAAATTAGATGTCGAAGAGCCGATACGCATTGCAAAGTTGGTAGAAAAATTACAGCTGGAATATTTAGTTTTGACTTCCGTAACAAGAGATGACTTGCCGGACGGCGGAGCTTCTGTTTTTGTTGAATGTATAAAAAAAGCAAAAAAAGTTAATGATAAATTAAAGATTGAGATTCTTGTTCCCGACTTTAAGGGAAATGAAGATAGTCTCAAGATGGTTTTGGACTGTGATATAGATGTTTTTAATCATAACATAGAAACTGTAAGGCGACTTTTTTCACAGATAAAAAGTACAGAAGCTTCTTTTGAAAGAAGTTTGAAAACTTTGTACTTGGCAGCTCAATCTCGACCTGATATTTTAATTAAGTCCGGTTTTATGGTCGGTTTGGGAGAAAATGAAATTGAAGTGACGGTTTTATTTAAAGAGCTAGCCGAGAATAAAGTAAAAGCAGTGACTGTAGGGCAATATCTAATGCCTAGTGCGACGGCTTTTCCTGTGAAAAAATATATCGAAGATTATGATTTTTATGTGAGAACAGGAAAAAGTGCGGGTATACCGTTTGTTGAAGCAGGAGCTTTTGTAAGAAGTTCTTTCAGGGCTTTTCAGATGTTTGATGATTATAAAAAATATAAAAAATAGGGTTTTTGAAATTATCTAAATTTGAATTGACAATAATATGGCTTTAAATTATAAGTTTATTTCGTTCTGTAAACTTATAATTTACGAATATATAAGTTTTAATTTTACATTTCAAGAAAAGGAGAATAGGGATGTTGCCTAAAAATAAGTTTTTTGTTTTTATCACTATTGCACTTTTTAGTTGTGCAACATTACTTTTCAGTGAAAGTCCACGTGTACTTCAAACATTGATACTTGAGGATTTTGAACTGGAAGGCGATGGTGGTGCCCCAAAAAGATATTGGACAGTAGTGCCGGATAGATTTGGTAGAGAGGGAAATCTTGCTTCTGGAAAAAATTTACAGGAATTAAGATGGGTAAAAGCTTGGCCGGAAGCGTACTTTGGAACTGAAAAAGAAAGCGGTGCTGGAGAGTTTTATTTTGGTCAGAAAAAGTTTGACGATGAAAATGCTGTAATTCGTCATACTGAAAAGTCTGCTACAAGTATGTCTGTAAAATTATGTTTTAATCGTCAAGGATATAGAACTGTAGAACTTTATCCACTTTCAAAGAACGAAGATAGTGGAAAGTATGAAAAGACTCCGATTCCATTCAAAGGTAAAGTTGAAAAAATCGATTTTTGGGTTTGGGGATCAAATTTCAATTATAATTTACAATTAGTTCTTGTGGATTATAGAGGTGTTGAACATCGTTTGGATGTCGGTAGCTTAAAACACATCGGATGGAAGAGTTTTTCAGTTGAGGTTCCTAAGACTGTACCTCAAAGCGTGTTGACAATTCCGAGTGACAGATATTTGACATTCAAAAAGTTTGTTATGTGGACAGATCCAAATGAAAGAGTTAGCGGAGCAACATATTATTTCGATCACATTACTTATGTGTCTGATGTTTATTCTGAACTATATGACGGATACAAACTTGGCGACAGAGAGTATGTGGAAGAATTGGAAAAAGAAGCTCCTCAGGCTCCAGATGAAGCTGATGTGGTTCAATAAAAGAGTGGAGGGCAAAAAATGATAAAGAATAAGTTATTAATTGGTGCACTTTTAGTTTGTGGATTATTTTCAGCTGTAGCTCAGGAAAGTTCTGACCCTGCAACTATAACAACTGCTAATTCTCAGATTACAGAAGTAAGACTTGACGGATTTGAAGATGCTTCATTCTGGAAAGTAGCTATGCCGCTTGAACAAGGTGTTATTTCTCGTCAATCAAGAGTTGGTCGACCTTCTGATATTTCTTCAGATGCATGGAACGAAAGAGACGAAAGATATGGTATTCCAAACGTTTATGCAAAAGAAAAAGTTCTTGGGGTAAAAGTTGAATATATGAAAAGAGGACATCACTGGTTCTCTTTAAAACCTCAAAAACCTATTATGATTGAAGGTATTTGTCAGGAAATCACAGTTTGGGTTGCTGGTAGAAATTATAACCATACTTTGAAAGTTTTACTTCAAGATTTTTATGGTAACAGCAGACAACTTTATGTTGACCGTTTAAGATTTGTTGGTTGGAAAGAACTAAAAGTTTCTATTCCGGAAAGTATCATTCAAAGAGATTTCCACTTTGTTGACAGACAGGGAATTAAATTTACTGGATTTTTAGTAGAATGTGACCCTGTTGAAACATACGGAACATATTACGTATATTTTGATGAATTGCGTGCATTGACTGATATCTTTAACGAAAAAACTAGAGACCTTGATGATATGGTTGATGGTTGGTAAGATTTTGTATTAAATAATAGAAGCCTCCTTTGTTAAAAGGGGGCTTTTTTCAATATGACATATAAGAGAGAGGTAAAAATGAAGATTTCTGATTCAGATATGGAAAAGTTGGAAAATCTAAAAAAGAAATTGACTATAACTTATAAAATGTCGACAAAGGTTGCTTTGAAACAAGAGCTTAAAGCTCAGATTGAAGAAATTGATAAAATATTTGCTGATATTAATGCAGGAAAGTTTGTTGATTTAGCAAAATTCAATATTTTTTCAAAATCAACCAGAGATAGTTTGGATAGCGAGAAAGATCGTCGAAAAGAAGTTCTTGGGGTTTACGAAGCTATACGTCCATTGAAGCTTTGTAAATCATCAAAAGATTCTGAGGCTGACTTACTTTTTTCATATTTTCATTATTTTGAAAATCAATTTTATCCTTGTTTGACACCTCAAAACTTTAAGTTAAGATTTGACGCCGGAAAAAAACGTGATGATTTCTTGTTGATTGCAGATATCCTGAAAAAAGATTTTAAAAATTATCAGGACGATGTTAATAATGCGGCATACGTAAAAGGTGAAGAACAAGGTTCGCTTTATGAAGAAAAATTAAAACATGAAAAACATGTTCTGATTTCGAAGGTGACAGAATTCTTTGAAAAGGTTTTAAAATTTGTAGAGGTTATTGATAAAGCAATGGAAGATGGAGATACAATTCTTCTTGAGCCGGAAAGAGAAGTGTCATATCAAATTGTAGATGAAAGAGATAAGGCAGATTTTAACAGAATGGAAGTTAAAAATATTTTGCCGGAATTGAGTTTATTCTTGAGATCGTTTTTTGATAATGTTCAATTGCCTAATTTTGCAAAAAACACGTTGAAGAGATAAAAATTACTTTATTTTATTACAATATTTAAAGTACTTAGTTGTGCAACTAAGTACTTTAACTCTATTCATTTATATTGCAGAAATTAAAATATGCAATGTTACAAGATTATTCTATAACAGCACCTATTTCTTTGCCGATTTCTTTTAATATTTCTCGCTTTTTTCTGGAATTAAAACGTTTTGTCATATTTATTTTAGTACAGCCGCTTTTAACTACTTTGTAATTGGTAAGGGAATAGTAGGCATAAGGGATTTCATTTAACGAGAACTCGGCAGTGCCGTTTTCGTCGGTAAATTTGTAATCAATTTTTATGATAAGTACCATATCGGCACCGCTGAATTTTGCTTCTCCGATAAACGGTACTGGGTCTAATGCTCCGTTTCGTTCGGTAATGGGTTTATCTATTTGCATATCAAAAAAAAGAATGTCAGTGTCCCATAAATGGTCAATAATCCCATCAAAAATCGGAGTTTCTTTTTGTGCTTCAAAGGTGCTGTTTTCAGTTTCTTCAACCATTAAAAGAAGCGTGGAGTATCCGAAGTTTCTTATTGCGTAAGAACTAAACAATGAAAAAATGATGATTGCAGTTATAAGAAAAAGTTTTTTCATAATAGTATCCTTTATTAAATAAAATGTTTTTTTATATCTTCAAGAGCTTTGAGTGTGTTTATTCCGTCATCAAGTGTAGAAATCAAAGGTGATTTATTATCCAAAAAATCAACGGCGTTTTGTACCATGTTAGAAAAATAACCACTTTTATGAGCAGCTTTATATTTTCGATTTTTTAACAAAGAGAAAAAGCCGGAATAATAAGGTGATTCTTTTTTTGTCTCAACTTGAAACAAGCCGTTTCCGATGAGGATTCGTCCTTCACTGAAACGCAATTCTAAATCAAAACCGAAATATTTGCACCGTCCGGAAAATGTAAGTGATATGCCGATATCATCAAGTAGATAATTAACTTCAGCTTGTCGCACGGAATTGTCATTATCTCGAATAATATTTGAAACTATCGGATTTTCTAATTGTCTTCCTAGTAAATATTGAACGATATCTACAAGGTGTGTACCGTCGTGAATCAAACTGTATGCACCGGAAGCTTCTTGTGAAGCAGAATATACACGCATTCCCGACCAAAGAGAGCCGCGAATTAATTGTAAATTACCTAATTTATTATTTTCTATAAGTTTTTTCACAAGTTGATAATCTTTAGAAAAACGCCTTTCATGATTAATCATCACCGGAACTTGTAATTGTGTACTGATTTCTTTGATTTTATATGCTTCCTCACTATTTAAGGCTACCGGCTTTTCAAGTATTACTAAACGAGGACGCGATTTTAAAACTTTTAAAGTTGTTGATAAATGAGCATCTTCATTTACGGCTACAGTTATAATGTCTGCAGATGTTTCAGATAAAAGACTGTCAATATGTCCGAAAATCTTAGCTTGAGGATTTTCCTTTTGCCATAATGTAAGACGAGTTCCGTCAATGTCACAACCGGCAATAAGTTTAATTCGTTTGTTTGCATTTAAAGCTGCTGTATGTGCAGCGGGTTGTTCGCGTCTGCGATCTTTCCCAAGTAAAAAACCGATTCGTCCGGTTCCTATAATAGCGGCTTGATATTGTTTCATTTTTTATCCTTTTATGAAATTGAAGGAAGTTCGGTATCTAACAGTGTCAGACGATAACCGAGAGATTTCATTTTTTTTAACGGGAAAAAATCTATCGGCAAATCTTTATCCAGATATTTTTTTATTATTTCATCGACTTTATTTGCCTGTTCTAAAAAAAGCTCCCAATGCGGACAATTTTTGTCTATTGCCAGACAGAAAGTATTATCGTGTTTTAATAACTTTTTTTTCGTAATTATAAAAAACGGATATGTCGCACAAACAAAAGGGAAAGCGTCAGTATTGTAAATATCACAATTAAAATTATTGTAGTGTTGGCAGAATTTCCCCATAATGAATTTGTTTTTTTGTTTATCAAACGGAAAAAAAGTTTGTGATAAATGGCGATTAAAACAGAAGTGTTGTTGAAGTGTTTCTTCTGAAAATTCAGTAACTTCATAATCTTCGTAGCGGCAACATCCTTTGCAAGATGCACAAACTTTATGTTGAATCATAGCTATTTCTCCAATGTTCTAAATCGGCTTTTTATCAATATCTTTTAACTTATTGCGGAAAAAGTCTGCTGTGTCAGAAAAGGTTATCAAAGCTTCTTTTCCTTCATCGGAAAGGCAGTATAACCCGCGTTTAATTCTGGTAAACCAACCATAGAAATTAGCACTTAAGATTGTTCCTGTTCTGCGTTTACTGCTTCCGAGTTTACGTAAACTTTCCGGGGATAATTCGCCGAACTTTTCTAAACAGCAAGCGATAAAAATGGAACGTTCTCGGTAAAGAGTGAGAAGTTTTTTTTGATTACTGCCGCCGCAATTTCCGTCAGTGGCACGTAATGCGGATTCTTTTACAATCATTCGCCGTTTGCGTGAGTTTTTATTTACTCGTGAAGATTGTTTCGGAGCTAAAGCTTCTTCAACTTCTGCATTTTCAGAATCTTCAAAATCAACTAATAAAAGCCCTAAGTCTAGTTTTTTTAAGATATATAAAATATCCAAAAGCTTACGATATTTTACCGGCGGCTTTTGGATTACAATATAGACGTTTTCGGCAGATTTTTGGCGTGCAACACCTTGAAGTAAAAGTTCGATTGTTAATCCTCGTTTAAACTCGGCGATTATCAATTCGTCATCTTTTACGGCTGTTAAATCGCAATCTTTTACTTCTGCATGAACAGTGTAGCCTTTATCTTCGAACCATTTTTTTACGTGCGGATAAAGCTCTGTTTCCTTCTTTATTTTGTAGCGTTTCATCTGACGTTTTCAGGGCGATTGTCACCGGGAACAGGCATAGGAAGTGCAAAATCATCGTATTCTTTTTTTATTCCGTAATAATCTAATAATTTACTTACACAACCGATAGCACTGATTAACGCACCGGAAGTTCCGCCGCCGGGAGTTACCCATGCACTAGAGAAATACAAGTTCTTTTTATGAAATGTGTTAGGAAAACGGAACAGATTTGTTTGAGCCCATTCCTGTGCCGCACCGTAAACTGCACCGCCGTCATTTAAAGTAAATCTCTTCATTGTAAGCGGTGTTCCAATTTCTACAACTTCTATGCTGTCTTTAAATCCGGGGAAGTGTTCTTCTATTCGATTTATCAAGTTTTCTGTAATTCGTTTTTTTTCTGCACGATAAGCTTCTTTATCGTTTTTATATTTTTCCCAATATTTTTCATTATCTGTGATACATAACGAAGCCGTGAATCGTCCGTCTTTCATCATATCTTTATCAAGCATATATGAAGTAAAAAATATCGGACGCTTTTCGTGTGGGAAAAACTTTCTGCATTTTTTAGTAACTTTGCTTACATCATCATTTTCATTGACTATATAACAATATTCTTTGATTCCTAATTTTTCAGGAGTAGTTTTTAATCCTAAATATACGACAAAAAGCGATGTTGAAGGAATCATGTTTAATGCATGAGCTCTCCAAATTCCGCCGAAATTTTTTTTATCGATAATATTGCGGAATGTTGAAATCAAAGAGGAATTACAAATTACTAAGTCAGACAAATGAGTTTCTTTTCCGTCGTTAATTTCTACGCCGCAGGCTTTTTTATTGTTAAAAAGTATTTTTGTTACTTTCTTATTTGTTTCTACAGTACCGCCGTTTTCACGAATAATGTCAGCCAATGCATTAGAAAATGTACTGGAAGTACCTTTTATGTAATAAGATTCGTTGAAATATGAATAAGTCGGCATAGAGAAATACAAAATATTCATTTTGTTGGTGTTGTCAGAGTAATAGCAAAACAATTGTGTAAGAATTGTTTTGGCTTTAGGATTTTTGATTCCTTTTACAAGACCGGCTAATGTCTGAAAACAACCGGGAATCAACATCGGATATTTTACAGGAGTGTTTTTCATTGCCGTCAAAAAATCCGGTTCTTGCAAATATCCGGCGACTTGTGATGACATCTTCTTAATCTTGTTGATAATTTTTATGATTTCTTTTTTATCTTCCGGAAATTCTTGTGTCAATTTTTCGGCATATTCATCAAAACTATGCGGCAATGTAAATTTATAGCCATCTTTAAATACAGAAGTATAAGGCGATGAAACCGGAATAAATTTTACTCTGTCAAAAATACCGAGATAACGAAAAGTTCGTAATTTTAAATCATCCGGGTAAAAACCGTTTAATTCATGCATTGAAGATTCAAACAGATAATCTCCACGTTTCCAACTGGTGAGATAGCCTCCGATTTGCGGGCGAGCTTCAAATACGTTTACTTTAAAACCGTGTTTTGCAAGAAGTGCTCCGGCAAAAAGACCGCCGACACCGCTTCCGATAATCGAAATAGAAGGTTTGTTGTTCATGGAAAACTCCTTAAATGATGAATAAAATTATAACCCGGTAGGTGCATTAATAAATTCTGTTTCGACAGAGAATGTTTCTGAAAGCAATTTTTGCAACGCAAGAACACCCCATATTTCGGTATGATAATGTCCGCCGAATATAATGTTGGCATTTTGTTCTTTTGCAGCGTGATACAAAATATGTTCTGCGTCTCCGGTAATAAAAACTTCAGCTCCGGCATCGACAAACTCTTGGAAATAATGTCCGCCGCCGCCGGAAAGAACGCCGACTTTAGTGACTTCTTTTTTTCCGAATGGCAATATTTTTAAGCTGTCGTGGGGAATTTCTAATGTTTTAGCAATATCGTCAACTGTTTTTGCGGCGGCTAATTCGCCGATATATCCTACTGCAAATCCTTTGTGAAAGCCGCAAGGCTTAAAGTTTGAAGCGTTGAGTTTTTTTAAGATTTGAGCATTATTTCCCACTTCAGCGTGTCCGTCCAGAGGAAGATGATAAGCCAGAAGACCGATATTATTTTCCAGTAACGCTTTTAGGCGACGATAATGTCCGCCGGTAATCGGTAAATCTTTTCCCCAAAATAAACCGTGATGTACAATCAGTAAATTACAGTTTGCAGAAATAGCTTTTTCTATTGTTTCTTCACAAACATCTACGGCAAAGGCGATTTTCTTTATTTCGCCGGTATTTTCTACTTGAATTCCGTTGTATCCGAAATCCGGAACAGGAGAACTCATTAATAATTCAGTTAAAAATTGATTGATAGTGTTAATAGTTTGCATGGCTTATATATAAACAATATTGCCGGATTTAGCAATTTTAGAAGATGAAAGACTGATATTTTGTAAAATAAATTAATAAAAAAGGACGACTTTTTATGAAGTCGTCCTTTTGCATATATAAACTTATGCTTTTACTACATCAAGTTTTATGTTTTCTTCGTCAACATCTGCTGTTGCAACATTTTCCGGAGTAGCTTTTACAATTTCTACAGCCAGAGTTTCATTTTTAATGATTGCTTCATTTTTATCAACGGCATTGTTTATACTTTCACTTGCTTCGTAAATAATTTTAATTCTGTCGGTAACATCAAAATTGCGTTCTTTTCGTAAGTTTTGAACTGCACGAATAAACTCTCTTGCAATACCTTCATCAATCAATTCTTGAGTAAGATTTGTATCAAGAGCAATTGTTAATGTTCCTTCGTTTTGTACAGTAAGACCTTCTTTTTCCTTTCTGTCGATGATAACATCTTCAGCAGTTAATTCAAAAGTATTGCCGTCAGCTTCTACAGTTACCGGAGTTCCTGTTTCTATCATAGTTGCTTCTTTCGCACCGAAACCGGCAATAACAGCGGCTACGGCTTTCATGCTCTTACCGGCTTTTTTACCGAGAACACGGAAGTTAGCTTTGCATGACAATGAAACAAGTTTTTCTTCTTCAGTTTCATAGACAACATTCTTAACGTTAAGCTCTTCTTTAACAATGCTTTCCATCTTTCTCATCAAATCCATTTCTTCTTGGTTTCGAGTGATTAAATAAACAGCATTCAACGGTTTACGTAAGTTAATTCCCACTTTTGCACGTAAAGAACGTCCCATTTCTACTACACGCTGAACAAGTTCCATTTCTCGTTCTACGGTTAAATCACGTTTAGAAGCATCGCCTGTAGGATAATCACATAAATGAACTGATTCCGGCATATCTTCTGTTCGCAATGCGTCATAAATTTTTTCAGAAAGGAACGGAGCTATAGGTGCCGCAGCCTTACAGAAAATAATTAACGCATTGTACAATGCTGTATATGCTTGTTTTTTATCCATATCATCTTCAGATTTCCAGAAACGGCGACGTGAACGACGAACATACCAGTTTGTAAGATTGTCAATGTAATCGTACAATGAACGAATTGCTGTTTGGAAATCATATTCACCCAACGCTTTATCACAATCTGTAGCCAACTTTTCGGTATAACTTTGTAACCAAATATCAAGCGGATTTTTGTAATTGTTATCTTGAGCTTTAGGATCCCAGTTATCAACTTTTGCATAAGTAACAAAGAATGAATAAGTGTTCCATAAAGGTAAATGATAACGTTTGATTACATCTTCAACGCCTTTTTCACTGAACAATAACTCACCGGCTTTTATTGCTGCAGAATTCATAAGGAACAAACGCAATGCATCTGCACCGTATTTGTCAAATACATAGTCTACTTCCGGATAATTTTTCAATCGCTTTGACATTTTTCGTCCGTCTTCAGCCAATACAAGTCCGTTTACAACTACATTTTTCATCGGACTTTGACCGAATAATGCAGCACCCAAAACTGTCAATGTATAGAACCATCCGCGAGTCTGGTCCAAACCTTCGGCGATAAAATCTGCCGGGAATGTAGCGTCAAATGCTTCTTTATTTTCAAAAGGATAATGATTTTGAGCATAAGGCATAGAACCGGACTCAAACCAGCAGTCTAATACTTCATCCACTCTGTGCATTTTGCTTCCGCATTTACATGGAATAGTTACTTTGTCTACGAAATGTTTGTGTAAATCATCAAGTTTCACGCCTGAAAGCTCGTAAAGTTCTTGGATACTTCCTACACAAATTGTTTCACCGCAATCCGGACATTTCCAAACCGGAATAGGAGAACCCCAATATCGGTTACGACTGATAGCCCAGTCACGAGCACCTTCGAGCCATTTTCCGAATCGACCGTTTTTAATATGTTCCGGATACCAACTAACTTTTTGATTAGCGGCAATCATTGTTTCTTTAACTTTATCGATACTTACAAACCAGCTTGAAACGGCTTTGTAAATCAAAGGTTGGTCACAACGCCAGCAGTGCGGATATGAGTGCTGATAAGTTTCTTGTTTTACAAGTTTGCCTTCGTCTTTTAATCTTCTGATGATAGCTTTATCTACAGATTTTACATATTCGCCTTGATAATCTGTAACTTCGGCAACAAATTTTCCCTCTGCATCGATAGGACAAAGAGCTGGAAGTCCTTCTTTTCGTCCGATTTCGGCATCGTCTTCACCGAATCCCGGAGCAATATGAACAATACCGGTTCCGGATTCTACAGTTACATGATGACCGATAACTACACGGAAAGCTCCCTCATTTTCTAATGAAGCGAAATATGGAAACAACGGAACATAATGTAATCCCACAAGTTCCGGTCCTTTCATTTTGGCTACGACTTTTAATTCTTCCGGATTTTTATAATAACGTCCGACTAAAGCTTCTGCCATAATGTAATATTTTCCGTTATCTTCAACTTTTATATAGTCAACTTCTTCTCCGACAGCTAAACCGGTATTAGAAGGTAAAGTCCACGGAGTTGTAGTCCAAGCTAAGATATAAGTATCCGGCTGGTCTTTTAACTGAAATGCTACGGTTACAGCCGGGTCTTGAACATCCTTATAACCTTGATTTGTCTCAAAGTTTGAAAGCGGAGTCGTACAACGGCAACAATAAGGTAAAATTTTAAAACCTTCATAAATGAGACCTTTTTCCCACAATGTTTTAAATACCCACCAAATCGTTTCCATAAAGTCGGCATCCATAGTTTTGTAAGAACCTTTAAATTCTACCCAACGTCCCATTCTGGTTACAGATTTTTCCCATTCATCAGCATATTTTAAAACACTGGCACGGCAAGCTTCGTTAAATTTATCTTCACCGTAAGCAAGAATTTCTTTTTTACTGTTTAAATCAAGTTCTTTTTCGATAAGATTTTCTACAGGTAATCCGTGACAGTCCCATCCCCAGCGACGAGGTACATAGTAACCTTTCATTGTCTGGTATCTTGGTACAATATCTTTTATTGTTCCGGGTAAAATATGCCCGTAATGAGGCAAACCGGTTGCAAACGGAGGCCCGTCATATATTACGAATTCCTTGCGACCTTTGTTTCGTGCAAGACTTTTTTCAAATGTATTATCTTTTTCCCATTTTTTGATGATTTCTTTCTCTGCATTAGGAAAGTTTATCGATTTTTCTGCATCTTTCCATTCCATGTGAAACTCCCGGATTTTTTCTTTATTTTTTATAAAATAATTGGTTTTTATATCATTATGATACACGATTTTCAAGTTTGATTTTTTGTGTGAACCTTTTGGAAAATAAAAAAGCTGCTCTGAAAAAATCAAAGACAGCTTTATTGATTATAATCTCATTTTGACTGACAATTCCAATGTTTCGTTATTTTCACCATCAACTTTTACGTCAATATTAGGTTGAAGTTGATATTTTTGTTGCATTTTCAAATTGTAGCGTTTTATTACGGTTTGATACAATGTTTCATTACTTGAATATTTGTGGATTCCGTAAAGTGTAAACGCCACAGCAAATAATGTTGCTACAACAAACACGCCCGTCAAAGCGATACTTATTAATCCCGGCAAAAATACATAAGTATATTCGCTGTTGTAATAATCAAGCCAAGTATTATAGCCTTTTTCCTTCCACGTACTATTCGCCTGACTGATGATAAATACCAAAGACGGAATCATAAAACAAACGCTTAAACCACCTAAAATCCCTACGGTAGAAAAACCGGTAATTTTAGTCTGACGAAGCTTTTTTCTGTTTTCTGCAAGTGCCGGATCGTCTACGATTGTTTCAAATTCTTTCTCGGTAATTGCTACGCCGCCTTTGTAAAAGTAGAACTTTTTTGCCGGAGAATCAAAACGAGCATCGAATGATTCATGAACTTTCATAGAAAGCAGCTCATCTTCTAGTGATGTTTCCTTTTGAACTTCGACATTTTCCGGTACTTCCGGAGCTACTGTTTCATTGGCGTAAACAACGCTGCATAAAATGAGTAGAATAAAAATTAAAAATGTTTTCTGTTTCATTCTTTTATCCGCTTAATAATTTCTATATCCGCCGCTTCTTAATTTGCTGTAATCCCAAGGATTTTTCTTGTCAGCCCAATCTTTTTGTCCCAACAAAATCCCGATGTGAGTTGTAGCAGCTCTCAAACGATTAGAAAAAGTTGTCGGATTTAATGTCATGAGCCCTTTTCCGTTAAGGAAAGAATCTGCACGAATTACAAGAAGGAATGCTGTATAAATATAAAATCCTTTTGCTTCTTCGTCATATATAAAATAAGTAACAGTTTTATATTCGTCAGAAAAACAAATAAACGGAATCGGAGTTTTACATGTATTTACTAAAACAAAATTGTTTCTTTCATTATACAAGTCAGATTGGAAAGAAAGTAAACCGAATTTATTGTCTTTTTGACGGAAATATCCGGTAATATGCGGCTGTATTTCAGTAAGTGGTTGTTGGTTTTTAATTTTTATCCATTTTTTTGTAGTCGGATAAGCATTGATAACCAAAGTTTTTACTTCATCGGCTTTTCTTGAATAATATTGCATTCCGGTAAGTTTATTTGCATCATTGATTGTATTATAAAAAGTCATTTTTGTTTCTTCCGTAAGTTCGTAAGGTAAAAATGCTTTTTCGTCCGTAATCATTTGATAATCTTTATAATTAACCGGAGCATAAGAAGTAGACGGAACCGGTAAATCCAGGTCGGTAGCTTCTTTATGTTGGTCGAATTTGATATACATTCTTGTAATAATTTCTCCGGCTTTTACTCGGTCAATTTGTTCTTGAGTCATAAATGTATTCACAGATAATTCTTCTGCAAATGCACAGATTCCGACAAAAAATAAAGCGATAAATATTGCTGTTTTTTTCATTTGCACACTTCCTAATTATTTTAAGTATCAGGCTGTGTATAACATTTACAGATATTTATTGCTAGATAATTGCGACATTTCTTAAAAGAAAATTTATTGTATTTATAGAATAAACGGTAAATCAGAGATTTTTTGCTGTTAATCAGTGAATTATTTCAAGCCACTTATTGATTATATATTCGATTTTGTATTGTTTTACTTCTTCACGTGAATTATTGCCGGTAAATATGTAAGCAAAAAAAGCTTACGGCTTGTATTTTTTGGGAGCTTCAGCGACTTTTCCCCAGTTTGAATCAATTTTTTCTGAAATGTAAGTTTCATCTGAAAGTATGTATTTTAAAAAATCTAAAAGTTCAATCTCAAAGGCGTTTGATAACTTTTTTAACGTAGAAAATCTAAAGTCTTTATTGTATTTGGTACTTTCCAGGCGTTGAATATGTTTGTAATCTATAGTTGAAATTTCCGATAAATGTTCTTGTGTCCAGTTATTCTTTTTCCTTAAAGAACGCAAAAGATACGCTAATCTTAAGTTGACATTTACAATTTCTTCGTTTTCTTTACCATTCATAGTTTTGAAATATGCAATAATACAAAAAACGAGCCACCGCAAATAAAGGGTGAAGTAATATGATTAAAACTGTAAATATTTAAAAAGCAAAAAAGGCACGACTAAAAGCCATGCCGTAATTCTGCTTTGTTAAAATATTAACGTAAGATTATTATAATTTTGAAGCAAAAGTTTGTAGTTTTGCCAACGCAGTTGACATTTTTTCAGTAGCTTTCAATATTCTGTCTGTGTAATTTTGATTACTAACGATATCATTCATATACAATGAATATTGTGTTTGAAGTGTATTTACGCATTCTTGCAAAGCTTTGTATTGCTCCATGATATTTTTTGCACTGTTAACATCTCCTAAATTGAGTAAACTCTCCATATTAGTGACCATTATTGCCAAGTTGGAAGCAACAGTTTCATATTCACTAACAAATTTTTCCATATCTGCATTACTACTAGTTTGTCCAAAACACAAACTTAACAGTGATAAAAACAATAAAATAGAAACAATTTTCTTATTCATAAATAATTTTCCTTTCGTTGATTAATGTCATTGCGGACAGAATTAAAATTTATTTATGACTCATACACGAGCAAAAAAACTGAAATTAAAAACTGCAACTCAATAACGCCACATCAAAACCTTTCTTTTCATTACCGGTAGACGTAAAATTGCTGCCTCTAAAAGAATTATTCTGAATATAATAGAAAGTCTTTTTTATTTTAGAAGCATATACATAGTAAGGAATACTACATAATCCTACAATAAGACCCACTCCCGCAAATATACCTGCAATAGTTCCAACAACCGCACAAATAATTGCCGTATCTATAAAGTCTACAAAAGCCAGTGTCATCATTGATAAACTAACTACTCCTGTACCCAAAAAAGTAATCCCTGTCCATAAAAATGCATCAGCAACACTATTATACTTATTCATCTCATCTTTCACTCTTTTTTCTTGCCACCATGTCAAAATGTTATTCGGATTAATTCCTAATTTCACTCTGTAGAATTTTCTAATAAAAGCCTTCTCTGCTTCTGTCAGTGTCGGCTCAAGATTATTTCTTGTAGATTTAGACTTTTTATTGGTTACTTTTTTGGTAGCAACTTTTTCATTAGCTGAAAAATCCGGAGTCTTCGGTTGCTGCTTGTTTGATACCTTAGGTTCTAACCCGGAAATTTTTCTTGCTATATTTTCTACAGATACCAACAACTCATTTTCACTTTTTAAAAATGTTCTTTCCAAAAACTCCGCAATACCGGATTCCACATTAATACCGCGAATATTTACTACAGTTTGACTTTTCAGTGCAATGATTTCTCCCATTACTGCGATTTGTGCACCTGCGAGTTTTCCGATTTCCATCGCACCGGCCTCATCAAAATTATCTCCATTCTGAATTTTCAAATCTTTCATCGCTTTACTAACTTGTGAACGCATTACAACTTGATACCAATTGCACTTTGTCAGTTCTGTCGTAAAATTGTCTTGTGCAACCTCTGCATATAAAGCATCAAAATTACCTTTTACCATAAACGGTAAAATCGCAACTCGCTTTCCTTGTGCTGCAAAGTCATTAGCAGTTATATTAAACATTACACCACCCAATACAGCGATTAATACAACCAACCTTTTATTCATAAAACTTTCTCCTTTTATATTTAGAAACTACAACCTAACAATGCAATTTCAATGTTTTTATTTTCATAATCATTTGCAGCCTTTTTCTTGAAAGTTTTAGAATACAGCCTCATCAAAGATTCTCCGTGAATAGTTTTTACGACTTTTGTCACTTTTGAAGCCGCCATGAACGGAATGATACTACAACATCCCATAGTAATAGCACCGGCTAGAATAGCTCCCCCAATCGGCAAAAAGAGCATAGGAAAGATTATTCCTGTTGCCATAAATATCACACCCGGTATAAGGAAAACACCACTCAAGATAGATAATGCTATACCGCTACCTAAAAGCTTTTTATGTTTCCAAAATACTTTTCTTATATCTTGTTTACTCATATCAAATGGGTCAATTCCTAATTTTAAGTTGAAAAACTTTTGTACAAATCTTTCTTGTGATTCTGTTAAAACGGATTCTTCATCATTTCCGGCGAAATCTTCATCATCATTATCAGCTAAATCTTCTCTAATTGAAAAATCTACAGGCTTAACTTCTTGATGTTTTTTATTGTCTGCATAATCTTGATTAGCGGAAATTTTGGAAAATTTCTTTGCCATACTTTCAGCTACTGTTAATAATTGTTCTTGACTTTTAATAAATTCTCTTTCTGCAAACTCGTCAATACCGGTATTTACATTGATTCCGCGAATATTCACTACAGTTTGACTTTTTAATGCAGTTATCACCCCGATTACAACAATTTCTGCTCCGGTAAGTTTTCCGACTTCAATTGCATTTGCTTCATCAAAATTGTCACCATTCTGAATTTTCAATTGCTTCATTGCTTTATCAAGTTTAGCTCCTTGTATAACTTGATATGCCTCATTTTTTGTTAATTCCATTGTAAAATTGTCCAATGCAACCTCTGCATATAAAGCATCAAAATTCCCTTTCACTACAAACGGTAAAACTGCGACACTTTTTCCTTGTGTCGCAAAGTCATTGGCAATAGCATTAAACATTATGCCTACCAACATTGTGATCAATACTGTTAATTTCCTCATAACATTTTCTCCTTTTAGATATATATTTCATACAAATACAAGCTTGTAGCTATATTTATTATCATAGCCATTAGCTTGTGTCAATTATAAAATATTGCTGATAGCATTAGTATTATGACGTTAAGAGAGATTTTCAGTAAAAATATTAAGCTTTACAGGACTAAAAATAAGTTAAGCCAGCAGGAATTGGCGGAAAAGTGCGAAACGGCGACAAATTATATTAGCGAAATTGAAACAGGGCGAAAGTTTCCTTCAATAGAAATGATAGAAAAATTATCTGTAGTTTTGGAAGTTCCGGCGTGGTCTTTTTTGTATGCAGGTGAAGATGAAAAACCGGTGGTAACATCGTCACACAAATTGACCGATAAAAAGAAGGAAGAAATGCTGGGGGAAATCTTTTCGGAAATACAAAAGATAATTTCTAAATATTAAAAAAAGAAGCGGTGACATGCTTGGAAAAAAAGAGGATGAACCACAAAAGCCTGCTTTAGAGGGGGAAATGCGGTATGCAATGGTGAACATATGAAATATGTGACAGAAGTATTTCCGATAGGAATGCTTCTGTCATGTACAGCGTACATTCACCGAAGCTGGAACACATCGTTCCATTTAGCTGGAACACATCGTTCCATTTAGCTGGAACACATCGTTCCATTTAGCTGGAACACAT